>NZ_CALXGA010000046.1 GCF_944387725.1 uncultured Intestinimonas sp. | reverse complement strand
GCGTCCGCCTCGATAACACCCCGGCCCCGCAGGATGGGCTTGTACCGGCCCTGCATCAGATCGAACATCTTTTCCACAAGTCCTTTTCGGTCGGGGCGGAACGGGGGCAGGGCCTCGCAGGTGACGCCGTAACGGAGACACAGTTCCTTTATGCGGCCGCCTAAGAAGTCCCGGCCCTGGTCTGTGATGACCTCAGACGGGAGCCCTTTGCTGGGCCAGTCGGCAGCGTCGATGGGGATGCCGTAACCCCGGCAATATTCACTTTGTCCATGGTGGCGTTGGCGAGACAGGCCATGACGGCTTCCACGCCCGCCTCATAGCCCACATAGTGCCCCGCAATCAGTTGGGTGGCGGTGTCCACGGCCAGGTAGACATAGGGGCGGCCCACGACCTTGGTGCGGTCCAAGCGGAAAACAAGGTAGATGTCTGCTGTGGTGGCATCCATCTGATAGGCCCCGATGTGGTCTTTCCACGCCATGGCGGACCCGGTGAGGGGGCGGGCAGTCCGTTGGTAGTTGGTGAGGCCGTCCCGGGCGATGGTCCGCTCACTGCGGCGGTGGTATGTATGGTCGTAGAAGTAGTGACGGAAGGCCGGCCATGTGGGGCGCTTGTCTGCCAGATGGCCGTCCGAGGCGGTGAAGAATTGATGGAGCATGAGGTCGTAGGTATCCCGCAGGGTGGGCCGCTTGGCAGAGTAGTAGAAGGTCTGGATGGCGCGCTTGTAGTAGTTCTCGTACTCCGGCGGACGGCGCTCCCGGGACTTGTGTTTCATCACGGCCCCGGTGGCGATGTATTGATAGTACAGCCGCAGGACGCGCCGGCTGGTGGTGCCGTGCTCCCGCGCCGCCTCTGCCGCAAGCTGGCGGCGAATGGCAGGGTCGCTGACGCAGTCCCCGTTGTCAAGCAGGGGCTGAATCAACGCCATGCGCACCTGCTCCGCGGCCGTCTGCGGCGCTTCCCCTGCTCTGCGGCGCACGGCTCCGGGGCAGGTGCGCGGGGATAGGCGTCCAGTTCCCGCTGGTCCACGAAGCGGGGCGGCCCCGGAGCGTCACAGGAGACAAGCCATGCGCCTTGGGGCTCTGCCTTCAGGATGCGAAACTGTTCTCCGTTGATGTCAAGGTACATCGTGTTTGCCCTCCGTTTCTTCTGGATTTGGTTTGGTGTAAGTCTGTGACAGTCATTTCTGTACCTTTCCCATGTATTCTCTAAAATAAAAATTAAACGTTAAAAATGAAAAAGTATGGTCTATGACCGGCACGACTGTCACGAAATTTGTTCTGCCTCCACTCCCACTGTATTCTCCCCATGCGGCGAAGGGAGGGGCGCAGAGGGCCGTGCCCCCTGCGCCCCTTTTCCGTGTGTATTAGCAGGGGAGGGAGCGGCGTCACGGACGAGGATCACCAGGTGTCCCGCCGGGGAATAAATTCGACTTCCACCCAATCCGGGATGGGGTCGCAGGGCTCCCCGCCAAAACTGTTTCCCTGTTTCGTGTAGATGTCCGGCCGGCGGTCTGCCCTGGGGTCTATATCGACATACAACCTGCCCTCGCATTCATAGACAGGGCGGCTCCAGCTGTCTCGTCCCACCAGCCGGAGTCGCAGTTTGGGTGGCTGGACTTCCCAGCGTGCCGGTTCCTTTGCAATAGCCCAGGCGGACAAGGATGTCTTGGGGGCGCCCGGCATATCTTCGAGGGCCTCCGTCATGCCACACTCGTCACATATATAGACATTGAGCCGGCGGCTCAGGGCGTTTCGCACGGGATCGCTTTCCATTACAGGCCGGCCACATCGTGGACAGGGATAGTCCCCATCCCACTGCTTCTCGGCAAAACGTGCTATGAGCACCTTGGCCGCTTCTTCACTCATGTACTCTTTCATATCAACATCAACCTTTCTTTGTATTTAGTCGTTCATGACAGGGTGACGGGCGGGGGCCTCTGCGCCGATGCATCGGTAAACTTGGTCGGCCCCATTCCCTCTGTATTCCCAGGCCGTCAGGAAGCGTGGGTCACACCACCTTCCCGGAACAGGGCGACGCGCCAGTCTGATACGCCTACGGCCTCCCAGTACCGGCGGGACAACTCCAGCTGTTCCAGCACGGTTGCCTTGGTCAACTCGTCCTCCCGCACTACCTCCCGGACAGCCTGGGTCCCGTCCGTATGGTGGATCAGAAAATCCGTTTTCCACTCCTGCTTCATGTAGGCGGCACGGATGCCCACGGGGTTCATATGCTGAAACCGCTCCGGGTCGAGGCAGCAGTTCTCCTCGTAGTTCTCCACCCGGTCGTCCGCCTCCAGCTTTTTGGCATACTCCTGTTCCGCATAGCTGTTGACGCAGATGATGCGCCCGCACTTCCCGCTGTGAAACCGGATTTCCCGTTGCTTTTTCGAGGCCCGCTTCATGGTAAATCACCCCCTCTGTTTTTTGGATGAAATTCAGACTTACTTCCGATTTTCTCTGCGTCCCTGTATTTAATCTGAAAAAACAGGGGTATTTCTGGAAACGGTTGGGAAATTTGAGGGCATTTTTTCAAATTAAATCCCTTAAATCCGAAAAATCAGAGAATTATTTTGAAACACTATGTCCCCGTCCCATCTAAAACCGTCATCTGTCCCATAATTTTGTCACTTCCATCCACACCCCCTTCCTCCCCCTACACCCCCTCCATCCCCCCGGGGCCATGCACCAGCCATGAAGCAGAATTTGAAATAATCTTGCTCCATTACGGCTGAACAGCGCCGAAACTGAGCCAAAATCAGCATCAATTCTGAAAACAGCTTTGCGGCATCAGGGGATGAAAAAAGCGAGGGTGCGTCGGATTTTTTCCAACGCACTCTCGCTCATGTTTGGGGTCAAACTTGGCGGACAAGCCGCCGTTTTTCAGGGGATTAGGTCAATTATTTCCCTTCCAGGAGCTTATTGAGCTCATCCATAAAGGTTCCGATGTCCTTAAACTGCCGGTAGACCGAGGCGAAGCGGACATAGGCCACCTCGTCCACATCCTTGAGACGCTCCATGACCAACTCACCGATGTCGGCGGAGCTCACCTCTCGCTCCATGTCGTTTTGCAGGCTCTGCTCGATCTCCCGGGCCAGCTCCTGCAGCTTGGCCAGGGGCACCGAGCGCTTCTCGCAGGCCTTGAGCATACTTCCCAGCAGCTTGTCCCGGTCAAAGGTCTGGCGACTGCCGTCCTTCTTGATGACAATGAGGGGCAGGCTCTCCACCGTCTCGTAGGTGGTGAAGCGCTTATGGCACTCCAGACACTCCCGGCGGCGGCGGATGCTGGTCCCCTCCTCCGCGGGACGGGAGTCCACAACCTTGCTCTCTAAGGTACCGCAATACGGACATTTCATGGGCGCTGCCTCCTTTGTCAGGACCGTTGTCCTTTTTTTCCAGTATAACATATTTTTCCGGCCTTGGGTATCCTTTTTTCAAAAAACCGGCGGCTTCTTCGCGGGAGGCGTATATCCCCCCGCGGCCCTGGCAATACTAGGTGCGTCTTCCCAAGAAAAGAGGTGAATCCGCCATGAAAGACGAGCAAAACAGCAGCCGCATGGACCCCCAGAACCGCAAGGACCAGGGCCAGGCTCAGAACAAGAAGAAGGAGCAGGCTCAGAACAAAAAGGGTGGCCAGTCCCAGTTCTGAGACCGCCCACATAGCGTCCGCCGGGAAGGTGGACAGGACGCCTTCCATCCATGCCCGGCCGGGCATCCGAACGCCGGATGTGGGAGAGGCGCCTGAGAGAAAGACACGGGGAACCGTTGAAACCATGGGCTTCAACGGTTCCCCGTGCGCTTTTCTCCGGCGGGGCCGGGCTCACCGGGGGCCCAGCAGCACCGGCTGCACCTGCTCCCCCTTCAGCGCGGCGTCCACAGCGTCGTTGATGCGGGTAAAGTCGGCCACCAGAGAGGTGGGCTTTCCCACCGGGTCGTCCTGGCGGTAGGGCACGAAGAAGACATGCTTTTTGTCCATCAGCACCCCGATATTTTTGGCCGAGGCGGCCAGGCCGTCGTTGGTGGAGACGGCGATCACCACCGGCCGGCCGTTGCGCCACATGGCCTTGGCGGCCATAGTCACCGCCGTGTCGCTGAAGCCGTTGGCCAGCCGGGCCAGGGTGCTGCCGGTGCAGGGGGCGATGACCAGCACATCCAGCAGCTTCTGGGGCCCGATGGGCTCGGCCTTGGGGATGGAGTCGATGACCCTGCGGTCGCAGATGCGCTCCATCTCACGGAGGAATTCATGGGCGGGGCCGAACCGGCTGTCGGTTTCGGCGCTCTTCTCCGAGACGATGGGGGTGACCGCCCCGTACCTGGCCCTGGCCCGTTCCAGAGCGGGCAGGACCTCGCCGTAGGTACAAAAAGACCCGCAGAAGGCAAATCCGACGCGTACCTGTTCCATACTCAGCCTCCTAATTCGTCGAGAATGTGGTAGATGGTGTCCCGGAGGATTTTTCCGGCGGTGACCGGGGCCACCCTGCCCGGGAGGGAGAGGGCCCAGATCACCCGCACCCCCAGGCGGGCGGCGGCCTCCAGGTCCACACCCCCCGGCCTGGAGGCCAGGTCGATCACCAGACAGCCGGGCTTCAGGTCCGCCAGACGCTCCCCATCCAGCACCCGGGCGGGGACGGTGTTCACCACCAGGTCGTAGGGGCAGAGGTAGCCGTCCAGGCACGCCAGGTGTTCCGGGGCGCAGCCGTAGGCCTCAGCCCAGGCCAGGTCGGCCCATTTCCGGGCCGCCACGCTGACCCGGGCCCCCAGGGCGTGCAACCGGTGGGCGGTGAGCTTCCCCAGCCGCCCAAAGCCCAGTACCAGCACCCGGGCGCCGTGGAGGGTGATGGGCAGCTCCTCCATAGCCAGCTGAACCGCCCCCTCAGCGGTGGGCACGGCGTTGGCCACCGCCAGCTCCTCCCGCTGGAAATAGTCGTACAGCCGCAGCCCCTGCGCCTCCGCCAGGGCCCGGAGCTCCGGCCCCGCCCTGCCGGCGCAGACCACCTGGCCGGGCCGCAGGGCGCGGACCACCTCCTCCAGGGAGGGCTTCCGGGCCGAAAGCGGGGCGTTGAGCCGCCCGCCCTCTCCCGCCGCCGGCAGAGGGAGAATCACGCAGTCGGCCAGCCGCGCCTCCTCCAGGCCCTCCGCCGGCGCCACAGCCTCCTCCGCCCCCTCCAGGGCCCAGGTATGTACCGTGTGTCCGTCCTCCGCCAGGAGCCAGGCCAGCTTGACCTGGCGCAGATCGCCCCCCACCACCCAGAAATTCCATTCGTTCCTCATGGCGCTTCCCTCCGTTTTCCGTCTGCCCCATCCTATTCCATGGCGGCCAAAGGGTTCCTATTCGTTGACAACCGCCGGAGGAGGCATTACAATAGGGGAGAACGTCCGGGTCTCCCGGCCCATAGGAAGGAGCCTTTCCATGCTGTTTTCAGACTATCAGAGATACCAGTACGCCCGGAGCCCCCTGGTAGAGGTCATCTGCCAGCTGCGGTTTCCGGCCATCCTCGCCATCAACACCAAGGAGCCCGCCGAGTTCCAGGAGGCGGTGCGCCGCAGCTTCCCCCGCTATGCCGTCCGTCAGGAGCAGCGCCCGCCCCGGCTGGTGGGGGGCGGCACGCCCAACGCCAAGCTGGAGCCCCAGAGCCCTGTGGCCAACCACAGCTTTGTTTCCGCCGACGGCCTTTGGAAGCTCAACCTCACCAAGGACTTCATCGCCCTGTCCACCCTGCGCTACACCCGCTGGGAGGACTTCGCACTCCGGCTGGACGAGCCCCTGGCCCAGTTTATCCAGGTCTATGCCCCCGCCTTCTTCGAGCGCATCGGCCTGCGGTATGTCAACGCCGTGTCCAAGTCCCGGCTGGGCCTGACGGATCTGCTGTGGGACGACCTCATCCGATCCCCCTATCTGGGCATTCTGGGGGAGCCAGACGTGGACGAGACCAAGGTGAGCCGGTCGGCGGTGGACACGGAGATCGGCCTGGAGGGGGGCATCCGCCTGAAGATCCACGCCGGTCCCGGCCTAATCAACGGCGGAAAGCAGGACCCGGAGCCCAAGTTCATCCTGGACGGGGACGTCTCCCTGCCGGGGAACACCCCCGCTGACAAGGTCCCCGCCATTCTGGACGGACTGCACCACTACGCCGAGCGGTTCTTCCACGGGGCCATCACCCAGGAGCTCCACGAGGCCATGGGGCCCCAGCCTCTGGAGGAGGGCTGAGGCATGGAGGCGAAATACCGCATCGAGCGGGACAGCATGGGGGAAATGCGGGTCCCGGCAGACCGGTACTGGGGGGCCCAGACCCAGCGGAGCTATCAGAATTTCAAAATCGGCACTGAGCGGATGCCGGAGGAGATCCTCCGGGCTTTCGGGGTCCTGAAAAAGGCGGCGGCCCTGGCCAACTGCCAGCTGGGCCGTCTGGACAAGCGGCGCTGTGAAGCCATCTGCGCGGCCTGTGACGAGATCACCGCCGGGAAGCTGGACGGCCACTTCCCCCTGGTGGTGTGGCAGACGGGGTCCGGCACCCAGACCAACATGAACGTCAACGAGGTGGCGGCCCACCGGGGCAATGAGCTGCTGGGGGAGCCCCTTCTGCACCCCAACGACCATGTGAACATGTCCCAGAGCTCCAACGACACCTTTCCCACCGCCCTGCACATCGCGGCGGCCCTGGCCCTGGAGGAGCGGCTGTTCCCCGCCCTGGACGGCCTTGCCGCCACCCTGGCGCGGCTGGAGGCGGAAAACGCCGGCGTGGTGAAGTCGGGCCGCACCCACCTCCAGGACGCGGTGCCCATCACCCTGGGCCAGGAGATCAGCGGCTGGCGGGCCTCCCTGGAGCGGGACCGGGCCCTGCTGAACGCCGCCCTCCCCGGCCTCCGGGAGCTGGCCCTGGGGGGGACCGCCGTGGGCACCGGCCTCAACGCCCCCCCGGGCTTCGCCCAGGCTGCGGCGGAGGCGGTGAGCCGGCTCACCGGAAAGCCCTTCGTCACCGCCCCCAACAAGTTCCACGCCCTTACCAGCCTGGACGAGCTGGTGTTCGCCCACGGGGGCCTCAAGGCCCTGGCCGCCGACCTGATGAAGATCGCCAACGACGTGCGGTGGCTCGCCTCCGGGCCCCGGTGCGGCCTGGGGGAGATCCACATCCCGGCCAACGAGCCCGGCTCCTCCATCATGCCGGGGAAGGTCAACCCCACCCAGTGCGAGGCCGTCACCATGGTGGCGGTGCAGGTCATGGGCAACGACGCGGCGGTGGGAATGGCCGCCAGCCAGGGGAATTTCGAGCTCAACGTCTTCCTGCCGGTGTGCGCCTACAACTTTTTGCAGTCGGTGCGGCTGCTCTCCGACAGCATGGTCTCCTTTGACCGCAACTGCGTCCAGGGCCTCACCGCCGACCGGGAGCGCTGCCGCCGGAATCTCCACAACTCCCTGATGCTGGTCACCGCCCTGAACCCCTACATTGGCTACGACAACGCCGCCAAGACCGCCAAGCTGGCCTACGCGGAAAACCTTTCCCTGAAGGAGGCCTGCGTGCGGCTGGGCTTTTTGACGACGGAGCGGTTCGACCAGGTCTTCCACCCGGAGGAGATGGCCGGGGTCCCCGCCGGACAAGAAGGAGGCGCCCAGCATGGATGAGCTTAGCAGAAAGTCCCTGGAACTCCACTACGCCCTCCAGGGCAAAATCGAAGTGGTGGCCCGGAAGCATGTGGAGACCCGGGAGGACCTCTCCCTGCTCTACACCCCCGGCGTGGCCCAGCCCTGCCGGGAGATTCAGGCCGACGAGGAAAAGTCCTTCGCCCTGACCCGGCGGGGGAACCTTGTGGCCGTCATCACCGACGGCTCCGCCGTCCTGGGCCTGGGGGACATCGGCCCCGCCGCCGGGATGCCGGTGATGGAGGGGAAATGCGCCCTCTTCAAGGAGTTCGGCGGTGTGGATGCCTTCCCCCTGTGCATCGACACTAAGGATGTGGACAAGCTGGTGGAGACCATCGCCCTCCTCTCCAAGAGCTTCGGGGGCATCAACCTGGAGGACATCGCCGCCCCCCGGTGCTTCGAGGTGGAGCGCAGGCTCAAGGAGGTCTGTGACATCCCCGTCTTTCACGACGACCAGCACGGCACCGCCATTGTGGTGGCCTCCGCCCTCCTCAACGCCGTGAAGGTCACCGGAAAGCGGATGGGGGCGCTGAACATCGTCATCAACGGGGCCGGGGCCGCCGGCATCGCCATCGCCAAGCTGCTCCTGACCATGGACTTTGGCAGCGTCACCCTCTGCGACCTCCACGGGATCATCTGTGAGGGGGACCCGGATCTCAATCCCGGCCAGGAGGAGATGAGCCACGTCACCAATCTCCAGCGCCGCCATGGCGCCCTGGCTGACGCCCTCCGGGGGGCCGACGCCTTCATCGGGGTCTCCCGGCCGGGGCTGGTCACCGCCGGGATGGTGGCCTCCATGGACCACGGCATCGTCTTTCCCATGGCCAACCCCGTTCCTGAGATCCTGCCGGAGGAGGCCAAGCGGGGTGGGGCGGCCGTCATCGGCACCGGCCGGAGCGACTTCCCAAACCAGATTAACAACGTGCTGGTCTTCCCTGGCATCTTCAAAGGGGCCCTGGCCGTCCGGGCCCGGGACATCACCGAGGGCATGAAGGTCCGGGCCGCCAAGGCCATCGCCGCCCTCATCCCCGAGGACCAGCTCACCCCAGAGTATATCATCCCCTCGGTCCTGGACAAGTCGGTGGCTGACGCCGTGGCCCAGGCCGTGGCCGACGAGGCCCGGGAGCAGGGCATCGCCCGGGCCTGACGCCCAGATATGCCAGAGACCGCCGCGCACACCCTCCGGGTGTGCGCGGCGGTCTCGCCGCAAAAGGGCTTACGCCATCAGCCGCCTCATGTCCTCTGGCAGCGCCGCCTGGAAGGAGAGCAGCGCCCCGGTGATGGGCTGCCGGACCTCCAGCTTCCAGGAGTGGAGGGCGGGCCGGCCGATGAGGGCCGGGTCCTCCGCGCCGTAGAGGAAGTCCCCGGCCAGAGGGCAGCCCAGATGGGCCATGTGGACCCGGATCTGATGGGTCCGGCCGGTGACCAGCTCCAGCCGCACCAGGGTCCGATCCCCCCGCCGGGCGAGGACCTGATACCGGGTCCGGGCCGGCTGGCCGTCTGGCCGCACTGCCCGGGCCAGGATGGAGCCCTCCGCCATCCCGATGGGGGCGTCCACCTCCCCGGTCTCCTCTGGGGGGCTCCCCAGACAGACCGCCAGATAGGTCCGCCGGAACGCCGCCGTGTGGAGCTGCCCCTTGAGTTTCTCCTGGGCGTGGGGGTGCTTGGCCACCACCAGCAGGCCGGAGGTCCCCTTGTCCAGCCGGTGGACCGGGTGAAAGCCGGCCTCAATCCCCTGTGTCCTGTAATATTCCATCAGAAAATTGCCGATTGTATCAGAAAAATGCCCCACCCCCGGGTGGACCAGCACGCCGGGGGCCTTGTTGACCACCAGCAGGTCCCTGTCCTCATAGACGATGTCCAGGGGGCCAGGGGTGGGGACCACCCCGCTGCGGACCTCCGGGTCGGAGAGCCGCACGGTGAGCACCTGCCCCGCCTCCGCCCGCTGGCTGGTGAAGACCCGTTCCCCGTCCAGCAGGATGCCGTCGGGGAGCCATTTGATCCGCCGGATGACGGTGCCGGAGAGGCCCAGCTCCTTCCGGAGGAGGGTGTCCACTCTCTGGCCTGCCCGCTCCGGAGGGACTGTGAGGCGTACCCGCCGGACCTGACGCGCCGCCACGGCTCACATCCTCTTGGCCCAGCGGCCCATGTGGAAGAGGTAGAAGGCGTGGTGAAAAAACAACACCCCCGCCGACAGGAGAATAAAGGGGAGGTCCTGCCGGGCCAGGGCCGCCACATAGGGGACCCACAGCAGGGCGGAGGTCCAATACCAGCTGTCCTGGGCGGCCTTCTCCCGGATGGCGATGTTCCGCTCGTCGGTCTCAGACCGCTCTAGCTCGGAGCGTTCCTTGGGGGTCATCCGCCAGACCGCCATGCCCATGACGATTCCGCCGCCCCCCACCCCCAGGGCTGCGCCCCCCAAACCGGCCAGGAGACCGTTGGCCCAGCCGGGGAGGCCATCTCCCCTAAAAATTACCACAGCCAGCAAGGCCAGGCCCACCACCGTACCGGCCAGCGGCAACCCTCTTTTCAGCTTTTCCTTCATGTGGCATCCTCCTCCTCAAAAAGAAATAGTTCTTCAATGGCCAGGCCGAAGTACCGGGCCAACCGGTGAGCCAGCAGCAGGGAGGCGTTGTACCGCCCGTTCTCCAGGGAGATGATGGTCTGCCGGGTGACCCCCACGGCCTCCCCCAGTTCCTCCTGGGTGATCCGGCGCTCCCGCCGCAGCTCCGCGATGCGGTTCTGCACGTTCCCACCCCTTTCCCTCGAATTGTATAGCGTACTTTACATATTAAGTATAGCACACTTGACATGATTGTCAAGTGTATTTTACAATCTTAGAAAAAATTTTCAGCGAGATTGCCAGCGCCCCCAAAAAACGATATAATATAAAGCAAACCTGGAGCGGCGGAAGAAAGGAGGAGCCTATGGCCAGACAGCTGGGACTTTATATCCACATCCCCTTTTGCAGGTGCAAGTGCGACTACTGCGACTTCTACTCTCTGGCTGGCCGGGAGGAGCGCATGGACGCCTGCCAGAAGGCCCTGCTCACCCACATCAAGGAGACGGCCCCTCAGGCTAAGGGCTATGTGGTGGACACCATCTACTTCGGCGGGGGGACGCCCAGCCTCTACGGGCCCAAGCGGGTGAAGGAGCTGCTGAGCTGCATCCGCCGCCGCTTTGAGGTGGCGGGCAACGCCGAGATCACCCTGGAGGCCAACCCGGACAGCGCCGACAAGAAGCGTATGCGGGCCTACCGCCGGGCGGGGGTCAACCGGGTGTCCCTGGGGATGCAGTCGGCCCACGACGATGAGCTCTCCGCCCTCCACCGGCCCCACACCTTCCAACAGGTCCAGGAGGCGGTGGAGGCCATCCGGGGGGCCAGGATCAAGAACCTGACCCTGGACTTGATCTACGGCCTGCCGGGCCAGGATATGGCCCGGTGGCGGGACTCGGTGGAGAAGGCCCTGGCCCTGCGGCCGGAGCATCTGTCCTGCTACGGCCTGAAGGTGGAGGAGGGCACCCCCCTTCAGGCCCGGGTAGACCGGGGGGAGCGGCTCCCCGACGATGACCTCCAGGCCGACATGTACCTGTGGATGGTGGCCCGGCTGGAGGCGGCGGGCTACCACCAGTATGAGATCTCCAACTTCGCCCGGCCTGGCTTCCAGTCCCGGCACAACCTGAAATACTGGCTCACCCGGCCCTATCTGGGCTTCGGGCCCGGGGCCCACTCCGACTTTGGGGGGCGGCGGTTCTCCTTTCTCCGGGACCTGGACGGCTATATCGACGGGGTGCTGGGGGGAAAGCCCATCCTGGACTCCGACGACCTCATCCCCAAGCGGGAGCGCTCCGGGGAGTACCTGATGCTCCGGCTGCGGACCACCCGGGGCATTGAGGAGTGGGAGTACCGCCGGGAGTACTTCATGAATTTCGACCCCGTCGAGGCTAAGCTGGCCGAGTACGAGCAAAACGGCTGGGCCGCCCGGGTGGGCCAGCGCTGGCGGCTGACCCCCGTGGGCTTCCTGCTCTCCAACCAGCTCATCGGGGAGCTGCTGGAGCGCCAGGAGAGCGCCACCCTGGAGACCACCCTCCCCAAGGTGCAAAAAAATCCCCCGCCCCCCGGACCGGCGCCCGGCGGTGAGGCGAGGTGAGGGTCCGCAGATGAACAAACGCAAGGCCGGAGTCTCCCTGAGGCTCCGGCCTTGCGTTGTCTGATGGAAGGGGCCGGTCAATAGGCCGCCACAATGCCGCCCCGATTGGCATAGACGGTGCTGACGCCGCCGGCTTCGCAGACCAGAATGTCGGAGAAGCCGCAGCGGGCCCGGATCATGTCCTTGAACTGGAAGACCCGATCCAGGCAGTCGCAGTGGGCGAGCACCAGCAGCCGGCCCTGGTGGCCGGGGTCCGCAGCCATGAGCTCCGCCATCTTGACCAGGGCCTGCTTCATGCTCAGGGCCTGACCCCGCTTGCAGATGGACCCCTCGGGGGTGGCCCCCATCAGGAGCTTGATCCGCAGGGCGGCGGTGACCACCGACTGCACGCCGCTGAGGCGGCCGTTTTTCCGCAGGGTCTCCAGGGACTCCAGCACAAAGAGGGTCTGCATGTCCTGACAGAAGCGGCTGGCCTCCTGGACCACTTTCTGGAAGGGGAGCCCTGCGGCGGCCAGGGCCCGGACCTTCAGGGCCAGCAGAACCTCCCCGGAGGAGGCTGAGCACGAGTTGAAGATGTGGATGCGGGTCTCTGGGTGCTCCTCCAGCCAGATCTGCCGGGCCTGCTGGGCGCTGTTGTGGGAGCCGGAGAGGAGGGCCGAGAGGGTGACGACGTACAACTCGCCGGCCCCGCAGGCAAAGGCGTCCAGATACTGCGCCGGGGAGGGGCAGGCTGTCTGCGGGGGCTCCGGGGACTGCTGCATCTGCCACAGCAGCTCCGGGCGGTCCAGGGCGGCGTCGTCTGTAAAGACCCGGTCCCCCACCCGGATGGAGAGGGGAACGCTGAGAAAGGCGTCCTCACGGAGCAGGGAGGGAGTCAGGTCGCAGCAGCTATCCACGATCACCTTAAAGCTCATGGCAAAAATCTCCTCATCTGATTTTTCAAATCAGATTCTACCACAGCCGGGGGAGAAAGTCAACGCCGCCGCTCAGGCCAGCAGATAGACGTCGCAGTCCCGGACGCCGAACTGGATGCACGCCTCATAAGTGTCAAAGAAGAGGTCGATGCGGTTGCCCTGAATGGCGCCGCCGCAGTCCTCCGCAGTGGCCACGCCGTAGGTGATGGAGCCGTCGGCGGAGACAATGAACATCCGGGTGCCGTAGGGGATGACGTCGGGGTCCACGGCGATGGCCCCCACCCGGGCAATGGTGCCGGTGGCGGTGCGCTTCCAGGACTGCCGCTGGGTGGTGTAGGCGGTGGCCCGGCAGCGGAGGACCTGGGTATAGGCCATCTCCGTCCCGGAGGCGGTGGTGAGGACTCCGCCGCCGGAGCCGTCCGGGTCCAGGTGGGTGAGGACGTCATCACTGACACTGAGCCAGGAGGACGGCACGGCCTCTACCTTGGTGCCGTAGGCCACAATCTCGTCCACCGGCTGGACGGTGACGTCGCTGCCCAGGTCATAGCGGTGGACGGTGCCGTCGGGATCGGTGACCACCCGGGCCCGGTTCACCACCACCCCCTGGACGCCGGCCTGGAGCAGATACTCCTGGCCCAGAGGGAGGTCTGGGTCCGCCTGGCGCAGGGTCTCATAGGGCAGGTACGCCTGCACCGTCTCCTGGTAGGTGGTGACCGGGCGCTCCACCGTCACACGGACGGCGCCGCCGTCCTGGACCTGGGTGGTAACCCGGTCCCGGCTGGTGACGGAGACGCCGGCCTGGGCCAGAGCCTCCTCAACCGCCCCGGCCCGGCTGTAGACCACATAGCTGTCCGCCCCGTCCACAATCTCGAAGGTGGTCCGGGGGCTGGCGGAGCCCGTGGCCAGGGTCAGGGTCAACAGGGCGGCGGTCAGCAGGGCGGCGGCGCGGCCGCCCCGGGGGATTCGCTCCAACATGGAAAAATTCCTCCTGAAAATATCGCGTCAGTTTGTAATCTTTTGCAGTGCATAGATTTGCATGGATTATAGCCGTATTTTTTGCAAAAGTCAAATCAAGCGGGAACTTTCAAAAGGAATTGCAGGAGAAGGGGGGCGAAAAAACCTGTCGGCTTTCGTCGCGGGGCGGGGAGAAAAGTAACAAATCGTTACAAAAAGTTACGGCCGCAAGCCCCTGGGGGACAAGGGCTTGGGGGTTTTTCTGGCGAAGCCGGGCGAAGGGGCGGCGGCCGAGGGCGGAAGGGCGTCGGCAGGTCCCCTTTTCCCTCGTGAAAATTCCCTAAATTTCGGGAATGTTCACCCAGAAGGAAGGAAATCCGACTTCAAATTGGAAAAAATGTTTGGTGAGACTGTCAAAAAAGCCGGGAGGCTGTCCCACGAAATTTTGTGGGCTGTGACGAGAAAAAGGGGGAAATCCACCGCCTCAGCCCCGGAAGTCCGGCGCCTCCTCCCGCAGCTCGGCGAGGAGCTTCTGGTCCTCCTTGGAGGAGAGGTCCAGCTTTTCGTAGAGGTCGGGCCGCCGCCGCCAGGTCCGCAGGAGGCTCTGCTTCCGCCGCCAGCGGGCCACCAGGGCGTGGTTGCCGGAGCGGAGGACGGGGGGGACGGTGCGGCCGTGCCAGGTCTCCGGCCGGGAGTACTGGGGATACTCCAGCATTCCGCTGTAGTGGCTCTCCTCCTGGAAGCACTCGGGGTCGGGGAGGACGCCGGGGACCATCCGGGCCACGGCGTCGGCCACCACCATGGCGGGCAGTTCCCCGCCGGTGAGGACGAAGTCCCCGATGGAGAGCTCCTCGTCCACACATTCCTCCACAAACCGCTCGTCGATGCCCTCGTAGTGGCCGCAGACCAGGATCAGGTGGTCGTAGTCCCGCAGGAGCCGCTTGGCCTCCTCCTGGGTAAAGGTTTTACCGGCGGGGGAGAGGCAGATGGTGTGTCCGGGGCCGAAGGCGTCCGTCAGATGCCGCCAGCACTGGTAGAGGGGGTCGGCCTGCATCACCGCCCCCCGGCCGCCGCCGTAGGGGTAGTCGTCCACCTGCTTTTGCTTGTTGAGGGTGTAGTCCCGGATCTGGTGGGCCTCGATGCGCAGAAGGTCCCGCTCCTGGGCCCGGCCCAGGATGGATTCGTTCATCATGTCGCCCACCGTCTCGTCAAAGAGGGTCATAATATCAATGCGGTACATCCTCACTCCCCCATCCCTTCGATGAGGCGGACCCGGATGAAGCCGCCCTCCACGTCGATCTCCTTGACAAATTCGTCCACGGCGGGGATGAGGTACTCCCGGCCTCCGCCCCGGACCACATAGACCTCGTGGGACGGGGGGGTCAGGATGTCGGACACCGTCCCCAGCACCGCGCCGGTGTCGGCGTCCCGGACCTCCAGGCCCATGAGGTCGGCCAGGAAGTGCCGGCCCTCCGGGAGCGCCACCCCGGTGCGGTCGATGAAGACGGTCTTGCCCTTGAGGCGCATGGCGGCGTTGATGTCCTCCACCCCCTCCAGCCGGGCCAGGACATTGCCCTTGTGGGGCCGGGCGGCGGTTATTTGCACCGGAGCGCCGTCAATATAGAGGATGTTGAAGGCGCAGAGAAACTCCGGGGAGTCGCACCAGGGGACGATCTTGACCTCCCCTTGGATGCCGTGGGTGTTGACGATCTGGCCGGCCTCGAGAAATTTGTTTTTCATGCCCAAAAATCCCTCCTGTGGATAGAAAAAGGCGGCGGGAGGACATCCCGCCGCCTTTCAGTCGACGATCTCGACGGAAACTCTGACGCCTTTGCGCTGGGCCACGGAGCGCATCAGGGTGCGGATCTCCTTGGCGATGCGGCCCTGGCGGCCGATGACCTTGCCCATGTCCTCCGGGGCCACCCGGAGCTCCAGCAGGGTCTCGCCGTTGGACTGGGTCTCGGAGACGGAGACCGCCTCCGGGTGCTCCACCAGGTGCTGGGCCACATAGGTGAGAAGCTCTTTCATGCCGCCCGCCTCCTGGCTTACACCCCGGCCTTTTTCAGCAGGGCGCGCACGGTCTCGGTGGGCTGAGCGCCGGTCTTGATCCAGGCCTGGGCCCGGTCCACGTCCACCTTCAGCTCGGCGGGGTCCACCGTGGGGTTGTAGAAACCGATCTCCTCAATGAAGCGGCCGTCCCGGGGATAGCGGGAGTCGGCCACCACGATACGATAGAAGGGGGCCTTCTTGGCGCCCATGCGGCGCAGTCTGATCTTTACCATGGTATCGTCACCTCCAAATTCAATGTGTTCCTTTATGTGGCAGTACCTTGGGGCGCACCCCGGCGGTACGGGCCAATGAACTCAGAAGGGGAGCTTAAACTTCCCCATGCGGCCCAGCTTCCGGGCCATCTTTCCGCCGCTCATGCCGGCCATCTGCCGGGTGAGCTGCTGCATCTGCTCGAACTGCTTCAAAAGCCGGTTGACATCCACCACCTGGGTCCCGCTGCCGGCGGCAATGCGCTTTTTCCGGCTGCTGTTGAGGAGAGAGGGGTTCTCCCGCTCCTCTGGGGTCATGGAGAGGAGAATGGCTTCGGTCCGGCTCAGGGCGTGCTTGTCCAGGTCGGCCCCCTCCAGGGCCTTGGCGTCCACGCCGGGGAGCATCCCGGCCAGGTCGGCCATGGAGCCCATGCCCTTGAACTGGACCAGCTGGTCGTAGAAATCCGTCAGGGTGAGGCGGTTTTTCCGCATCTTCTCCTGGAGCTCGGCGGCCTTCTTCTGGTCGAAGCTCTGCTGGGCCTTCTCAATGAGGGTCAGCACGTCGCCCATGCCCAGGATGCGGGAGGCCATGCGGTCCGGGTGGAAGACCTCCACCTGGTCCAGTTTCTCTCCCATGCCCACGAACTTGATGGGCTTGCCGGTGACGGCCTTGATGGAGAGGGCCGCGCCGCCACGGGCGTCGCCGTCCAGCTTGGTGAGCATGACGCCGGTGATGTCCAGGGCCTCGTCAAAGGCCTTGGCGGCGTTCACCGCGTCCTGGCCGATCATGGCGTCCACCACCAGCAGAATCTCGTCGGGCTCCACTGCGGCCTTCATGACCTTGAGCTCCTCCATGAGCTCCTCGTCCACATGGAGCCGCCCGGCGGTGTCCAGAAAGACCAGGTCGTTGCCGTGCTGCCTGGCGTGGGCAATGGCGGCTCTGGCGATGTCCACCGGGTCGGCCTGTCCCATCTGGAAGACGGGGATGTCCAGCTGTGCCCCCACCACCTCCAGCTGGTGGATGGCGGCGGGGCGGAAGGTGTCGCAGGCGGCCAGCAGGGGCCGCTTGCCGTTTTGCCTTTTCATGAAGCCGGCCAGCTTGGCGCAGTTGGTGGTCTTGCCGGCGCCGTTGAGGCCCACCACCATCACCACCGTGGGGGGCTTGGCGGCCTGGTTCAGCTTCACGCTGCCGCCGCCCATGAGGCCGGTGAGCTCCTCGTTGACGATCTTCACGATCATCTGGGCGGGGGTCAGGCTCTCCAGCACGTCGGAGCCAATGGCCCGCTCGGTCACCTGCTTGGTGAAGTCCTTGACCACCTTGTAGCTCACGTCGGCCTCCAAAAGGGCCATGCGGATTTCCTTCATGGCCTCCTTCACGTCGGCCTCAGAGAGGCGGCCCTTGCCCCGGAGCTTCTTGAAGACGTTGGAGAGTTTTTCGGTCAGTCCTTCAAATGCCATGAATCTACTCCTGAATCAGGGTGTCGGCCAGGGACTTGATGCGCCCGGCCAGGTCCTCCAGCGCCTGGCTGTTGAAGCCCTCGTCGTTGAGGGCCAGGATGCGCCCGGCGCACTCCGAAACCTCCCGGAGCTGTCCCTGCATGATGTGAAACCGGCGGATGAGGCCGGTCTTGTCCTCGATCTCGGTGAGGTAGGCCTCGGCCCGGACGATGACGTCCCGGACCCCCTGGCGGGTGATGCCGTAATTTTCCGCGATCTCGGCCAGGGAGAGGTCCTCATTGTAATAGAGGTCGTAGAACTCCCGCTGCCGGTCGGTCAGCAGGTCGCCATAAAAGTCGTAGAGCATGGACATGCGGTAGGTCTGGTTCTTCATTCTCCTACCTCCCCGGCATTTGTAAAGTCCTGCGGCTTTACAGCATAAATATGATACAATATTTTGCCGCCCCTGTCAAGGGGAAAAAGGGGACTTTTCCGCCTTTCGACGGTCTGGACTGCTGCGGCGGCGGCCGCATAAGAGGCAGCACAAAAGGACTTGCCGCCTGTGCTTCACAGACAACAAGCCCTTTTGGCTGCTGAAACAATTTTCCTTCTGGGGCTTGTTTGAAAATTGGCGCTGTGTCCGGCAGCGAGGGATTTTGGGCGGCTGGCAAGCAATTTTGACCCAGGAATCCTGGCGGATTGCAAGGAAAAATTGCGCCGTCCAGGGGACAAAAGCCCCGCCGGTTGGGCATGTTGACTTTTTTCAAACAAGCCCTAGGGCTTGTTTGAAAATTGGCGATGTGTCCGGCAGCGAGGGATTTTGGGCCTCTGGCAAG
>NZ_CALXGA010000045.1 GCF_944387725.1 uncultured Intestinimonas sp. | reverse complement strand
TTGAAGCCGTCGATCTCCGGGATGGCCCGGGAGACGATGACGCTCATGGCGTAGGGCATGTAGTTGAGCTCCAGGGTTTGGGTGATGGGCTGCTCCAGCACCTCGGCGTGGAGGCCCAGGACATTGGAGTCGTCCACCCGCTTTTTCCCCTCCTGGGGGGGCTTTTTCTTGGCCATTGGTATCCGTCCTTCTCTTATCACCCCTGACCGGGGCCGTTCTGACAGGGCGGGAAGTTTGCGGCTGCATCTGTCCCGCCGCTGTGGTATCCTTTGGAATGGTCCAAAGTTCTAATTGTGGAGTATAAAGGGAGGAAGCTGTATTTTGAGCTGTTGTGAAACCCATTTGAGCCGGGAAAAGGGCTCCCGGGCGGGGGAAATCGCCATGATTGTGTGCGGGGTGCTGCTGGGGGCCCTCATCCTGGCGGTCATGGGATACGCCCTGGCCTCGATCCAGGAAATCGTCTTCTCCGGCATCTTCATCGGGGCGATTCCGGCCGTGGGCGGGGTGGCGCTGATCGTCTATGCCATCCGGCGGGGCAAAAAGCGCCGCGCCCCAGGCCCGGTGGGGGGCCGGAAGGAGGAACAGGCCTTCCTGGAGGCCTTCCGGGCAAAGGCCAAGGGGTAACCGCAAATCCATACGTCTATCCGCCGCCGGCCGGGGCCGCCGCGTTCCGGCCGGCGGCCTTTTTGCGCCCGGCGGGGCCTCCGCCGCCCTGGCTTCCCGCGCCCTCCCGTCCTCACGAGATATCCGCCAGCTCCAGATATTTGTACCCGTTTTCGGCGATGTGGTCCTTCCGGCCCTGGAGGTTGTCCCCCAGCAGCAGGTCGAAGACGGCGGCGGTGCGCGCCACGTCCTCGGGCATGACCTTGATGAGCCGCCGGGTGGCGGGGTTCATGGTGGTCAGCCACATCATGTCCGGGTCGTTCTCGCCCAGGCCCTTGGAGCGCTGGATGGTGTACTTCTTCCCCTCCAGCTCCTGGAGGATGGACGCCTTCTCGCTCTCGTTGTAGGCGAACCAGGTCTTTTCCTTGCAGTTGATCTCATAGAGGGGGGACTCGGCGATATACACATACCCCCGCTGGATGAGGGTGGGGGTCAGGCGGTAGAGCATGGTGAGGATCAGGGTCCGAATCTGGTAGCCGTCCACGTCGGCGTCGGTGCAGATGACAATCTTGTTCCAGCGCAGGTTCATCAGATCGAACTCCGCCATGTCCTTGGCCCGGCGGTCCTTGACCTCCACCCCGCAGCCCAGGACCTTCAGAAGGTCGGTGATGATCTCGGACTTGAAGATCTTGCCGTAGTCGGCCTTGAGGCAGTTCAGAATTTTGCCCCGCACCGGCATGATGCCCTGGAACTCCGCGTCCCGGGAGAGCTTCACCGAGCCCAGGGCGGAGTCGCCCTCCACGATGTAGAGCTCCCGGCGCTCGGTGTCCTTGGTGCGGCAGTCCACGAACTTCTGGACCCGGTTGGAGATGTCCACGCTGCCGGAGAGCTTCTTTTTGATGTTCAGCCGGGTGTTTTCCGCCACCTCCCGGCTGCGCTTGTTGAGCAGCACCTGCTCGGCGATCTTCTGGGCGTCGAAGGGGTTTTCAATAAAGTAGACCTCCAGCTGGCTCTTGAGAAACTCCGTCATGGCCTCCTGGATGAACCTGTTGTTGATGGCCTTTTTGGTCTGGTTTTCGTAGGAGGTCTGGGTGGAGAAGTTGTTGGAGACAAAGATCAGGCAGTCCTGGACGTCGTTCCAGGTGATTTTACTGTCGCTCTTCTGGTATTTGCCCTGGGCCTTGAGGCAGCCGTCGATGGCCGAGACCAGGGCCGAACGCATGGCCTTCTCCGGGGAGCCGCCGTGCTCCAGCCAGGAGGAGTTGTGGTAGTGCTCGATGACCTGGACCCGGTTGGAAAAGCACAGGGCCACGCTGAGCTTCACCTTGTACTCCGGCTTGTCGGAGCGGTCCCGGCCCCGGCGCTCGGCCTGCCAGAAGACGGGGGTGGTGAGGGGGTCCTCCCCTGCCAGCTCGGAGACATAGTCCTGGATGCCGTGCTCATACCGGAACTCGGTGGTCTCGAACTTCCCCTCCACCTGGTTGCGGAAGCGGAAGGTGATCCCGGCGTTGACCACCGCCTGGCGCTTGAGCACGTCCAGGAAGTAGTCCACGGGGATGGCGATGTCGGTGAAGACCTCCAGGTCGGGCTTCCAGCGAAATTTGGAGCCGTTCTTTTTCCCGCTCCAGGGGGTTTTCCGGAGCCCGCCGATGTTTTCCCCCTTTTCAAAGTGGAGGGTGTACTCGAAGCCGTCCCGGTGGATCACGGCGTCGAACCACTCGGAGGCGTACTGGGTGGCGCAGGTGCCCAGGCCGTTGAGGCCCAGGGAGTACTCGTAGTTGTCCCCCTCCAGGTTGTTGTACTTGCCCCCGGCGTAGAGCTCGCAGAAGACCAGCTCCCAGTTGTACTTCTGCTCCTTCTCGTTCCAGTCCACGGGACAGCCCCGGCCGAAGTCCTCCACCTCGATGGACCGGTCGGCGTACCGGGTGACGGTGATGACGTCGCCGTGGCCCTCCCGGGCCTCGTCGATGGCGTTGGATAAAATTTCAAAAACGGCGTGCTCACAGCCCTCCAGCCCGTCGGAGCCGAAGATGACTCCGGGGCGTTTGCGCACCCGGTCGGCCCCCTTCAGGGCGGAGATGGAGTCGTTGCCGTACTGCTGCTTGCCGGCGGTCTTGGCCATGGGATGTTCCTCACCTTTCCAAATCTCGAGATAGCTCTTAGTTTATCCCATTTTGGCCCCCGGTGTCAAGAAAACCGAACGCCCGTTTCACAAAAGGCGGCCTTTCCCCAGAGGTTGCGCCGGGCGGCGGGATGTGATACACTGGGACGCAGAGCCAAAAAGGGGGATGTGCATATGAAGAAAGTCAAAATCACGGTGCTGAAGACCACCCTGGACCGGGAGCTGGCGGCGGAGTACGGCGCGGAGGGCCTGGGCCCCTGCCCCATGCTGCGGGAGGGAACGGTGTTCTACGCCGACTACGCCAAGCCGGAGGGCCTGTGCGACGAGGCGTGGAAGGCCATCTACCAATACGTCTTTGCCCTGGCCCACGGGGCGGGGGAGGGCCTGTTCTACTACGGGGACTGGATTCGCAAACCGGGGGTAGCCATCTGCTCCTGCAACGACGGCCTGCGCCCGGTGATCTTCAAGCTGGAGACCACCCAGGAGACCTCTCAGATCGACTACACCCCCGTGCGCTGAGGGCCGGAAACGCCCAAGGCCCGCATGTGGAGGGGTTCCACATGCGGGCCTGTCCGGTGTCCGCCCCGGTCCGGGGGCTGCCCCGGGCCTCCGGCGGAGCCGGGGAAAGGGAGCAGGCGTCCTTCTGCCTTGGGCCGTGGGCTGTCATCTCTCCCAACAGAGGGGTTCTTTCCCATGCGGCGCTCTCCTTTCGCCTTTCGCCTGAGGGTGACGTCACCCGGCACCGGCTTAAAAGGAGATGTTTGTCCGGCGGAAGGCTCTTTGCCTGTCCGAGCATAGTATGTGCCGCCCCGCCGGGAGAAATACCGTCCAATTTCTGGTATAGCTGCTGGAATATTTGTCCAAACTTTTCATAGACTGTTCTGAACAGAGCGTTTTTGGAAAGGAGGCGGCGGCCATGCTGGCGGCAGCCAGAGACAAGGCATTTTTCTTCCGCAGGCGGGCGGAAAGCGCGCGGGACACCGAGCTTCGGAGCATGAAGGAGGGCCTGGCCAAAACCCGGGTCCTCATCAGCCAGGCCTATGCCGGCTTCAACGGCACCGGCGACCCGGACCTCATCGAGTCCTACGTCTTTGAGATCAACTCCCTCCAGGCCCGGTATTCCTACTTCCTGCGCCGGGTCAAGGAGCTGGAGCGGCAGGAGGGCTGAGGGGTGGGCGGCCTGCTCACCGATACCCTGCCCTGGCTCCTGCTGGGGCTGGTGGCGGTGGGGGCGCTGCTGATGCTGCGGCAGCCCATCCGGTACGCCGGCCGGCTGTGTCTGCGGACGGTGGTATCCCTGGGGGCCCTGGCGGCCTTTCACCCCCTGGGGGCCGCCCTGGGCTGCGCCCTGGGGATCAACCTGGCCAACGCCCTGGTGATGGCCCTGCTGGGGGTCCCGGGCTTCGGGCTCCTCCTGATGCTCAACTGGGCCCTGGGACAGTAAGCCCCTGTGGGCGGAATACCAACCGACGGTCAAAAAGGCCTGCGACGGCGTCCTGCCGGCGCAGGCCTTTTGCATGAAGACGGGATAAGGGATGGATATATCCAATAAAAATAAAAAAGTTCTTGACAAAATTCTATGAATCCTGTATAAATGGAGTAACAGCTTCCGAAAACGTTTTTGATTGGAAAGCGAGGAACCTCTCATGCCGGCAACCATTCGGGACGTGGCAAAGGCCGCCGGGGTGACCATCGGCACCGTCTCGCGGGCCTTGAATAATTATGCCGATGTAAATTATCACACCCGTGAGCGCATCCGGCGCATTGCACAGGAGTTGGGGTACCGCCCCAATCAGATGGCGCGCAGCCTGTCCTCCAAGCATGTGAAAAATATCGCGCTGATCCTGTCCGGCTTTTTAGAGGATACCATGCTCAACGACTTTGAGACGATGCTGATGAAGGGTATTTACCAGTTCGCCTCTGAGCATGGCATTGACATCGCCATGTATGTGATCAACTCCAAGACTCAGCGGGAGAAAAGCTATGAGCAGCTGTGCTATGAGCACAACATCGCCGGGGCCATTTTGTTTGGGCTCAAGACAAACGACCCCTACTGCGCGGCCCTCTCCGCCAGCCACCGCCCCTGCGTCACCATTGACACCGAGGTGCGGAGCCCCTGCACCAGCAATGTGACGCTGGACGATGTGGCCGCCTTTGACGAACTGACCCAGTACCTGATTGACCGTGGGCACCGCAAGATTGTCCTGGTGCATGGGCGCAAGAACGCCATGGTCAGCATGGAGCGCCTGGCCGGCGCACACCAGGCCTTTGTGCGCAACGGCCTTACCCTGACCCACGACGCCATTATTTACACCAACTTCCTCCGGGAGGAGGCCGCCGCCGGTGTGGACGCCTATTTCCGCACCCACGACCCGGACAGCGTCACCGCCTTCCTGTGCATGAGCGATATGCTGGCCATTGGCGCGATGGAGGCGGTCAAGTCCATGGGCTGCCGCGTACCCGCCGATTACTCCATCGTGGGCTACGACGGCCTGGAGGTCACCAACTACACCGACCCCAAAATTACCACAGTGGATCAGAATATCAAGAAAAAAGGCTATGAGGCGGCCCGGCTGCTGTATGACATGCTCCATGGCATCCGGCCCGCCCAGAAGCTGGTGCTTCCCCACACGCTGGTGGAGCGTGGAAGTGTGCAGACATTGGGGTCAGAATAGAGCGGGCATATCCCGCTTTTTTCTGACCGGTCTCCGAAAACGTTTTCGTAGGCCGCACTACCCAGTTGGAAGGGCAATTTGCCGTTTCAAACATAGACCCAAGCCATCATAAAAGGAGGATCACCATGAAAAAGAAGCTCATCTCAGGCATCCTGGCCGGCTCCATGCTGGCCGCGCTGGCCGGCTGCGGCGGCGGCGGGGCCGATCCCAGCCCCTCCGCCGCAGGCTCCGACCCATCCGGCTCCACCAGCGGAGTCATCGAAATCACCATCCCCTCCTATAAGACTGGCGAAAACGTGGGCGCCGTGTTCTTTGAGCCGCAGGTGGAACGGTTCAACCAGCTGTACGAGGGGCAGTACAAGATCAATCTGGAGAGCGTACCCGAGGACGGCTTCAAGGACCGCCTCATCCAGCTGGCCCAGCAGGACATGCTCCCCGTGCTGGTCCAGGGCGGCGACGTGGACTGGATGGCCAACATCGCCTTTCCCAACGGCATGGCTTACGACCTGAGCGAGTGGCTCAACGAGACCCCGGCGGTGAAGGATGTGCTGCTGGACGACGGCCTGGCGTACTGCACCAATGAGGACGGCACCATTTACAGCCTGCCCCTGGCCACGGTGCGTCCCACCGGCTTCTTCTACAACTCCGCCATGTGGGACCCCCAGGAGGACCTGAGCGCCCTGACCATGGACGAGTTCTTCACCCTCCTGGGCGACCAGAAGATCGCCTTCTCCACTGCGGAGAACGGCTGGGTGGCGGCCCTGTTCCTCACGGCCCTCATTGCCGCAGAGGACGGCGGCGTAGAGTGGCTCCAGAGCGGCGTGGAGGCCAAGATCACCGATTTCAACACCCCCGTCTTCATCAACGCCGTGGCCAATTTGCAGGCGCTGTTACAGAACAACGCCGCCTCCAACTCCATCGGCGCGGCCTATGCTGACGCGGCCAACGCCTTCATGAGCAGCCAGGCTGCCCTCATCGCCAACGGCCCCTGGATGTCCGCCGACTTTGAGGAGACCAACTCCGCCAACTGGAGCAACGGCTTCAACGGCGCCGGCGTACACGCCTCCCTGTTCCCCGGCCAGGTGGGCATCGCCACCACCGCCTGCTTCGGGGAGTGGTGGATCTCCGCCTCCGCTACCGAGGAGGAGCTGGAGCTGGCCAAGGCCTTCCTGGAGTTCGTCTACTCCCCTGAGGAGCTGGAGGCTTACCTGCTGGCCGAGGGCGGCGACGCCCCCAAGCTGGAGTACAGCGAGAACTTTAAGGCCCAGCAGGCTGAGACCCAGGTGCTGGCCGATCTGGCCGCCGACACCACGGAGGAGACCGTCTTTGCCCCCTGCATCCTGGACATGATCCCGGCTTCTGTGGCAAACTCGGACTTTGGCCGCCTTCTGCCCTCCCTGGCGGACGGTACATACACCCCGGAGGAGTTCGCGCAGTGGATGACCGACAGTGCCGTTGCGGCTGCGGCCGAGTAACGGAAGGGACTGTCTTCCATAGGGCCTGCCGGGATACGGCCGGCTTGACCTGGTGCTCCATCCGGTCAGAATCCTGCATTCGCGCCCGGGCAGGCTGAGCGCCTGTGTGCGCTGCCGTCCTGGATGGGCGGTAAGCCCATCTGCGTCCCCCGCCTTCTCAGGACCCCATCCTCCCCCGGGCCCAAACTGCATCACCTACCAGATGGAGCACTGGAGCGGACCATGCGGTGCGTCATGCTTCCGCAGGAGGCATTGACGCACCGCATTTACTTTCCTGTCTGCAGCGGAGGATAGCGCTGCGGCGTCCGCACCGGAGGGACGGCCGCCGTGCGGGGAAAGGAGTGCTTTGTATGAACATACCTCACAAGCGGACGGGCCGCCGGTCCCACATCAGCCGGATGCGGCGGTCGAACTACAAATGGATCTACCTGTTCCTTCTGCCCACCTTTGTGATTTTTGTCCTCTTTTATGCCGCCCCCATTGTCCAGGTATTTGTCACCTCCTTCACCAGTTGGGACGGCTTCAACCCGCCTGAGTTCAGCGGACTGCGCAACTACATCAACCTGTTTTCCAACAACGGCTTTCTGATGTCGCTGAAAAACCTGTTTTTCTGGTGCCTGGTGGCGGCCACGTTGCATGTGGGCTTCGGCACGCTGGTGGCCTTTGTGCTCTACCAGAAGCCCCGGGGCTGGAAGGCAACCCGGGCCGTGTTCATGATCCCCAACGTCATCAGCGCCGCGGCCTGGGCCATGATCTACCGGTTTATTTTTAACAACGACTTCG
The DNA here is from genome assembly GCF_944387725.1 of uncultured Intestinimonas sp. Classification (GTDB taxonomy): domain Bacteria; phylum Bacillota; class Clostridia; order Oscillospirales; family Oscillospiraceae; genus Intestinimonas. The sequence goes on along the minus strand of NZ_CALXGA010000045.1, from coordinate 10,625 downwards.
GGGTGCTCAACAACATCATCCGCGGTGTGAACCCTGAATTTAACGTCCAGTGGTTTTATCAGTCTCCCTGGGCCTTCTGGGCGGTGACGCTGACGTGGCTGTTCTACGCGGTGATTGTCACCCTGGTGGTGCTGGGGGATCTGATGAACATCCCCCAGGAGCTGGGGGAGGCCGCCCGCCTGGATGGCGCCACGGGCTGGCAGTTTATCCGGCACATCCAGCTTCCGCTGTGCCGCAGCGCCATCGGCACCAGTGTGATCTGCTCCCTGACAGCCCGAATCGCCATGTATGAACAGATCTCCCTGACCACCGCCGGCGGACCGGGAAACGACACCATGAGCCTGTCCATCCTGCTGGTAAACGGCATTCTGGATTACCGCTACGGCTATGCCAACGCGGTGGGCGTGGTGATGTTTCTTATCGGCCTGCTGATCCTGGCCGTAGTGAATAAGCTCTTCCGCATGGACGAATCGGATTATTGAGGTGAGGGAAATGATACTGAAAAAGGGAATGACGCGAATCTTCCTGTACGCCGTGGAGGCGTTTGTCCTTGTCATATCCGCCTTCCCGCTCCTCTGGGTCATCGTGTCGGCTTTTAAGACAAACGGAGAGATTTTGAGCGATCCCCTGGCCCTGCCGTCATCCATCTCCCTGGATACCTTTGCCCATCTGTTTGACACCTACAACTTCCCCGTCTACTTTCTTAATTCCCTGCTGGCCGCAGGGGTGTCCACGGTGGTGTCCCTGCTGTTTTACTCCATGGGCGCTTATGTGATCGCGAAATTTAACTTCCCCGGCCGCCGGCTCCTGTACATCCTCTTTACCATCACCCTGCTGGTGCCCGCACACAGCAAGACCCAGCCCATCTTCAGCCTGGTGATGCAGCTGGGGCTGTACGACAATATCTGGGGCGTCACGTTTGTCTACCTGTCCATGGGGATGGCCATGTCCATCTTTATCCTCAAGGCCGGTTTCATGGCCGTGCCCAAGACCCTGGACGAGGCCGCCATTGTGGACGGAGCGGGCTTTGTGCGCGTCTTCCTGCGCATCAATCTGCCCCTGGTCAAAAACGCCCTGACCACGGCCGGCATTCTGATGTTCCTGAACAACTGGAACGAGTACTACTTCGCCTCCCTGCTGACGGTGTCCGACTCCCAGCGGACCCTGCCCATCGCGCTGGCGTTCTTTACCAGCGAATTTTCCTACAACTACACCCAGCTGTTCTCGGCGCTTACTGTGGTGATCCTGCCGGGGATCATCCTGTACGCCCTGGCGCAGGAGAAGGTGCAGGCCAGTGTGGCCACAGCTGGCATAAAGGGCTGAATTTCTAAGACAAGGAGCCTTGTTTATGAGTGAAAACAAACCGGCCCAGGGCTGGATCATCGAGGAGACCAGCTTTGACCCCCGCTACATTGCCAAGGGGGAATCCATCCTGGCCCAGGGGAATGGGTATCTGAATCTGCGCTGCGCCCAGGAGGAGGGCTATGTGGGCCAGCGCCGGGGCGCGTTCATTACAGGAACGTTCAATAAGTCCATGGAAGACGAGGTGACGGAGCTCCCCAACCTGCCGGATGTGACGGAGCTGGTCCTCTCCATCCGCGGGGAGCGGTTTTCCATGGATCGCGGCTGCTGGGAGGACTACGCCCGCACGCTGGACCTGCGCACCGGCGAGGTGGTGCGCCGCCTCCGCTGGACCAGCCCCAAGGGGGACGTGGTGGAGCTGTGCTTCCGGCGCTTTGTCTCCCTGGATGAGGAGCACCTGGCCGCCTTTTCCCTGGAGCTGACCCCGCGCTCCGGCCCCCTGGAGCTGGTGATGGAGAGCGGGATCAACTCCCGCATCACCAACACCGGCTCTCAGCACTGCACCGAGGGGGAAAAGCGCCTGCTGGGCGGGGAGGTGCTCCGGCTGTGCGCCTGGACGTGCCAGTCTCAGATCCCCGTCGCCATCCACTGCGTCCACCGCTTCAGCCTTCCGCCGGAGCGGGCCCTGCCGGTGATGGAGCGGCGGCGGTTTGTCAACCGCTATTCCTTCCGGCTCGCCCAGGGGCAGACCCTGCGGATGGAAAAGCTGGCCTGCTACCACACAGGGCGGGACCTGCCCTTCGCCGCCCCCGAATGCCCTGCCGGCACCGGCGATATGGCCGCTGTCAGCGAGGCGGGAGACGCCTGCATCCAGACGGCGGCAGGGCGCGGCTATGACGCGCTGCTGGCCGCCTCCGCCCGGCGCTGGTCCGCGTACTGGGAGAAAAACGACGTGGAGATTGACAGCCCCGACCCCCTGGACCAGCTGGGCCTCCGCTTCGCCCTCTACCACCTGAACATCATGATCAAGCGGGATGACAGCCGGGTGGGCATCGGCGCCAAGGGCATGACCGGCGAGGGCTACAAGGGGCACTCCTTCTGGGATACAGAGATGTTCCTGCTGCCCCACTATCTCTTCACCGACCCGGCCGCCGCCCGCACTCTGCTGGAGTACCGCTGGCGCAGTCTGCCCGGCGCCCGCCGGAAGGCCCGGGAGAACCGCTATGAGGGGGCCATGTTCCCCTGGGAGAGCGCCTGGCTGGACGACGGCGAAGTGACGCCCCAGTTTGGCGCGGCCGATATCGCCACCGGGGACAGCATTCCCATTCTCACCGGCCTGCTGGAGCACCACATCACTGCGGACATCGCCTGGGCGGTATGGCTGTACTACACTGCCACAGGGGACGAGGCCTTTATGGACCGCTGTGGGTGCGAGCTTCTGGTGGAAACTGCCCGGTTTTGGGCAAGCCGTCTGGAATGGCGGGGGGAGCCGGGCCGCTATGAGATTCGCAATGTGATTGGCCCGGATGAGTATAAGGAGCATGTGGACAACAACGCCTTTACCAACTACATGGCAGCCTGGAATCTGGAGTACGCCGCCGGCATTATGGAGCGCATGGAGCGGGCGTGGCCCGGCGCCTGGGCGAATCTGTCCAGCCGGTACAACCTGCCGGACCTGGTCCAGGAATTCCGCGCCAAGCGGCAGGCCCTCTACCTGCCTGTCCCCGGGCCGGACGGCCTTGTCCCCCAAAACGACCAATATCTGGGTCTGGAGAAAATCGACCTGACCCGATACAAGTGCCAGGCGGGGGTCTCTGACATCTATGAGGATTACAGCCAGGCACAGATGAACCACCTGATGGTATCCAAGCAGGCGGACCTGGTCATGCTGCTGCGCATCATGCCGGAGCTCTTTGACGCGGAGACCCGCCGGAAGAATTTCCTGTTTTACGAATCCCGCACCCTGCACGACTCCTCCCTGAGCCACGGCCAGCACTGCATCCTGGCGGCCTGGCTGTCGCTGGAGGAGATGGCGCTGGAGCTCTACCGCCATGCCTGCGCCGTGGACCTGGGCCCCAACCCCGCCTCCTCCGACGAGGGGATTCACAGCGCCTCCATGGGCAACATCTGGCAGTGCGTGGTCTGCGGCTTTGCCGGGCTGCAGTGGCACGCGGATGTGCTGTCTCTGGACAATCACCTGCCCAAGAGCTGGCGGCGGATGGCCTTCTGCCTGGAGTGGCAGGGGGCCCGGCTCCGGGTGGAGCTGACGCCGGAGCGCATCGCGGTCACCCACCTGTCCGGCCGGGCGGTCCGTCTGCAGCTGGCGCAGACCATGCACACATTATCCCAAAACGGCGCACAGAGGGCCGAAAGCGGTGGAGGGAATTGACCATGAAATATCAAGCCATTCTTTTTGACCTGGACGGTGTGCTGTGCACCACCGACCGTTTCCACTATGAGGCGTGGAAGCAGACGGCGCAGGAGGTGCGGGCGCCCTTTGACGAGCAGATCAACCAGCGCCTGCGGGGGGTCAGCCGGATGGAGAGCCTGGAGATTATTCTGGAGGGGAGCCCCCTGACCCTCTCCGGAGAGGAAAAGCTGCGCCTGGCGGAGGAGAAGAACGACCGCTACCGGGCCCTGCTCAGCCAGCTCACCCCGGCGGACATGGGGGAGGGCGTGCGGGACACCCTTAAACGCCTGCGCGCTGCGGGACTGCGCTTGGCCGTGGGCTCCTCCAGTAAGAACGCGGGCTTCATTCTGCGCCAGCTTCAGGCGGAGGAGCTGTTTGACGCGGTGTGCGACGGTACGCAGATCACCCACTCCAAACCGGACCCGGAGGTATTTCTGAAGGCGGCGGAACAGGTGGAGACGCCGCCCGCCCGCTGCCTGGTGGTGGAGGACGCCTCCGCCGGGCTGGAGGCGGCCCGGGCCGGCGGTATGGACTGCGCCATTCTGGGGGACGCCGAAATGCCTTTTGCGCCCACATATCACCTGGACCGGCTGGAGGAGCTGCCCGGCCTGATTTTATAGCTTGAGGAGGCGCCACAATGGAAAAGATACAGCGCGCATGGTGGAAAGAGGCCGCCGTCTACCAGATCTACCCCCGGAGCTTCTGTGACTCCAACGGAGACGGGATCGGGGATCTCAACGGCATCCTGCAAAAGCTGGATTATATTCAGGGGCTGGGTGTGGACGTGCTGTGGCTGAACCCCATCTACGACTCCCCCAATGTGGACAACGGCTATGACATCCGGGACTACCGGGCGATTTTGGCCGAATTTGGCACCATGGAGGACTTTGACCGGCTGCTGGAGGCGGTCCACCGGCGGGGGATGCGCCTGGTCATGGACCTGGTGGTCAACCACACCTCTGACCAGCACCCCTGGTTTCTGGCCAGCCGCTCGGACCGGAACGGCCCCATGCGGGACTACTATATCTGGAAGGACCCCAAGCCGGACGGCGGACCGCCCAACAACTGGGGCGGTTGCTTCGGCGGCCCGGCCTGGACCTACGACAAGGACACCGGGCAGTATTACCTCCACCTGTTTACGCCGGAGCAGCCGGACCTCAACTGGGAGAATCCGGCGGTGCGGGACGCGGTGTTCGACATGATGGACTTCTGGTTCCAAAGGGGCATCGACGGCTTCCGTATGGACGTGATCAGCATGATTTCCAAAGGAGGCTACGCCGATGGCCCCCTCCGGGCCGACGGGCTTTACGGGGACTACACGGGTCAGTGCGCCAACGGCCCCCGGGTGCATGAGTACCTCCGGGAGATGAACCGCCGGGTACTGAGCCGCTACGACTGCATGACGGTGGGGGAAAACGCCGCAGTCACCCCGGAGCTGGCCTGCCAATACGCCGGCTTTGACCGGGGCGAGCTGAACATGGTGTTCCACTTTGAACTGATGGACGTGGACGGCGGGGAAACCCGCAGGTGGGAGCTGGAGCACCCCTGGAAGCTGACGGACATCAAGGGCGTCATGACCCGCTGGCAGACCCTGCTGGACGGCAGGGCCTGGAACACCCTGTTCTGGGGCAACCATGACCAGCCCCGCCCTGTCTCCCGGTTTGGGGACGATTCCACCGAGGAGAGCCGGGTCCGCTCGGCCAAGATGCTGGCGGTGTGCCTCTATCTGATGCAGGGCACCCCCTACATCTACCAGGGCGAGGAGCTGGGGATGACCAATACCCACTTCACCAGCATTGACAGCATCAACGATGTGCAGACCCGCAACGCCTACCGGGAGCGGACGGAGCGCCTGGGGGTCAGCCACGAGGATATGATGGGGGTCATCAACTACAACAGCCGGGAACACGCCCGCACCCCCATGCACTGGACCGCCGGCCGGAACGCCGGTTTTACCGACGGCGAGCCCTGGATTGCCCTCAATCCCAACTACCCGTACATCAATGCCCAGAGCCAGGTTGACGACCCAGACTCTGTCTATCACTTCTACCGCAGGCTGCTGGCCGTGCGGAAGGGGAGCGACACCCTGCTGTACGGACACTACCGGCTGCTTCTCCCGGACAGCGAGGAGATCTACGCCTATACCCGGACCCTCAACGGGAAGGAGATTCTGGTGGTGTGCAATTTTACCGGGAAGGAGGTGCGATGGAACCTTCCGGACGGCTGGACGCATGGGGAGATTCTGATCTCCAACTATGACGGCGCCGGCGCCGGGAACGTGCTGCGCCCCTTTGAGGCCTTTGCCCTGCGGCGCGGCGGGCAGTCTGAGACATAATCTCAGCGGCCATAATCACATGCCTCCCGCATCTACTCCATTTCCATAGGGCGGGAGAGCGGTCAAAAGGAGGAAAGGTCCGCCGGGCCGGCGGTGCGGCAGTGTGGAGACCTGTCGCAGCTTTCCCGGGGCTTTGCGCCCCGGAAGCGAGAGGGTATTTGCGGAGGCATTGCCCTTACGGCCCATGTATATGGCAACTGTGAGTCTGAAAAACGTAAAAAAGATCTATGACAACAAGGTGACCGCCGTTCATGACTTCAACCTGGAGATCGCGGACAAGGAGTTCATCGTGCTGGTGGGCCCCTCCGGCTGCGGCAAATCCACCACCCTGCGGATGATTGCGGGGCTGGAAGAAATCTCTGAGGGCGACCTGTTCATCGGCGGCAAGCGGATGAACGATGTGGAGCCCAAGGACCGGGATATCGCCATGGTCTTCCAGAGCTATGCCCTGTACCCCCATATGACCGTGTATGAGAACATGGCCTTCGCCCTGAAGCTGCGCAAGACCCCCAAGGAGGAGATCGACCGGAAGGTGCGGGAGGCTGCGGAGATTCTGGACATTACGACGTACCTGGGGCGCAAGCCCAAAGCCCTGTCCGGCGGCCAGCGGCAGCGGGTGGCCATTGGCCGGGCCATCGTCCGGGACCCCAAGGTGTTCCTGATGGATGAGCCCCTGTCCAACCTGGACGCCAAGCTGCGCAACCAAATGCGGGCGGAGATCATCAAGCTCCGGCAGCGCATCCAAACCACCTTCGTCTACGTCACCCACGACCAGACCGAGGCCATGACCCTGGGCGACCGGATCGTCATCATGAAGGACGGTTTCATCCAGCAGACCGGCACGCCCCAGGAGGTGTTCGACCAGCCAGCCAACCTGTTTGTGGCCGGCTTCATCGGCTCCCCTCAGATGAACTTCTTCGACGGACAGCTGACCAAGCAGGACGGCAGGTACCAGGTCACCATCGGCGAAGCCGCCATGACGCTGCCGCAGACCGCGCAGGACCTCCTCAGCCAGCGGGGGGTGGGCGGCATGGCCGTGACGGTGGGCGCCCGCCCGGAGCACCTCTCCTTCGCGGCGGAGGCGGGCGGCCACACCATCGCCAGCCGGGTGGATGTGTCCGAGATGATGGGCAGCGAGGTGTACCTCCACGTCAACGCCGTGGGCAGGGACGTGGTGATGCGCATTCCAACCACGGACCTGCCGGAGGAGCACCGGGCCGGCATCCCCTATGGCACAGAGATCCGCTTTACCTTCCGCCCTGAGCTGATCCACCTCTTTGACCCCCAGACGGAGAAGAACCTGATGTACGGAACCTAAACCGCAGCTGCGCATGAAACAAACAACGGACTGTCTCTCCCGCCGGGAGAGACAGTCCGTTGTTGTTATGCCTGGAGGGCCCGGTCGTAGGCATCCCTGGTCCGCCGGTCGAAGCAGACGAAGGTGATCTGGTCGAAGGTCCCGGGGTGGGCCGCCAGGAAGTTCCGCACCGTCTCCACAGCGATGGGGGCAGCCAGGCCCAGGGGGAAGCGATAGACCCCGGTGCTGATGGAGGGGAAGGCCACCGTCCGGAAGCCGTGGTCCAGAGCCAGCTCCAGGCAGGAGCGGTAGCAGGAGGCCAGGAGCGCCCGCTCCCCCCGGTCCCCGCCGCGCCAGATGGGGCCGGGGGTGTGGAGGACGTATTTGGCCGGCAGGCGGTACGGGTGAGCTTGGCCTTCCCCGTCGCACAGCCGTGGAGGGCGCGGCCTTCCTCCAGCAGCTCCGGCCCGGCGGTTCGGTGGATGGCCCCGTCCACCCCGCCGCCTCCCAGCAGGGAGGTGTTGGCGGCGTTGGCAATGGCGTCGGCGGGGAACTGGGTGATGTCCTCCAGCCAGGTGGCGATCTGGTCAGTCATGGGACGCCTCCTCGCTCTCCGGGGCGGGGGGCTCCTCCGCTCCGCCGGACTGATGGGCGGCCAGCTGGGCCTCCAGGTCTTCCGGCTGGGTGAAGACCTTCTGGAAGGTCCCGGCGTCCATGGTCTCGAACTCCAGCAGGTACCGGGCCGCCAGCTCCAGGGCGGCGCGCTGCTCGGTCAGGATGGTCCGGCACCGGGCGTAGGCGCTGTCGATGAGGGTTTTGACCTCCTCGTCGATGATGGCGGCCACCTCCTCGGAGTAGCTCTTGGCCTGGGCCATGGAGCGGCCGATGAAGACCTCATCGTGGCCGGTGTCGAAGGTGACGCTCCCCAGGCGGGGGCTCATGCCGTAGCGCATGACCATGTTCCGGGCGATGGCGCTGGCCCGCTGGATATCGTTGCCCGCCCCGGTGGAGATGTCCCCCAGGGTGAGCTCCTCGGCCACCCGGCCCCCCAGCAGGGAGGCGATGCGCTCGGTGAGCTCCAGGCGGGACTGGAAGCTCCTGTCCTCCTGGGGCAGGCTGATGGTCATGCCCCCCGCCCCGCCCCGGGGCACAATGGTGATCTGGTGGACCGGGTCGGCGGTCTCCAGGGCGTGGCTCACCACGGCGTGGCCGGCCTCGTGGTAGGCGGTGAGCTTCCGCTCCCGGGCCGTCACCACCCGGCTCTTCTTCTCCGGGCCGGCCACCACCTTGATGACGGCCTCGTGGAGGTCGGACATGGTGAGAAAGGGCTCCCCCCGCCGGGCGGCCAGGAGGGCGGCCTCGTTCATCAGGTTCTCCAAATCGGCGCCTGTGAAGCCGCCGGTGGCCTTGGCCAGCTCGGCCAGGGAGACGTCCTCGGCCAGGGGCTTGTTCCGGGCATGGATCTTCAAAATGGCCTCCCGGCCCTTGATGTCGGGGTAGCCCACATAGACCTGCCGGTCAAACCGGCCGGGCCGCAGCAGGGCGGGGTCCAGGATGTCCACCCGGTTGGTGGCGGCCAGGACGATGACCCCCTCGTTGGAGGAGAAGCCGTCCATCTCCACCAGGAGCTGGTTGAGGGTCTGCTCCCGCTCGTCGTGGCCGCCCCCCAGGCCGGCCCCCCGCTGACGGCCCACGGCGTCGATCTCGTCGATGAAGACGATGGCGGGGGAGTCCTTCTTGGCCTGGTCAAAGAGGTCCCGGACCCGGCTGGCCCCCACGCCCACATAGAGCTCCACGAAGTCGGAGCCTGAGATAGACAGGAAGTTGACCCCCGCCTCCCCCGCCACGGCCTTGGCCAGGAGGGTCTTGCCGGTGCCCGGCGGGCCCACCAGCAGCACCCCTTTGGGGATGCGGGCCCCCAGGGAGACAAAGCGGTCGGGGTCCCGGAGGAACTCCACGATCTCCTGGAGCTCCTCCTTTTCCTCGTCGGCTCCGGCCACATCGGCAAAGGTGACGTGCTTGGTCCCCTGGTCGGCCAGGGTTCGGGTCCGGGCCCGGCCGAAGCGGGCGGTGCGGTCCCCGCCGCCTCCGCCGGCGGCCCCGTTCTGCCGGACAAACATGAAGTAGAACATGAGGCCGAAGACCAGGCAGATGGCCAGGAAGGGCAGAAACTCCATCCAGATGGGCGGGGTGCGGTCCGGCGGGTAGTCATAGCTGCTGATGATGCCGGCCCGCCACTGGTTGACCACCAGGTCGTTAAAGTCCAGGTAGAAAAGCTCAAAGGAGTAGAGCTCATAGGTCAGGGTGCCGCCGTCCTTCAGGGTGAGGATCAGGTTGTTTTCCTGGTCGATCACCAGCGATTCCACGTTCTGCTGTTCCAGGGCCCGGCGGACCTGGTCGTAGGTGGTCTCCCCGCCGGTGTTCATGCTCTGGAGGGTCCACAGGGTCCCCACCAGAATGAACAGAATCAGGGCGTAGAAGATGATGTCACGCAGGCTGAGCTTCTTCAAGAAAATACCACATCCTTCACGATAGGCTGGGGAACGGGGTTAGGCATCCCCGGAGGCGGCCGGCTCGTAGACCTGGGGCTTGAGCACGCCTATGTAGGGGAGGTTCCGGTAGCGCTCGGCGTAGTCCAGCCCGTAGCCCACCACAAAGAGGTCCTCCACCGGGAAACCCACATAGTCGGCCTGGACGGGCTTGACCCGCCGGGAGGGCTTATCCAGCAGGGTGCACAGCCGGATGGAGGCGGGGCGCCGGGCCTGGAGAATTTGGAGGAGGTAGGCCAGGGTGTTGCCGCTGTCCAGGATGTCCTCCACCACGACGATGTCCCGGCCCTCGATGTTCTCGGAGAGGTCCTTGGTGATCTTCACCTGGCCGGAGGAGGTGGTGCCGGAGCCGTAGGAGGACACGGCCATAAAGTCCAGCTTACAGGGGAGGGTGACGGCCCGCACCAGGTCCGCCATGAAGATGAAGGAGCCCCGGAGGACGCTGATGAACATGGGCTCCCGGCCGGCGTAGTCCCGGTCGATCTGGGCGGCCAGCTCCGCCACCCGGGTTCTGAGGGCCTCCTCGGTGAATAAGACCCGTTCGATATCCTGTGCCTGCATGGTGTTTCCTTCTTTCTGTTCTGTTGTGGAACCTGGGGTCCGCCGTCCTCTTTTGGCTCCTCCTCTGGGGAGCTGGCTGCGGCGTCAGCCGCAGACTAGGGCTTGTTTGAAAATTGGCGATGTGTCCAGCAGCGAGGGATTTTGGGCCGCCGGCAAGCAATTTTTTCGCAG
>NZ_CALXGA010000044.1 GCF_944387725.1 uncultured Intestinimonas sp. | reverse complement strand
GGATTCCAGTCTGGCCGATCTGTACGACGAGACCACCATGCCCGCAGAGCTGCGGAAGGCCCACCAGCAGAACGACAAAGCCGTCATGCGGGCCTACGGCTTCGACGTCAAAACCACCACGGAAACCTCCTGCGTGGCGGAGCTCATGCGGATGTATCAGAAATTGACAGAGAATTTGTAACGCTTGCTCTGGACGCAGGAACAGAGACGGATCCATACCTGGCGCCCCAAGCAGAAAATGCCGCGCACAAAAAGCCCCGCTTCCCTTGGAGAAAAGGGAGGCGGGACTTTTTTGCAGGTCTGGACGGCTTCGCCCTGCCGGGCCGGGCGGGAGGCGTCAGCCGATGAGGGTGCCGGTCTGGCCCCGGAGGGCGTCGGACACCCTTCCGGGCAGGGTGATGAGGGTCTGCCGCCCCGGCCCGGACCGGCCGAAGCGGACAGCGGCCTGGACCTTGGGAAGCATGGAGCCCTCCGCGAACTGGCCCTGGGCGATGTATTCCTCCGCCACCGGCAGGGTCATGTGGGTGAGCCAGCGCTGGTTGGGCTTTCCGAAGTGGATGGCCACCTTCTCCACGGCGGTGAGGATCAGCAGGAGGTCGGCGTCCAGGCCCTCGGCCAGGAGTCCGGCCACAAAGTCCTTGTCCACCACTGCCTCCAGCGGCTGGAGGGCGCCCCCCTGGGCGGTTCGGACGGGGATGCCGCCGCCGCCCCCGGCGATGACCACCTGGCCGGTCTCCAGCAGGAGCCGGATGGTCTCCAGTTCCACCACCCGTATGGGCCGGGGGGAGGGGACTGCCCGGCGCCAGCCCCGGCCGGCATCCTCCATCACCGCCGTCCCCCGGGCCTCCAGGGCCTGGGCCTCCTCCCGGGTCAGGAAGGCCCCGATGGGCTTGCTGGGGCGGCCAAAGGCCGGGTCCGCCGGGTCCACCTCCACCTGGGTCAGCAGGGTGGTCACCGGCCGGAGGCTCCCCCGGCCCCGGAGGGCCCCCAGCAGGGCCTCCTGGAGGAGGGCCCCCAGGCAGCCCTGGCTCATGGCTGTGCAGAGGGACAGGGGGGTGGGGGGACAGCTGGGGTCCTCCCGGCTGAGGGCGTCCATGGCCTGTTGAATCGTGCCCACCTGGGGGCCGGTGCCGTGGACCACCACCAGCTGGTGCGCCGGCTGGAGGAGTTCCCCCAGGCAGGCCGCCAGGGCCTGGGCGGAGCGCCGCTGCTCCGGCAGGGTATGCCCCAGGGTGTTGCCCCCAAGGGCCAGAATCACGCGCTTTGGCTTCATATCCTTCGCCCTCCTCATGGCGCTTTTGCCGGTTCTAGGGCTTGTTTGAAAATTGGCGATGTGCCCAGCGGCGAGGGAGTTTGGGCCGCTGGCAAGCAATTTTTTCGCAGGAATCCTGGCGGATTTCAAGGAAGCATTGCGCCGCCCAGCGGACAAAAGGCCCGCCGGTTGGGCATGTGGATGATTTTCAAGCAAGCCCTAACGCTTCTTCCGTACCCGGCCCCGCTTCTCCAGGTCCCGGAGCATCTCCACCGGGCGCTGGCACTGGGTCAGGAAAATCATGGCGGCGATGATGTAGGGCTGACAGCTGGCCGCCTGGCAGAGGGAGGCCCGGCAGTGCGCGACGGCCGGGGCGTCCATCTCACCCGCCTGGCAGACGCCCCCGGCGGGGAGGCAGAGGGCCTTGCCTGCCTTGGTCCGGGCCATGCGTTCCCCGGTGCAGTGCCAGTCCCGGTGCTGGGCGTTCTGGGCCAGCAGCTCCTGCTCCAGGGCCTGGAGGCCGACGGCGTCCCCCTGGAGTCCGGCCCGCCGCTCCATGGCGGCGCAGGGGGACCAGCTCTGGGAACAGACAATGTCGGCCCCCTCATAGGCCTCGTCCATGGAGGCCACCCGGCGGTAGGAGCCGCCGGAGCGCTGGGCGTTGGCCCGGGCCGCCTCCTCCACCTGGGGCAGCACCTCATAGCCCTCTGGATGGGCGAGCACCACGTCCATACCGAACCGGGTCATGAGGCCAATGACCCCCTGGGGCAGGCTGGGGGAGGCACCGCCGGGGGCGCAGGACCAGGTCATGGCCACCTTTTTTCCCCGGAGCTGCTCCACCCCTCCGAAGTGGTGAATGAGGTGGAGGGCGCCGGCCAGCGCCAGGGTGGGATGGTCCATGCCGCAATGGAGGTTCACCAGGGTGGGGCGCTGCTCCAGCACTCCGTTTTGAAAGCCCTCCTCCACCGCACCGGCCGCCGACTGCAAATAGGCGTGACCCTGGTTGGGATCTGTGTCGTCCTGGATGCCGATGACATCGGCCATGAAGGAGGCCCGGTTGAGGGTCTCCCAGAGGGACTCCCCACAGCTGGTCCTGTCCAACGCCAGGCGCTGGACCTCCAGGCCCAGCAGATTGCAGGCTGAGGCGAAGGGGAACCGGCTCCGGGGGTCCTCCTCCCGGCAGAGGAGGACCCCCAGGCCGGAGTCAAACATGCGGACGGAGAGGTTCCGCTGCCGCAGGTTCCGCAGGGCGTCGGCCACGGCGAAGACGCCGGCGATCTCCTGGTCGCTCTTGTCCCAGGTGCGGAAGAAATCACCTTGGTACATCCTGGAGAGATCCAGGGTCTTGAGTTCTCTTACAATTTCGTCAAACTGGCTCATGGGCCGGGATACCTCCTGCTGGTGTGTCTCAAAGGGCGCATAGGGCCCTTATGGTTCCCTCCATCATATCACACCCCACACGGAATGGCAAACCGGAAACCATGTCAGAAGTGTAAACTTTCCCGGCCGGTCCGTCAGTCGGGCTGTCCCAGAAGCAGATCCAGGGCTTTGGAATTGGCTGCCACAAAGAATTTGCCCTTGGCTGAGGTGAAGAGGATGGAGTAGGTGGGGTCCAGATGCCGCAGCGCCTCCGGCAGGTCCCCAGCCATCAGGAAGCGGCTCTCCCGGATGTCGATCTTCTCCTGGATACCCGTCAGCTGCCGGCTCAGGGTGAGCCAAAAGCTGGCGCTGAAGGTCTCCAGGGTGGAGAGCACCAGGTCCATCTCATCCTCCACACCGCTGCCGTAGAGGCGCCTGGCCACATCCAGCAGGAAGGAGCGCTCAATGCCGGAGATGACCGTGCTCTCCTGGTCGCCCAGGCGGTAGACAAACCGCTGGCAGACCGCCTTCCCGATGGACTCTCCGGCGTATTGGGTGCTGACGATCTTGGCGTTGGCCTCGATGTTCAGGGTGGCGGTGAGGAGCTGGTTGACCTCCCGCTCCAGGGTGGAGAGATCCGCCTGCCGGGGGACCGGCCTGCACAGGAAGCCCTTGCCCACAATGGCCATGTCCGCTGTGGTGATGTGCTCCAAAAGCCACCCGATCCCCGAGCCGATGAAATCCCAGGCGTCCTCCTTGCTGCAGGCGCCGCTGTCTACAATCCGCTGGTACTTTGCCATCTGGTTGCGCTGGAAGTCGTCGTGGAGCATCTTATGTAGGGCGTAGCCCTCAAATTGGATGCTGCGCATATACGCCTCCTCCTGGGCGGCGTGATTGGCAAAATATCCCTCTAGGTAGTTCAGACCCTCCCGCACCAAAAATAAGCGGGTGGAGCCCTCCTCGCCCCGGGCGCGGAGCTTTTCCAGAATCTGCTCGGAGACCTTGAAGAGCTGGCGGTGCGCCGAGTCAAAGGCCTCGATCCCCATTTGATAGCTGTCGTCCCATTCGATCATTGCACAATCCTCCCATGTCAGACGCATCTCTGCCTCTGTGTATCCTTTCTGTCCTTATGTTACCACAAGAACATGGAAAAAAGGTGAAAAGAAAAAAATTTTTAAGAAATTTTTTTGCAGAGATCCGGCCGCACGCCCTCTGTTGAGAGACCAGCAGCTAAAAATAACAACGAATTGTAATTTTTATTCTATAAATTCTGAATTGCTATCAAAGCAGTCCTCCAGATAGGGAAAAAGGAGGGCTCCGGTCCATTTTGGACCGGAGCCCTCCCTGTGATCCAGAACAGAGTTAATCCTCCGCCGCAAGGCGGAAGACCCGCTCCACGTCGGGCTTCTCGGTGTGGCCCTCGTGGACCTTTTCCCCGCCCACATAGTAGGTGGGGACATAGTAGTAGTCATAGGTGTCGGCCAGGGCGGCCTCCTGGGCCTCATCGATGACCCGCACCGGAATGTCCCGCCACTCCGGGTGCTCCGCCAGGAGCTCCTCCTGGAAGCGGAGCGCCATCATGCAGTGGGGACAGTAGGTGAGCTTGAACAGTAGAACTTCCTTCATCGTTGTGTGCCTCCTTGGGTGGGACAGGGGCGTCTCCGCGCCGGACGCCCAGGGCGGAGCGCCGCCGTGCTTCCAAATGATAGCACATTTTCAAAAGAAGCACAACACCAAACTTTTGCTGCGGGGTACCGCCCCTTCCGGCGGTCAGTTCTCCCCCTTCCAGCGCTGATAGAGAATCCGCAGGCCGTCCAAGATGAGCTGGCTGTCCACCACGTCGATCATCTCCGTGTTGTCCGCAATCATCCGGGCCAGCCCCCCGGTGGCCACCACCCTGGCGCCGGGCTCCCCCATCTCAGCCTTGGCCTGGCGAATGAGGTACTCCATGGCCCCGATGTACCCCAGCACCGCCCCGGCCTGAATCTGGCCCACGGCGGTGCCGCTGAGGACGGTGTCCGGCCGGGCCAGCTCCACCCGGGGCAGCATGGCCGCCTTTTGGAAGAGGGCGTCGATGGAGATGGCCACCCCAGCGGTGATGCAGCCCCCCAGGTAGGTCCCATGGCGGCTCACCGCGTCCACGGTGGTGGCGGTGCCGAAGTCCACCACCACCAGGGGCGCGCCGTATTTCTCCATGGCGGCCACGCAGGCCACGGAGCGGTCGGCCCCCAGGTGCTCGTCGCTCTCCACGCCGTAGGACAGGCCGGGGTCCACCTGGTCATCCACCACCAGCGGGGCCTTCCCGCAGTATTTCAGAATGGCGTTGGTGAGGGTGTGCATAATCTGGGGCACCACGGAGGCGATGATGACGTCCTCCACGTCCCCGGTCTCCAGGCCGAAGCGCTGAAAGTATTCCCACACCAGCAGTCCGATCTCGTCGGAGGTGCGGTTGGCGTCGGTCATCATCCGGAAGCTGTGGGTCAGCGTTTCTCCCTCATAGATGCCGTACACCATGTTGGTGTTGCCCACGTCGATGGCCAAAAGCATGTCAATCGCCGCCTTTCTTATGTTGTGCCGGGCTCCTCCGCCGGCTTGACGCGGAGCTCCACCCAGCCGCTGGAGAGCTCCAGAAGCCCGTAGGTGCCCCGCCGGCCCTGGCAGGAGCCGGGGTTCAGCATCCACAGGCCGTCCACCTCCTGACAGAGGGGGATGTGGGTATGGCCGAAGACCAGGATGTCCGCCTGGGCCTCCCGGGCGGCCAGCTGGGCCCGGTAGAGGGTCTCCTTCACATGATAGCGGTGGCCGTGGGTCATGAGGATGCGCCTGCCCTCTGCCTGGAGGACCCGCTGGTCCGGCGTCAGGGAGAAGCCGTCGCAGTTGCCGCAGACGTTCTGCATGGTCTGCCGGGGCATCCTGGCCTGGAGCGCCTCGAAGTCCCGGCACAGGTCTCCCAGGTGGAGGACCAGGTCCGGCCGCTCCCGGCGGACCACCCGCTCCATATGGTCTACATCCCCGTGGGTGTCGGAAAAAACCGCAATCCTCACCCCGGTCACCTTCCTTTCCTTTGGACATATAATGGCGTGTGCGCAATCATAGAATGATGGAGGGATGCCATGATGGCAGCGCAGCAGCCCAGCGGCGGGATTTTCCGCAGCCCCCAGGCGGCCCGGCTCCTCAAGGACAAGGCGGCGGTGGAGCGCCTGACCCAGTCCCCGGACGCCAAGGCCCTGATGGAGATGCTCCAGCGCAAGGGGGGTCTCCAAGCCGCAGCGGAGGCCGCCATGAAGGGGGACGCCTCCCAGCTCCAGGGCCTGCTCAGCCAGCTGATGCAGGACCCGGAGGGCGCCAAGGTCGTGGAGCGCCTCAACCGCTCAGCCCCCAAGAGCTGACCCGTCAGAGGGGGAAAGGAGGGGCCCATGGCAGACGATTTTTCTGAAAAACTTAACGCCATTCTGGGCGATCCCCAGGCCATGGGTCAGATCCTGTCCCTCGCCCAGTCCCTGGGCGGCGGGCAGGGGGCGGAGCCCTCCGGGGAGCCGCCTCCCCAGGAGGGGCCGCCCCCGCCGCCGGATGGGACCCCGGCCCAGGAGGCGCACCCGGCGGCGCCGGACCTCTCGGGGCTCTCCGGCCTGCTGGGGGGTCTGGCCGGGGGGGAGAACCCCCTCTCCGCCCTGGGGAGCCTGGACCCCAAGCTCCTCCAGGCGGGGATGCGCCTGCTCTCGGAGCTGGGGGGTGGGGATGACCGCCGGGTGGCCCTGCTGGCGGCCCTGCGCCCCTTCGTCAAGGAGGAGCGCTACGCCAAGCTGGACCGGGCCATTCAGATCGCCAGGCTCTCCCGGGTCATCCGGGTGGCCTTTACACTGTTCAAGGAAGGGGGCGGTCAGGAGCATGTATAACCGCTATATCCCCAATGGGACCGCCTATACCCGCGTTGTGGAGGAGGACGCGCCCCCCGCCCAGGGGGGGCAGACCCACAGCGAAGGCCGGGGCCCGGGTCAGCGGCCTCCCGGGGGCCGGGACCGCCGGCCCCCGCCTCAGGGCGCACCGCCCGGAGAGGGGAAAAAGTCCTCCTGGTTCTCCGGCCTGCTGCGGAGCTTCAAGCTGGACGATCTGGACACCGGGGACATCCTGCTCCTTCTGATTGTCCTCTTCCTCTTTGTAGACGGGGATGACCTGGAGCTGATGATCACCCTGGGGCTCCTGCTGCTCCTGGGTCTGGGCGGGAAATCGGAAAAGGAACCGTAAGCAGAAATGGGACGCGCCTCACGGCGCCTCCTGCTGGTGGAGGACCGTCCCGTCGGGCAGGGTGAAACGCTCCTCGCCGGCGGTCTGGAGCACTTCGGCCGAGGTGGAGCTCATGCGCATCACCACTACGCCGTCCTGGGAGGTCTCCGCCGCCGACAGGAGGCCATCGTCCGTGGAGACCCAGTACCGCTCCAGGTAGCCCAGGGGCTCCACCTGGGCCTCCACATAGACGCAGGGCACCCCCTCCCGGACCACAAAGCCGGCGTCTACGATGTCGCCTGGGTCCAGGGCCAGCACGTTCTCATAGGTGGGGATGTGCTGGGCCAGGTCGTCCGCCCCCCGCTCCACCGGCCAGCGCGCCACCTCTCCGCCGTCGCCATACCAGCGGTAGAGGGTGCCCGCGCCCGTCTCCGGGTCGCAGTACAAAATGGTCCGCTGCTGGCCCGTGGATCGGTAGGCCTCGTGGTCCAGCCACACGCTGGTCCAGGCCCCGTCCACCAGAACGCTGGCGGTATAGGCGCCCGTCCGGTTTTCTCCGGTGGACATCTCCACCGTCACCGTCCGGGCGTAGTTTTCCGGCCGGCTCAGGGTGGCGATGACGTTCTGCACCGTCTCGGGGGTGACCCGTACGTCCGCCACCCAGCCGTTGGCCTCCGTCCCGCCGGCGCCGGGGCCGGAGCCGCTGGGCAGGGGGGTGGGCAGAACGATCTCCGCCTCCGTCCCGCTGAAGAGGATCAGGCCAAAGCCGGAGAACATGGCCACGCCCATCACCAGGATCATCAGCAGAAAGAGGACCAGCTTATTTTTTCGCTCCATACCCACACCTCCCCCTCTTCATCCGGGGCGATCCTAGGGCTCCGGGGGTTCCGCACGCAGTCCGAAGCTCCACTCGATGGCGTCCGCGATACGCCTGCAGGCGTGGCCGTCGCCCCGCGGGACTGCGCCCCGCAGGGGCCCCTGTGATTTGCGCCTGCCGTGGCAAGTGAATTGCCCCGGCAGCAAGGTTTTGCCTGCGGCAAAACGCTTGGGACGGCGACGGTCACGCCTGGAAAGGCTCCGGGGGTTCCGCACGCAGTCCGAAGCTCCACTCGATGGCGTCCGCGATACGCCTGCAGGCGTGGCCGTCGCCGTAGGGATTCACTGCATGGGCCATTTTGCCGTAGGCCGCCTGGTCCTCCAGAAGCTCCGCGCCCAGCCGGTAGACTGCCTCTTCCTCGGTGCCCGCCAGCTTCACCGTCCCGGCGGCTACGGCCTCGGGCCGTTCGGTCTCCCGGCGCAGGACAAGCACCGGCTTGCCCAGGGCGGGGGCCTCCTCCTGGAGCCCCCCGGAGTCAGTCATCACCAGGCAGCACCGGGCCATGAGGTTGTGCATCTCCTCCACGTCCAGTGGCTCGATGAGGTGGACCCGGGGGCGGCCCGAGAGATACTTCGCCGCCGCCTCCCGCACAACCGGGGACAGGTGGACCGGGTAGACCAGCTCCACCTCCGGGTGGTTCTCCACCAGCCGCCCCAGGGCGGTCAGGATGTGGGCCATGGGTGCGCCGTAGTTCTCCCGCCGGTGGCAGGTCACCAGGATCACCCGCCGGTTCCGGTAGTCCAGCTGGTTGAGCAGGGGGGTGGAGAAGCAAAAGTCCTCCCGCACCGTGGCGGCCATGGCGTCGATGACTGTGTTCCCGGTGAGGAACACCCCCTGGGTGATCCCCTCCCGGGCCAGGTTGTCCCGGTTGGCGGGGGTGGGGCAGAAGTGGAGGTCCGCGAGATCCCCCACCAAAGTGCGGTTTATCTCCTCCGGGAAGGGGGAGTACTTGTCATAGGTCCGCAGGCCGGCCTCCACATGGCCCACCTTCACCTGCTGGTAAAAGGCCGCCAGTGCGGCGGAGAAGGTGGTGGAGGTGTCCCCGTGGACCAGCACCAGGTCGGGCCGGGCCTCCTGAAGGACCTCCTCCACCCCCATGAGGCACTTGCTGGTGATGGTGGACAGGGTCTGCCGGGGCTCCATAACGTCCAGGTCGTAGTCCGGCCGGAGCCGGAAGATCCGCAGGACGGCGTCCAGCATCTCCCGGTGCTGGGCCGTGACGCAGCACAGACTCTCTATCCCTGGGCGGCGGGAGAGCTCCGCCACCAGAGGGGCCATCTTGACGGCCTCGGGCCGGGTGCCGAAGATGGTCATGACGCGCAGCCGCTTCACGGGTCCTTCGCCTCCTTCTTTTGGGAGGCGTCCCCCCCTTGCTTTTTCTTCTCGTTGTTCCCCAAAAAGAGCCGTGCGGACACCGCTCCCGCAGCGCACAGGGCCAGCAGGAGCAGCATGGCCTTCAGCTCGCCGCTGGTGGTGAGCACCACGGCGCACAAGCCCAGAATAGCGCTGATGATATAGAGCACCGCCACTGCCTGTTTCTGGTTGAAGCCCATGTCGATGAGCCGGTGGTGGACATGGCTGCGGTCCGGGTGCATGGGGCTCTGGCCATTGGCGATGCGCCGGATGAAGGCAAAGCAGGTGTCGAAGATGGGCAGGCCCAGCATCAAGAAGGGCACGGCGAAGGAGATGATGGTGTAGAACTTAAAGAGGCCCTGAATGGACATCACAGCCAGGATAAAGCCCAAAAAGGTGGAGCCGGTGTCCCCCATGAAAATCTTGGCCGGATTCAGGTTGTAGGGCAGAAAGCCGATGCAGCCCCCCGCCAGGGCGGCCATGACCACGGCCACCGGCCCGTCGGCCACCGCCAGGGAGATGACCAGCATGGTCAGGGAGCTGATGGTGGACACGCCGCAGGCAAGGCCGTCCAGGCCGTCGATGAGGTTGACGGCGTTGGTGATGGCCACAATCCAGATGGCGGTGACCGGATAGGACAGCCAGCCCAGCTCCCACCAGAGGTGGCTGGAGAAGATGTTGGGGTTGGAGAGGACCTCGATGACATTCCCGGACAGGACGGCCACCAGGGCCGCCGCAATTTGGACCGCCAGCTTGAACCTGGGTCCCAGGGCGTAGATATCGTCAAAGATGCCCAGCACCACGATGATGACGCCCCCCAGCAGCATCCCGGCCAGCTGGGGGGTGATCTCCACATAGATCAGAACGCTGAGCAGGAAGCCGAAGAAGATGGCCAGCCCGCCCATGCGGGGGATGGGGTGGTTGTGCATACGCCGGTTGTCCTTGGGAACGTCCACCGCTCCCACCCGGAAGGCCAGAGACTTCACCACCGGTGTGGTAATGAGGGCCACCACCATGGCGGTAACCAGGGCGGCCGCCACCCAGCCGATGGTCTGCAGATCACTGTTCATAGTCGGTAACCATGCTCCTTTTGGCCCTGCCGCCAGCGGTCCGGCGGACACGGCTGGGCAGGCAGGGCCTGGTCTCAAGGGGAGGGGGACGCCGCTCAGGGGGCGAGAAAGCCCACCTTCTTATAGACCTTGCGGAGGGTCTTGTTGGCCACAGCGGCGGCCCGCTCCGCGCCGGCGCGGTAGACCGACTCCAGATAGGCCTTGTCGGCCAGCAGCCGCTCGGTCTCCTCCCGGATGGGCCGGAGGATCTCCACCACGGCCTCTCCCACCGCCGGCTTGAAGACGCCGTAGCCCTTGCCGTCGAACTCCCGCTCTACATCCTCGTAGGTATTCCCGGTGGCGGCGGCGTAGATCTGGATGAGGTTGGACACGCCGGGCTTTTCCCTGGGGGCGTAGCGGACGCAGCGCTCGTTGTCGCTGTCGGTGACGGCCCGCTTGAACTTGCGGAGGATGTCCTCCGGCTTCTCCAGCAGGAAGACGCAGCCCTCGGGCATGGATTTGGACATCTTGCTCTCAGGGGCGCTGAGACTCATGATCCGGGCCCCCACCTTGGCGATGTAGGGCTCCGGCAGCTTAAAGATCTCGCCGTAGATGTTATTGAAGCGGCTGGCCACATCCCGGCAGATCTCCACATGCTGCTTCTGGTCCTCGCCCACGGGCACGAAGTCGGCCTGATAGAGCAGGATGTCGGCGGCCATCAGGGCGGGGTAGGTGAAGAGGCCGGCGTTGATGTTGTCGGCGTTCCGGGCCGACTTGTCCTTAAACTGGGTCATGCGGGAGAGCTCCCCGAACATGGTGTAGCAGTCCAGCACCCAGGCCAGCTGGCTGTGGGCGGGCACATGGGACTGGACGAAGAGGACGCACTTTTCCGGGTCCAGGCCGCAGGCGATGTAGCTGGCCAGCAGGTTCAGGGTCCGGCGGCGGAGGACGGCGGGGTCCTGCCGCACCGTGATGGTGTGGAGGTCGGCCAGGAAGAAGTAGCAGTCGTACGCCTCGATCATGGCGGGCCAGTGCTGGAGAGGGCCCAGATAGTTGCCCAGATGCAGTTCTCCGCTGGGCTGAATGCCGGAGAGCATCACTTTTTTCTGCGTTTCGTTTTCCAAATCAAACACCTCTTGCAGCGTTGTGGTCAAAGCACGATATACGGCTTCATCATACCACATCTGTGGGCCATTCGCAAGGGTGGTCTGGAAGCCAGACACAGAACCGGAAAAAACGCCCCCTGTACCCAAGGGGACAGGGGACGGCCATGCAGATCAGGGCGCCCTTGTCCCAAAGAAGGATACGGGGCCTCCGCCCTCAGAAAAAAATTGTTTCAAATTCTGTAAAAAATAATATGCTTTCTTTCCATCTGTGAGGGTAATGGCGGCTCGTTCCAGGGGGTAGCGGCCGGGAGCGAGGAGGGGGTCCAGAAGGCCGGTCTCTTCCTCCATCTGGGCGCTCTTCACCGGGGCCTGGGCATAGATGGATTCCACTGTGGCTTTTACCGGGGCCGCGCACGCATCTTTACAGCGAACCCCCACCAGAATCATTTCATTCTGGTCGGTGGGGTCCCGAAAGAGGTCCAAAAACAGACAGCCCTCAGGGGAGGAAAATAGGTAGGCGTCCCCTTGCCCCCGGGGGATGGCCTCATATTCCGTTTCCAGCCACGCGGATGGGATTTGCAAACCAAGCAGCCGGCACAGCCCTTCAAAATCGGGGCTGTCCATCAGGTCGTCAGCCGACACCAGGAACCGAAAATCACGCATGTGTCCGTTACCTCCCCGAATCCATCAGAACCCACTTCTGATCGACCCTGGAAAAGGTCAACGGAAAATCCGTGTTGACAGAAATGCCCACATATCCAACCACCACATGGCCGGGCGTGATTTCCACCCAGGACGGTTCAAATTGAAAATATGTGACATCCAGCCGAGTCTGGGCTTCATAGTCTAGTCTGAATCGGTTTTGGGCGAGGGTATCCAGCAGGGGAAAATCCTCCAGGAGGCGGAGAAATACCTCCTTGGAAATGGTATCTACACCATAAAATTCTATACCGGTTGCATCGTCGGTCACAAGGTCCGGCATCCGCACTTCCTTTTGCAGATGTTCCATCAGATTGGAGAAGTTGAACCGATTATGTGGAAATTGAGCATCCATCGTATACTCCTCTCTGGATTTCCGCCGCGTCAGAATCGCTGGGTTACGCCGAGCCGCGCCTGCCCTGCAAACGGCGGGCAGTCCTTTCCTGTGCGCCTATGGGACGCTTATTTGTAATTTCCGCAGTCCAGCTGTTCGGCTGACTGCCAGACATGGTAGTGATTCCATGGACCGGAATAGAGGACTTCCCCATTTCGGATCAGCCATTGCAGGCCATCATCAAATTCCCAGTTACAGCTTCTATATAAGTTCAAAACTTTGATCTCCCTTACATTTGGTTCGCAAAAGTCAATATGAAGCGCTTCTATGGCTACAAAATCCCAGACAGAGGAGAGGGCTATCCGCTCCATGCCGTCGGGGCAGTCAACGTAGGGATCATCCGCCATCTGCCGTTTGCAAAATTTGAGGATGGACGGCGCCAGCAGCGCCCTGATTTGCGGGAGATTGTTGTTCAGATAGCGAATGGAATTTTGGACATATTCCACATTAGGGCTTGTTTGAAAATTGGCGATGTGTCCAGCAGCGAGGGATTTTGGGCCGCTGGCAAGCAATTTTTTCGCAGGAATCCTGGCGGATTTCAAGGAAAAATTGCGCCGTCCAGGGGACAAAAGACCCGCAGGTTGGGCATGTTGACATGTTTCAAACAAGCCCTAAGCCTTGGGTCATAGGAAATTCGGATGGACTGGGAAAGCCCCGCCGCCCCAATATCCCCTTCCAGCAGATTGGAATACACATTGCTTTCCAGGTTTTTGGGCATCCACGGGGCCGTAACCGACAGCTCCTTTTATGCAGCACACGATGTTCCTCGTTTCCGCCGGCCGAGGCCCACACCCCCGCCGGGGGGGCACGATACGCGGCGCGGGGGGTGTCCTCACGCCGGCTTCCGGGCGGTAAAAAAGACGCGGGGCTCCCCCGGCCTGGGAGGGCGCAGCCGCAGCTCCCCGTACTGCCGGATGCCGTCAAAGCCTGCCTCCTCCAGGAGGCCGGTGAGCTCCTCCAGCGTGTAGGCCCGCTCCTGGTGGACCTCCTCCTCCCGGCGCCAGAGACCATTTTCCGTCCGAAAAAAGAGGTCCATGCCGTAGGTACAGATGCGGCTCCGGCGGGCGTAGCTGGCCCGCCAGACGCAGTAGGTGTCCGCATTCTCGTCCAGGAAGACGCCACCGTTCAGGCCCTGAAGCTTCTCCGGGGTGTTGACGTCAAAGACGAAGAGGCCCCCGGTGGCCAGAAACAGCCAGACCCGCCGGAAGGCCCGCAGGAGGTCCGCCGGGCGGGTAACATAGTTCACGCTGTCCAGGCAGCAGACACAGGCGTCCACCGTCCCGTAGAGATCCAGCTCCTCCATGGACTGCTGGAGGAAGAGGGGGGGAATGCCGGAGACCTGCCGGCCCTTCTCGGCGGCCACCGCCAGCATGTCCGCCGAGCGGTCCACCCCAATGGTCTCATAGCCCCGCTCCGCCAGGAGGCAGGTCATGGTCCCGGTGCCGCAGGCCAGGTCCAGTACCGTGTGTACCGGCTGGCCGCACCGGGCAAAGTGCTTTTCCAGATAGTCCGCCCAGGCCGCGTGGTCTACGTCGGCGGTGAGGGCGTCGTAGCGGGCGGCCAGGGCCTCGTAGCTGCTCATGTCCCGTCCTCCTGCCGGCGCAGCGCCTTGACCCGGGGCAGGACCCGCTGGTAGCCGTTGGCCCCGTAGTGCAGGGCCCGGTTGACCCGGCTGATGGTGGCGCTGCTGGCCCCGGTGCGCTCGAGAATGTCGTTGTAGATCATCCCGTCGCTGAGGAGAAGGGCCACTTCAAAGCGCTGCTCCATGGCCCGCAGCTCGGCCACGGTGCACAGGTCCTGGAAGAACTCCTTGCACTCCTCCAGGTCCTTCAGGCTCAGGATGCTCTCGTAGAGCAGATCGCTGGGTTCCTTTCCGGCCTTTTTTGTCATAGTGGGGGTGACACCTCTTTCTGCGGCCCTCCTTCGGGCTCCGGCCCGGCGGGGCGGCCGCCGCCCCTATTTTACTACGGTGAAGTATGAAAGTAAAGGACATTTTGGCGGGTTTCACGCCCCCCTGCCGGGGGCATAGACTGAAAGGGAGGTGGTCCTGATGTGGAAGGAGATCATGTGGAGCCAGACCCTGGAACGGGAGGGGGAGCCGGTGCTGGAGCTCTCCATGGTCCTGCCGGAGCCGGAGGGGTCGGGGCCCGGCGCGGTGCGGCTGGCCCGGTATTACCGGCGGCTGGGGGAGCTCTGGCGGGTGCGCTGGAGTGCGCTGCTCTACCCCCGGGCCTGCGCCGCCCTGGAGGAGGCCCGGGCTGGATCCCGGCCCTTCCAGCCCTGGCGTGGGGCCCTCACCCACCGGGTTACCTGGACCGGCGGAAGATATACCAGCCTCTATGTGGATGTTACCGAGGCCCGGGGCCGGAGCCGCCCCCTCACCGTCCGTTCCTCCGGAACCTGGCGGGTGCGGTGCGGGACCCCCGTGGCCCTGCCGGAGGTGCTCCCCAGCCGGAAGAACTGGCGGCGGTGGGTCCTGGAGATGGTCCGGCGGCAGGTCTGGGAGCGGCTGGAGGGCGGGGAATCCCTCCTCTATCCAGACGCGGCGGAGCGGGTTGCCGCCCAGTTCTCCCCCCGGCGCTTCTACCTCACGGAGGAGGGCCCCGTCCTCTTTTACCCCATGTACGCTCTGGGCGCCCCCGCCGAGGGCCTGCCGGTGTTCTCCCTTGCGGAGGGGGAGGCCGCCCCGCCGGATGGGGCCTGAAAAGCCCCCAAAATTCTTGCTTGCATCTCCCTGCGGGATGGGATATAATACCTCAGTTCTTGGAACGTTGAAAACACGGGAGGAATCAAGATGGTCAAAGCGATCGTGGGCGCCAACTGGGGTGACGAGGGCAAGGGCAAGATCACCGACATGTTCGCCGAGCAGTCCGATGTGGTGGTCCGCTTCCAGGGCGGGGCCAACGCCGGACACACCATCCTCTGCGATTACGGGAAGTTCGCCCTGCACCAGCTTCCCTCCGGGGTGTTTTTCCCCCATATCACCAACATCATCGGCAACGGGGTGGCCCTGAACATCCCCAAGTTCCTGGAGGAGCTGGAGCACCTGCGCGCCGGCGGTGTGCCGGAGCCCCGCATCCTCATCTCGGAGCGCACCCAGGTGCTCATGCCCTACCACGTCCTCCAGGACCAGTACGAGGAGGAGCGGCTGGGGGGCCACGCCTTTGGCTCCACCAAGTCGGGCATCGCCCCCTTCTACTCCGACAAGTACGCCAAGCACGGCATTCAGGTCTGCGAGCTCTTTGACGAAAAGCGGCTCCTGGAGCGGCTGGAGGCGGTCTGTGAGATCAAAAATGTGCTCTTTGAGCACCTCTACCACAAGCCCAAGCTGGACCCCAAGGCCCTTCTGGAGGAGCTTGTGAGCTACCGGGACCGGATCGCCCCCCATGTGGGGGACGCCATGGCCTTTGTCAAGGAGGCCATGGCCCAGGGTAAGGAGGTCCTGCTGGAGGCCCAGCTGGGCTCCATGAAGGACCCGGACTTTGGCATCTACCCCTTCACCACCTCCTCCCATACCCTGGCTGGCTTCGGCTGCATGGGGGTGGGGGTGGCCCCCCAGGACATCCAGAGTATTGTGGCCGTCACCAAGGCCTACTCCAGCGCCGTGGGGGCCGGGGCCTTTGTCTCCGAGCTCTTCGGGGAGGAGGCGGAGGAGCTCCGCCGCCGGGGGGGCGACGCCGGGGAGTACGGCGCCACCACCGGACGCCCCCGCCGGGTGGGCTGGTTCGACGCCGTGGCCACCCGGTACGGCTGCCGGGTCCAGGGGGCCACCGAGGCGGTGCTCACTGCCATCGACTGCCTGGGGTATCTGGATGAGATTCCGGTCTGCACCGGCTATGAGATCGACGGCAAGGTGACCCGGGACTTCCCGGTGACCCCCCTGCTGGAGCGGGCCAAGCAGGTCTATACCACCCTGCCGGGCTGGAAGTGCGACATCCGGGGGGAGACCGACTACAGCCGCCTGCCGGCCCAGGCCAAGGGCTATGTGGACTTCCTGGAGAGGGAGCTGGGCGTGCCCATCACCCTGGTCTCCACCGGTCCGGGCCGGCATGAGATCGCCCGCCGCCGCTGAGGCGGTGCGCCGCCGCGCCCCGTCCGGTCCGCTGCCGGGGGAGGCGCGGCGGTTTTGTTTACAAATTCTTATAGACTTTCCCAAACAAAGCGGGTAAAATAAAATCTGCCGCATCCAACGCTGCAATCGAATTCCACCAAATTGAGAGAAGGAGGGACCGCAGTGCGCTCCATCGACTCCTGGCTGGACCGGTTTGCGTACCGTCATCCCAAGTTTGGCATCCCCAACCTGATGTACTTCATCATCGCCGGCAACGTCCTGGTCTTCCTGCTGGACCAGTTCAGCAGCGGCACCTTTTCCCTTCTGCTGAATTTCTATCCGGGGCTGATCCTACAGGGAGAAATCTGGCGGCTGGTGACCTTTATCTTTGTGCCCACCACCTACCAGCTCATCTGGTTCATCCTCTCCATGTTTTTCTACGCCTTTTTGGGGCCCTTCATGGAGCGGGAATGGGGAACGGCCAAATTTACCCTCTTTTACCTCTGCGGCATCCTGCTGAATATTGTGTTCGGCTTCGTGTCCTACTTCCTCAGCGGCCTGGGAGGGCTCCCCATGGCCTCCATGTACTATGTGAACCTCTCCCTCTTCCTGGCCTTCGCCACCCTCTACCCGGACATCCCCATGCGGTTTTACTTCATCATCCCCATCAAGGCCAAGTGGCTGGCCCTGCTGTACGTCTTCCTCATGGCCTGGGAGATCATCGGCACCCCCACTGCGATGCTGCCCCTGATTCTCCCTATGCGCCTGCCCCCCATCCTGGCCTCCCTGGTGAACTATGTCCTCTTCTTCTGGTCCTACCTCTCCCCCTTGATCTTCCGGGTGAAGCATCAGACCTCCCGGCAGACCATCAACTTCAAAAAGGCCACCCGGGACGTGAAGAAGGAGAAGGGCTACCTCCACAAGTGCGCCGTCTGCGGCATCACCGACGCCGACGACCCCAACATGGAGTTCCGCTACTGCTCCAAGTGCAACGGCTACTACTGCTACTGCATGAACCACATCAACAACCATGTACACATCCAATAGAAAGGGGAGGGTCCCATGACCGAGCGGGAACTGGTGGACAAGGCCGTCGCCATGCTGGCCTACTCCTATGCCCCCTACTCCAAATTCCCGGTGGGGGCGGCCCTGGAGTGCGCCGGCGGCGCCGTCTTTACCGGCTGCAACGTGGAAAATGCCGCCTACGGCTCCGCCATCTGCGCCGAGCGCACCGCCGTGGTGAAGGCGGTGAGCGAAGGGCACCGGGATGACTTCGTCCGCATCGCTATTGCCGGAAATTCCGAGGACTACTGCTGGCCCTGCGGCGCCTGCCGCCAGGTGCTCTTTGAGTTCGCGCCGGATTTGGAGTGTCTCATCGCCAAAAAGGGCGGGGACTATGTGAAGCTCCCTCTGCGGGAGCTGCTGGCCCACGGCTTCGGGCCCAAAGCCCTGCTGTAACCGGCTGCATAAAGCCTCCTCCTTTGGGTTATCCTAACCGCGGGACACCCAAAGTGAGGAGGTTTTTTCCGTGCTCATCGACAAGATTGCCCTGATCCTGGCCATCATCGGCGGCATCAACTGGGGCAGCATCGGTATCTTTGGCTTCGATCTGGTGGCCTTCCTGTTCGGCGGGTCCGCCAGCACCGTCAGCCGGGTGGTCTATACCCTGGTGGGTCTGGCCGCCGTGTGGTGTATCTCGCTCCTGTTCCGCGACACCTCCGCCGCAAGGGAGCGGACCTGATCAGAGGGCTTGTTTGAAACGCCTCGCGCTGTTTCACGCAGGCCCCGGGCCTGACCGCCGCGCTGTGCTGTACAAGACACAGCGCGGCGGTTTTTTCTGCCGGGCGGAAAAAAGGACTTGACAGGAACACCCCCGGGGGGTATGATAAGTATACCCCTCCCCCGGGGGGTGTTATTTCAGCCTGATTCCATGGGAGGGAGCGCCTATGATGGCAGATCAGAAGACCGTCCTGCGCCTGCTCAAGACGGCCCGGGGCCAGATGGACGGCATCATCAAGATGGTGGAGGAGGACCGCTATTGCATCGACATCTCCACCCAGGTCATGGCCACGGAGGCCATGCTCAACCGGGCCAACAAGGAGATCCTCACCGCCCACCTCAAGCACTGCGTCAACACCGCCCAGACCCAGGAAGAGCGGGAGGAGAAGATCGACGAGCTG
>NZ_CALXGA010000043.1 GCF_944387725.1 uncultured Intestinimonas sp. | reverse complement strand
AAAAAAGACGTCATCCGCCCGCTCCCTTGCTCCTCCTTTCCAACTGCGACCCGCTGCGCTGGGCTCGCAGTTGGTGGACCGCCCTGCGGGCGGCATTTTTCTCGATTAAGAAATATCGATTTTAACCGTCCCTTCCAGAAAGCCGAAACAATTTGGATGCCGAAGGCGGAAAGCTTCGTGCTCCAAGCTGTTTCGGCTTTTTCCATGCCCAAAATTCCTCTTTCCCGGGAATGGATGTTTTGGAGGGATTCCGAGCAGCTGACAGGATTCAAACTCCGGGTGGAGGGCCTGCCGGCCGCAGTTTCAAGCCGCGCCCTTTTTGAGCGGGAAAAAGGGCGCCGGGACAAAAGAAGCTTCCGCACGAAAATCGGGCGCTGGTTTTATGGACGATATTGTTGCCCGTCCGTATTGTGGAAGTGCTGCGATTGTCAAAACTTGCAATCCGCCAGGATTCCTGGGTCAAAATTGCTTGCCGGCGGCCAAAATCCCTCGCTGCTGGACACATCGCCCATTTTCAAACAAGCCCTAAGTTTTGTTATGCGGTCAGGTACAACAGCCTCGAAAGGAATACGGCCCCCTCGGCCCGGGTCACTGCGGCCTCAGGCGCCAGGCGATTACCGGATTTCCCCTGAAGCAAGCCTGTATATACCGCCCAGCTGAGCGGAGCCCTGCACCAATCCTCCACCTGCCGCCAGTCGGCATAGGTTCCGGTTCCGCTGCCGGTTGGGGTATCCATACCCAAATGGGAGACATAGCGATAGAGTACCGCCGCCAGCTGGCCGCGGGTAACGCCCGCTTCCGCCGCAAACCGCCCGTCGGGGAAGCCGGAGATCAGCCCCGCGTCAGAGGCCCAGGCGGCGGCGTCAAAATCATCCGAATCAGAGGAGATATCCGGGAACGGGGATAAGGTACTGACCGCAGGCGTTCCAGACAGGCGGTAAAGCGCCGTTACCAGCTCGCCGCGGGTCAGGTCCTCCTCCGGCGCAAATTGCGCCGCAGAGCGGCCATCCAAGAGGCCGCGGCTGGATACGGTGTTGACCGCGCCCGCATACCAGGCGGTGGAGGCGACATCTGTGTAGCCGGCAGCGGGGGATGCGTCTGCGGACGGGATGGTAATGGCCGCCGTATCCGCCTGGGCCGCCTCACCCCGGCGCAAAATCAGGCTGTCATAGAGATATGGCGCGGTTACCATCTGGTCTGTCCGCCCGTCATACCGGAACATGTAGGTGGAGAAGGTCATGGTATCCCCCTCCACATAGATCAGGGTGTAGGTCTGCTCATGGGTTTCGCTGGTATCGGTGCCCCACGGATTCTGAGCGGGAACTGCGGAATTGATATCCAAAAAAGCGTAGGACGGGGTCAATGGATCGCCGGGAGAGACCGTATATGTTCTGGCCCCATACCACTTGACCGCGCCGGACTCCCCTCCTGTCAGATACAGCGGCGCGCCGGAGCCGGCCTGGTAGGCGTTCCGCACCACAGGGAGCCCTGCGTTGGCTCCGGTTCCTGTTACAAATCCCCTGGTATACACATGGTCATGTCCCTGGAGGACCACATCCACCCCCAGCTCCGCCAGCAGCGGCGACCAGAACTTCCGGGCGGAAATGATACCGGAATCCACAATATGGGACGCACCGGTGTAGATGGACTGATGAAATCCCACCACAATCCACTGTCCGGCCGACCGGGCCTGGGCCGCTTCCCGGCGCAGGAAATCCGCCTGTGCCGTCCAGGTTTCCGAATGTCCCAGATTCAGGACAATGAACTTCACATTGCTGTAATCAAAGGCATAGACGGCCGGCCCCACCTCCCCGCCGGCGGATGGAACGGTGATATGTCCGCTGAAGCTTGCGTTGTCGTGGTTTCCCTGGGCCGCCGCCAGAAGGTGATTGCCCAGGAAGGACTGTCCGGCCCCCGCGTGGACGCCGCCGTTTTGAAACAGAAGCTCCCACTGCTGCTCATTGCGGGCGGAGTCCACGAAATCCCCCGCCATGTAGGCAAAAGCCAGGCCGTCCTGGTGGTTCAGCAGGGAAAAGAGCGCCCCTGTGGATCGGGCGTCGGACGTGAACCCGATCTGAAGGTCAGTCAGAAAGGCGAAGGTAAACGCGCCGGATTCTGCCGGAGTCTGAAAGCCGCCGGAATAGGCCCCGGCGATCTCATAGGTATAGGCGCTTCCGGGGGAGAGCCCGTCCAACTCCGCCGTATAGAGGTATTTCTCCGCTGTGTTTGACCAGGCCGCCTGCGCGGAATAGGTCAAGGTCCCCTCCGGGCCTGCGACAGATACCGCGCCCTGCGACGCGTCCGGCGCAGAGTAGGTCAGGTAAACGCAATCCGGAGACTGCCCGATATGTAGGTTCACCTGTCCCACGCCGGCTGCCGCGGCACATGGAAGGAGAACGCTTAAAAGCAGTCCCAGAAAAACAGTGGTCCCCACGCGCCGAATGTGGATCTTCATGGTTTATCACACTCCTATGATCAGATGCAAATCAAAGCGTATATCGACCCGCCTCCGGGGCTTGTTTGAAAATGGGCGATGTGTCCGGCAGCGAGGGATTTTGGGCCGCCGGCAAGCAATTTTGACCCAGGAATCCTGGCGGATTGCAAGGAAAAATTGCGCCGTCCAGGGGGCAAAAGCCCCGCCGGTTGGGTATGTTACCATGTTTCAAACAAGCCCTGGCCAGACAGGGAATTTCTTCGCTTCCAAACCGCAGCCGCTTCGCTGGGCTGCGGTTTGGGGCCGCCGCTGCGCGGCGGTTTTGCTTTATCACAAAGCAGCGCCTCAACCGATACGGGAAGGGCATTGGCAATCCGAATGAGCGCCGACAGGCTCAACTTTGTGCTGCCCGTTTCAATGCGGCTCAAATGCGCCTGGGTCAGCTCGGCCCTGTCTGCCAAAACCCCTTGTGTATCCCTTTGCATCAGGGAACTGCGATCCCTTTTTCCCAAATTTCAGAGGAGTATCCCCCTTTTTCGACATCATTCGCAGGCGTCTGCTGAGACAATCATGTCAGCAGAAGAAACTGCAAAGCGGTTTCTTCGCGCAGCACACCGCTGCAATTACATGAAACTGTAGGGAGAGGTTCCCATGAAAACAAACTGGATAGAAGAGATAAAAAATGCCCCTTTGTTTTCTTACGAGGAGTATATGGCTGACGCCCTGGCCGTCAGCGCGGACACCAAAATGCGTCCAGGCTTTGCCGCGATCCTCTACCAGCCCGCCCGGGCGGATATTGCCCAGCTCCACCAGGCCCTGTCGGTGAAGGCCGGAATCGACTGGATCGAGGATTTAGAGCGTATCCCTGCCTATGTGATTTATCAGGACACCCGGGGACACCTGCACCAGCTCTACTCGCTTCTGGAGAAGCCCGCCGCGCAGGAGGGGGAAGAGGGATTGCCCGATTCCATCTCCGGCTGGCTGGACCAGGCGGAGCACACGCCCCTGAAGTCCTTCACCAACGACAGCAGCTCCCTGGAGCTCCTGGTCCAGGCCCAGTGCAAGACCTTCCAGTTTAGGGCTTGTTTGAAAAATGTCAACATGCCCAACCTGCGGGTCTTTTGTCCCCTGGACGGCGCAATTTTTCCTTGAAATCCGCCAGGATTCCTGCGAAAAAATTGCTTGCCAGCGGCCCAAAATCCCTCGCTGCTGGACACATCGCCAATTTTCAAACAAGCCCTAGCCAGACCCTGACGGGACAGGATTTCTACAGCGGCGACGAGTGCCCGTCCAACCCCACAGCCATCTACACCGTAGCGTACAAAGTCTATGCTGTGCACAACCTGGACGACAATACCGATTACTACCTGGTGGAGCAGGAGGGAATGTACCCCTTCGAAAACCTGTGCGCCCCCACATACAAAAAGAGTGTGGGCGGCGCCCTGAGCAAGATCCAGGAGTACTACGGTGGACAAATCGTTGAAAGCTGCTTGCCCAAGAACATTCAAAGTCAAGGTCACTGCCATATAGAGCGTACCTCCACGGCC
Organism: uncultured Intestinimonas sp.; assembly: GCF_944387725.1. Lineage (GTDB taxonomy): Bacteria > Bacillota > Clostridia > Oscillospirales > Oscillospiraceae > Intestinimonas. Next base: position 15,140 of record NZ_CALXGA010000043.1, on the reverse strand, counting down.
TCCGCCACTACGGTCAGCGTGGGGTTGGATCTGAACCTGTCCGGCTCCTACAGCTATTCCAGCACGAACGGCCATACCGTTTCCACCTCCGGCGGGCTGAGCATCAAGAACAACAGGAGCTATACGGTCTCGGACGTTACGGTGAGCAATCGGTCCAACGGCACGGCCCCCAAGGCGGAGTGGTGCTATGACTTCAAGCGCACCGCCTGCCATTTCAGCTTCTTCAGCTATGGACAAGTGGATCTGGAGGACTGCGCCCTGTCTGCCCGCAACACCTTCGTCACAGAGAGTGAATGGATCTTCCATGTCTCCCGGGACGCTGTCTCCGGGAACGAGCTCCAGCTGGAGGCCTCCAGCAGTGTGGTTCTGGTCTCCAGCCGGGCCCGCCTGGACTACCCCTGCCACACAGCCTGCGTCCACAGGACAAAAGACGAAGCAAAGAGCGTCACCTTACAAATCATAAAGCCTCCCATCCCCTCTGAACAGGGCTGAGGGCAGAACACGATGGGGACGGCTGTCTCGCTGCAACAGAACGGCCGCGTTTCACCGTCCCTGCCCCAAAAGAAAGACACGCTGAAAGCGTGTCTTTCTTTTGGGCTTCCGCAGCCTTTGGCCGCTCCGCCCGCCCCGGCAGCGTCGAGCTGTGGTAGGGCTTGTTTGAAACATGGCAGCATGCCCAACCGGCGGGGCTTTTGCCCCCTGGACGGCGCAATTTTTCCTTGCAATCCGCCAGGATTCCTGGGTCAAAATTGCTTGCCAGCGGCCCAAAATCCCTCGCTGCTGGACACAGCGCCCATTTTCAAACAAGCCCTAACCCGCCGTTTCCGCCGGCTTCAGGGTGGTCAGCAGATACTGGATCATGCCGGTGACCGCTTCCTCACTGTCCGCGCCGCCCTGGACGGCCATCACCCGAATGAGGAGCCCGCCGTCCGACAGGGAGACGGCATTTTGAATCACCCGGCCGTCGGTAAAGCGGACGGTCAGCAGATTGTGCCGGTAGAGGGCGCCGTCCTCCGCAGACAGCGCAGCCAAATCCTCCTCAGCGGATGGATACGCGAAGGAGAAGCCCTGGAACGCGTCGTCCATGCGGTATTGCGAAACCGGCTCCAGGAGCCGGTCCAGGGCCAAAGTCTGATCCGCGCCCGTCTGGACCTCCAGGAAATACTCCGTTCCCGTGTCGGGGTCCGTCAGCCGCCCCGCCTCCTCATCCATTTGAAAGGAGCTGTCCACCCGGAAGCGGACGCCGCCCCGCTCATAAAATACAAAGGACTCCGGGCGGAACGCCGTCAGGTCCGCGCCGTCCTGCCGCCCGGCCGGCTGGCCGGTCAGGGCAGCGCCGGCGGCCCAGCCGACGGCCGCCAAAAGGAGGGTCACGGCCAGGGGAATCACAAGCCAGTTCCACCGCACGGGCACGGGGCCCTCCGGCGGGGCCGCGTCCGGGGTGGGGGTAAAATCGGGGTAGACCTTTCCAATGGTCATGGTTTTCCGGCGGCCGCCCGCCTCGGGATGGAGGGCATAGGAGATTTTCCACGTCCATTTCGTCTCTGTTTCCAGGCGGGGATCGGGGATATAGCGCACAACCCGGCGCAGAACGCTGTCCGGCATGACTTCCCCCGCCCGGATGGAGCGGATCGCCCGCTCCATGGCGGAGCCGGCCCGCTGCCGCTCCTCCTCGTTGAGGATCTCCCACCGGAGGCCGCGGATGCTGGACGAACCAGACCTTCTGGTGAAGCGGTAGGGCTCGATTCCATTCAGCCGCGCCAAATCCACCCGCCAGAGCTCCCTGTTTGTGCGGACAAACACATACTGGACGCTCTGGAACGGGGCCAGCAGCGCCAGCATCCACACCGCGCTGCCCAGCATCCCCACACCCGCGCCCAGCACCGCCAGGGACACCGGGATGGACGGGCTGCCCTCATACCTCAAGCACAGCGCGATCACCACAGCCAGCGGCAGCAGCAGCGGCAGGGCCAGGCTCAGCCGGATGGACCTGGTCCAGGACAGCCCGGCAAAGGGATAGAGCTGCGCCGGCGGCTCAGACGGGGCCTCCGGGCCCCTCCGGGACTCCGGCGGCGGCGCGGCCGGCGACGCACGGCGAAAGGCGGCGATCAGCGTGGGCACGGCCCCCACCAGGGTGAACAGATACAGCAGCGCCAGATTGCCCCAATAGGCCGCCGGGTTTAAGTACCCCTCGTCCAGCAGCGCCCCCATGGCCCGAAAGGCGGTAAAGACGTCCGTATCCGCCAGGCGCGCCACGCTGACCGCAAAATCCAGGCGGTTCCCGAAATAGGTCATGACGGCGATCAGGACGCAGGCGATGACAGCCCCCTTGCGGCTGACAGCGCCCCCCAGCAGCTCATAGCCCTTGACCGCGCATACCGCCATGATCAGGCCGCTGAAGGCCGCCACGTAGCCCAGCTGGCCGATTCCCACGATGCAGGCCGCCCCGAGCAGGGAGCCCAGGAAGGCTCCGATCAGGCCGGCCAGTACATTTTCTTTTCTCTCCGTTTCCATCTGTGCCCTCATCCTCTCTTTGTCATCCCGTGCGCCATCCGGCTGTCAGGGCTTGTTTGAAAATTGGCGATGTGCCCAGCGGCGAGGGATTTTTGGCCGCTGGCAAGCAATTTTTTTGCAGGAATCCTGGCGGATTTCAAGGAAAAATTGCGCCGCCCAGGGGTCAAAAGACCCGCCGGCTGGGCATGTTGATATTTTTCAAACAAGCCCTAAAGATACAGCTCCGGGGCCAAATTCCCAAATTTGTACCAGCAGACGGCCTTTCTCATGAACGCCTCCGTGACGCCGAAGTAGTCCGCCAGGTCCCAGAGCTCCGTGTGCCCCGCTGTGACCGCCGCGTCCAGCTCCTCCGCCGGGATCAGCTTCCCGATGGCCCACTTGTCCGCGCGGTTTTCGTGCTTCTTCCGCACATCACAGGCGGCGTACTTGTTATAGAACGCCCCCGTCTTGCAGTGCCCCACCTCATGGCCCAGGCAGACCTTCTCCATGGCGATGGAGTCCAGCTTCCACGGGTCCAGCGCCACCGCCCCGCAGTCAAAGGCGCCCCCCGGAAGCGACAGGGAAGGCCCCTTGCGCAGCGGATACCAATAGACCGCGATATCCTCCGCTTCCGCGTAGTCGTACAGGTCAAGTAGTGTTCCCATTCCTTCTCTTCCTCTGCTGCTCCGCCCTGAATTTGGCGAAATCCGCTACGTCCGCCCACATCTCATCCCAGTCCTCCTGGGAAAAATCCTGCTCGCCCCCCCAAAAGGCCGCCTTCATCTCTTCCACCGCGTCTCTGTGCTCCTCCTCCGGGAGGGGCGCTTTTTTTGCCCCCTCCCCCGTCAGCAGATATTCCACCGGCACATCCAGATACCCCGCGATTTTCACGGCCCGGTCATAGGGGAGCTTTTTTAATTTCTTCGGGTTCAAATAGCCGTTGGCAAAGCCGCAGTCCGATTCCAACGTAGAAATTGGTACCCCACGCTGCCTGCACAGCGCTCTGACACATTCCACACTGCTAAACATCATAGACTCCTCACGATTTTAGAAAACGCCCTAAAAAAACGGTTGACATTTTAGGAAAAATCCTATATAATGGGGTGCACATGGAAAATCTCCTGAAACGCCTAGGGCTTGTTTGAAAAATGTCAACATGCCCAACCGGCGGGTCTTTTGTCCCCTGGACGGCGCAATTTTTCCTTGAAATCCGCCAGGATTCCTGCGAAAAAATTGCTTGCCAGCGGCCCAAAATCCCTCGCTGCTGGACACATCGCCAATTTTCAAACAAGCCCTAGGAAAGACAGGGGGCGGCTGGCCCTTACAGTTTAGAATAAAATCTAAAGTTTGTCAAGCGGGATAGGAGTTTTTTCTAAAGAGGAGAGGAAGGATGGGAATGATTTACACAAACATCGCCAGGCTCTGCCGGAGCCGGGGGATCAGCATCGCCAGGCTGGAGCGGGAGCTGGGGTTTGGGAACGCCACCATCCGGGGGTGGGCCGCTTCCTCCCCCACGGTGGAAAAGCTGAAGGCGGCGGCGGACTATTTCGGCGTCACTGTGGACGCGCTGCTCTCGCCGGCCCGGGACGGCCCCCCGAGCCCCCGGGAACCCGGCGGGCATCCGCGCGGGGGATGAAAGGAGGAGACAGCATGGGAAAGCGGCTCATTCCGCACGGGCAAAGGCCCAGACCCCCGGGGGGCAAGGCTCTGGCCGGGGGGCTCCTGGCCCTCTGCTGCCTGCTGGCGGCGGTCCGCCTGTCCGCCGGGCCGGACCTCCTTTTCCAGACGCCGCCCAAGGCGGCCGGGCCGGACCGGGAGCACCAGGTCCTGCCGGAGGGGATTTTTCTGGGGACCTTCACCGTCTACGCCTACTGTCCCTGTACCCTCTGCTGCGGGCAGTGGTCCGGGGGGCCCACGGCCTCCGGGACCATGCCGGAGGAGGGCCGGACCCTGGCCGCCGACTGGGATGTGCTCCCGGCGGGGACGGAGGTCTATCTGGCGGGCATCGGCTGGCGGACGGTGGAGGACACCGGCAGCAGCATCACCGGGGACAAGATGGACCTGTTCATGGACGGCCATGAGGAGGCCCTGATGTTTGGGGTCCGGGAAGTCGAAGTCTGGAAATAAGCATTTCGCCCAGAAAAAACAGGAGAACGGCCCCAGCCGGGGCGGGGAGGTTTGTCAAATGCGCACCACGAAAATCATCATCAAAAATCTGTTCGGCATTCAGGAGGCGGCCCTGGACGGCCGTTCGGTGGAGCTGTCGGGGCCCAAGGGGTCCGGGAAGACCTCCGTGCTGGACGCCATCCGCTTTGCCCTGACCAACCAGTCCGACCGGGACTACATCATCCACCAGGGGGCCGAGGAGGGGGAAATCCTCATCGAGACGGACACCGGCCTCCGAATCGACCGCAAGATCCGGCCGGAGAAGGGCAGCGCGGTCAAGGTCCGGGACGGCTCCATGGTTCAGACCCGGCCGGCGGAGTTTCTCTCCCGGATCTTCACCCCCCTCCAGCTGGACCCGGTGAAGTTCACCCAGCTCTCCCGGCAGGAGAAGAACCGGGCGATTTTGAACCTGGTGGAGTTTCCCTGGGATATGGAGTGGATTCGCCGGCAGTTCGGCGAGATTCCCCAGGGAATCGACTACAGCCAGCACATTCTCCAGGTGCTGGCGGACATCCAGGCTGAGAACGGTCCATACTTCCAGAGCCGGCAGGCTTTGAACCGGGACATCCGAAACAAGCAGGCCTTCATTGCCGACATCGCCAAGGATATTCCGCCGGACTACGACTACGACAAGTGGAGCAGCTACCCGGTGGCGGAGCGGTACCGGGAGCTGGAGCGGCGGCGGGAGCGCAACCGCCGCATTCAGCGGGCCCGGGACCTCCTGGCCGGGCAGGACGCCCAGGCGCGGGGCCTCCAGGGGGAGCGGGACACGGCGGTGGCGGCGGTGGACCGGGAGCTGGCGGCGGAGCGGGAGCGGCTCACCGCCGGCATCTCCCGGATGGAGGCCCAAATTCAGGCGGCCCGGGAGAAGCTCTCCGGCCTGGAGCAGCGGCGGGCGGAGCGGGTGGCGGTGCTGGACGCCGGTTTGGAGGCCAGGCGGGCCAAGCTGGACGCCGATTTGAGCCTGGCGGCCCGGGAGGCCGGTCTGGAGCCGGAGGACGCCGGCGCCCTGGCCCGGGAGCTGGACGCCGCCGAGGAGATGCGGGGGCGCCTCAACGAGTACCGCCGCATGGTGGACATGCAGGGGGAGGTGAAGCGGCTCACTGCGGAGTCGGAGGAGCTGACCCGGAAGATCGAGCTGGCCCGGGAGCTGCCGGGGAAGATTCTGGAACATGCCGCCATTCCCATCCAGGGGCTGACGGTGGAGGACGGGGTCCCCCTGATCCGCGGCCTGCCCATCTCCAACCTGTCCGACGGGGAGCTGCTGGAGCTGTGCGTTGACCTCACCGTCAGCAAGCCGGGGCAGCTGGGGATCATCCTGGTGGACGGCGCGGAGCGGCTGGACGAGAAGAGCCGGGCGGCCCTGTATGAGCGGTGCAAGGCCAAGGGCCTCCAGCTCATCGCCACCCGGGTTTCGGATTCCAACGAGCTGGAGGTGACGGAGCTGTGAGGGAAAAGTCCTGTCCCCCCGCCGGGCGGACCGGGGCGGACCCGGCGTCGGAAATCAAAGGGCGGCTCACCGCCCGGGAGGTATTCCTCTTCTACGGCTTCCAGCCGGACCGGAGCGGGTTTCTCCGCTGCCCCTTCCACGCGGGAGACCGGCACGGGAGCTTGAAGGTCTATGAGGGGGACCGGGGCTGGCACTGCTTCGGCTGCGGGCGGGGCGGAAGCGTCATCGACTTCGTGATGGCGCGCTTTGGGCTGGGCTTCCGGGACGCCTGCCGGAAATTAAATGAGGACTTCCGGCTGGAGCTCCCGGCGCGGAGGCCCAGCCGGGCGGAGATCACCGCCTGGCGGCGGGCGCGGCGGAGGGAGGCGGAGGCCCGGGACCGGGCGGCCGCCCAGGTCCGGCGCATGGCCGGGGAGCACCGGTTCTGGTGGGCGGTGAAGCAGCAGTTTGAGCCCCGGACCGAGGGGGACCTGGAGCGGGTTCCCCCCATCTACACCGAGGCGGTGAACCGCCTGCCCTATCTGGAGCACTGGCTGGACGGGCGGCTGGGGCTTGTTTGAAACATGCCGGCATGCCCAACCGGCGGTTCTTTTGACCCCTGGACGGCGCAATTTTTCCTTGCAATCCGCCAGGATTCCTGCGAAAAAATTGCTTGCCGGCGGCCAAAATCCCTCGCCGCTGGGCACATCGCCAATGTTCAAACAAGCCCTGGGCGCGGGGAGGGAGTAACATGACAGAATTTACCTATGAGGACTTCGACACGGGGAGGGTGTTCGCCTATCTGGCCGGCATTGAAGACCCCTACGAGCAGCGCATGGAGGAGCGCCGGGCGGCCGCCCTGGCGGAGGACTTGAAGTTCAAGGGCTTCCAGAGCCTGTTCCGGCTCTACCGGAAAAAGCGCCGGGCGGAGGAGGCCCCGCCGGAGGGGCGTTCCCGGTTCCCGGACCAGCCCCTGGCCCTGCGCACGGGGGCCTGGACGGCGGACGGGTCCGGCGTCCGGCGGAGGGGCGCCCACGGGGGCATGATTTACGCCTGCTCTCACCCCATTCTGCCGGTGGCGCGGCTGCGGGGGGTGGATACGGGGCTGCTGAAGGTCCGCCTGGCCTTCCGGCGGGGGCCGGGGAGCGGCTGGGAGGAGCTTTTGGTGGACGCCCGGGACATCGCCTCCGCCCACAAGATTGTGGACCGGCTCTCCGCCGTGGGGGTCTCGGTCACCAGCGGCGAGCGGGCCAACGCCCTGGTGGACTACCTGCGGGACATGCTGGACCTGAACCAGGACGTGATCCCGGAGGTCAGGAGCGTCTCCCGCATGGGGTGGAACGGGGAGGGCTTTTCCCCCTACGCCCAGGGGATCGCCTTCGACAGTGCGGAGAGCTTTTCCGGCCTTTACCGGGCCATTGCCCAGGTGGGAAGCTATGACGCCTGGCTGGCCGAGGCCCGGGAGGCCAGAGGCTACAGCCTCACGGCCCGGGTGGTGCTGGCGGCCTCCTTCGCCTCGGTGCTGGTGGAGCCTTTGGGCTGCCTGCCCTTTTTCGTCCACCTGTGGGGCATGGACGCCGGCACCGGCAAGACCGTGGCCCAGATGCTGGGGGCGTCTGTGTGGGCCAATCCCGCCGTGGGACAGGCCTTCTTCCCCACCTTTCGGGGCACGCCGGTGGGCTTTGAGATGATGGCCGGGTTTTTGCACTCCCTGCCGCTGTTCCTGGACGACCTCCAGCTGGCCAAGGACCGGCACGGAAACGTGGCGTTCAACGTGTACGAGCTGGCCTCCGGGGCGGGAAAGCTGCGCTCCAACAAGGCCCTGGGGCTCAACTACACCCCCACCTGGGCCAACTGCTTCATCACCTCCGGGGAGTCCCCCCTGGTGGGGGAGACCGACGGCGCGGGGGCTCTGAATCGGGTGATTGAGATCGAGTGCCGGGCGGACCGCCGGGTGATCCGGGACGGCCGCCGGACGGCCAACGTCCTGCGGGCCCATTACGGCTGGGCCGGGCGGGCCTTTGTCTCCCGCCTGCTGGAGGAGGGGCAGAAGGAGCGGGCCATGGCCCTGTACGACGGCTTCTTCGCCGCCTGCACCCAGTCCGACACCACCGACAAGCAGGCCATGGCGGCGGCGGTGCTCCTGACGGCGGACGCCCTGGCTACCGAGTGGATCTTCCGGGACGGACGGGCCCTCACGGCGGAGGAGCTGGGGGAATTCCTGAAGAGCCGGGAGGCCGTCAGCCTGGCCGGCCGGGGCTACGCCCTCCTCTGCGACTGGGTGGCGGTGAACGCCGGCAAGCTCCGGGGCCGGGCGGAGCTGGGGGAGTGCTACGGCCTGGTGGAGGGAAACACCGCCTATATCATCCGGTCCGTGTTCAACCGGGTCTGCCAGGAGAACGCCATCAACCCCAAGGCCCTGCTGTCCCACCTGCGGACCCGGGGGCTCATCCAGGCGGGGGCCAGGGGGTACACCAAGACCAAGTGGATGGGCGGGCAGTCCCCCAACTGCGTCTGGCTGAAGCTGCCCAAAAACAACACGGAGCCGGAGGACGGCCTGCCGCCCCTGTGAAACCTGTAGCTCTGTAACGCCCCCGCACATTTTTTCAGGAGGGGGACAGGCAGCTGTCCGCAGGCGTTTGTCTTTGCGGAAAGAAAAAACCTCCCGCCGCAGGGAAACGGGGGGGAGGCCACAGGGTTACAGGAACAGAGGGAACCCCTTGGGGCGCAATGCGCTGCGGGCTGTAAGGGGAGTTACGGGAGGGATTCAAGTGGTATCTGAGCTGGAACGGGCCGCCATGAACGGCGAGCCCATGCCGGAGGGGCTGAGTCAGATTGACCAGAGCTATTATCAGGGGCTGGCCTTTCTGTACGCCAGGTACCGGGGGGGCTATGTGACCCGGGAGGCCGGACGCGCCGAGAAGAAGCTGCTCCAGAAGGCCCGGGACGACGCCCTGCGGGCCCAGCGGTTCGGGGAGCGGTGCATGGACCACGCGGTGCGGCTCTGGCGGGAGGCGGAGGGGGCGGCGAACCGGTACGCCCGGGAGCGGACCCTGGAGCACGCGGACGGGCTGTACCGGGCGGTGTACGGGGCGCCGGTTCCCCGGGAGGGAGAGGAGGAAGCATGATGGAATTTCCGGCGCGGCTGCGGAGGCTGCGGGAGGAGCGCCGCCCAGTGCGGAGCATGGCGGCGGTGTCGGAGCTGTGCGGGCTGGAGCGGGGGGCGGTGGGGCGGTATGAGCGCGGGGAGCGGTCCCCCAGCATGGACGCCCTCATCGCCCTGGCGGACTACTACGAGGTCAGCCTGGACTACTTAACGGGGCGGTCCGCGTCCCGCTGAAAAAGCTTGGGACGCAGGCAGAGAAGCCCCTGCGGGGGGCTGGGTTCCCAGGGCTTGTTTGAAACATGGCAGCATGCCCAACTGGCGGGTCTTTTGCCCCCTGGACGGCGCAATTTTTCCTTGCAATCCGCCAGGATTCCTGGGTCAAAATTGCTTGCCAGCGGCCCAAAATCCCTCGCTGCTGGACACATCGCCATGTTTCAAACAAGCCCTAACAATATTATATTGCATTTGACGGTGCGCTGCGGCGGGCCGTCCGCTCCACTGCCTTTTGCCGCAAAAACCGCGCCGGGGCGGGTCCCCCCCTCCCAGCCGTACCAGCTTCTGCCCGCCAGATTACCGTTCTGTTACAAATCCCCGTCCCCCCTTGACCCGAGGGGGAAGTTGCGGTATCATGTCGCCAGAGAGGCGGGGAGCCGCCCGGTTTCCGTGCGCCCGAGGGCGGGCGGGGCCCGGAAAGCGCCCCAGAATCTCAAATCTAAAAAGGAGGAATTCCGATGAGAAACCTCAAACGGGCTCTCAGCCTGGCTCTGGCGTTCGTCATGGTCCTGTCCATGATGGTCGTGGGCGCCGGCGCTGTGAGCGTTGACGATTTCAGCGACAGCACCGAAATCGTCAACAAAGAGGCCGTCGCTGTTCTGGCGACCCTGAACGTCATCACCGGCCAGGACGACGGCTCCTACAACCCCACCGGAAGCATCACCCGCGGCGAGATGAGCACCATCATCTGCCGGGTGCTGAACGGTGGCAACAACCCTGTGCTGGGTGAGACGGTGACTGACAGCTACACCGACACCGGCAGCCACTGGGCCAAGGCGTACATCGAGTACTGCACCACCCGCGGCATCGTGGCCGGCAAGGGCGACGGCTCCTTCGACCCCAACGGCAATGTGACCGTGTCCGAGGCCGCCAAGATGGTCCTGGTGGCCCTGGGCTACAACGCCGCGGTCGAGGGCTACACCGGCGGCAACTGGCAGATTAACACCGACGTGCGGGCCAACAGCGTGGGCCTGTACAACAATCTGTCCTACACCAACACCAGCGCCGTGCTGACCCGTGACAACGCCGCCCAGATGCTCTACAACGCTCTGAGCGCCCGGGTGGTCACCTACGACTACGTCATCACCGGCGACGCCAACAACGCCATCACCACCCGTCCCCAGATCAACGACTGGGACCGCGGCACCATGCTGTGGGAGTACTTCAAAGCCATCCGCGTTGAGGGCGTGGTCGTGGCCAATGAGTTCGCCAACCTGGAGGCTACTTACCGCGAGGACACCGATATGGCCCCCGCTCAGGTCAACATCGGCGCCCACCTGAACACCAACCGCACCACCATCAAGGTCTCCAACTATGACCCCGCCACCGAGCAGCGCGTGTTCGCCAACACCAACGTCACCTTCAACGTGACCACTGGTGAGGAGGAGCTGGGCAAGGGCGTCTACGTCTTCGTGCGTCCCTACAGCGCCAGCACCGGCAACTCCGGCAACAACATCACCACCACCGGCGGTTCCTCCGACGGCAGCCGCGCCACCGTCATCGGCAGCGTGGTCATCAGCGACCAGAACGTGATCGTCACCGACGCCTCCGGCGGCAACGCCGAGGACGTGGCCCACGACAACAACCTGGAGCTGGCCGAGGATGTGCGTTACTTCTACAACTACGGCAGCATTCAGAACAACGACATGAAGAATGGCTACGTGGGCGTGCAGAAGACCCTGGTGGACGTGGACAACGACACCGAGATCGAGTATGTGCTCCTCAAGGAGATGCGCCTGGGCAAGGTCACCCTGAAGGATGAGACCGGCGACGGCCGTCTGGTGGTCAACATCAACGGCTTCGGCACTCCTGTGGACACCGGCAACTACCAGGTCTCCGACATGGACGACGCCATGGGCTTTGACAACGTGGCTGTGGACGACTTTGTCCTCACCGCCTTCATCGGCGGCCGGCTGCATGTCCAGGTGGCCGAGACCATGACTGGCACCATCGAGGCCTACAAGCAGACCGAGGCTACCGACACCAGCGAGACCTACCGCAACACCAACATCACCGTGGACGGCGAGAACTACACCGTCTCCCGGGTTGGCGCCTTTGAGGGCGGCGAGCTGACTGCCGCTGTGCGTCCCTTCGACCGCAGCATCCTGGACAGCGAGGCCACCTTCTACCTGGATGAGAACGGCTACATCATCTCCTACGGCGAGGTGGACGGCACCGCCTACAAGTACGCCCTGGTCTGGGCCGCCGAGGATCACTCCCGCAACCGCGTCGATCCCGACCGCGTGAAGGTCACCCTGGAGGACGGCACCACCGCCACCTATGACCTGGACAGCGCCAGCAACATCGACGTGGTGGCTGACGAGGCTTACACGAACTCCACCTACGAGAACGGCGAGTGGAGCATCAGAGAGTCCGACATGGAAGGCGCGATGTTCAGCTACGTCATCACCTCTTCCGGCGACATCAAGCTGACCCTGCCTCTGGGCGGCACCGTGAGCGGCGAGGGCCCCAACTTCGTCAACGGCCTGACCCAGATCTCCATGAGCGGCTCTGCGGACGTCAACTATCTGACGCCCAACGGCGTGAACCCCCCGAACTCCAACCGCTACTACGCCAACAACGCCACCGCTTTCTTCTATGTGGAGCGGAACACCAGCGGCGAGATCACCGATGTGGACGTGTTCAACGGCCGCAACAACGCCCCCACTGTGGACGTGAACAGCGGTGACAACGACCGCGCGGATGTCCGGGTGGCCCTGCGGTACAACCGCGACAACTCCGACGTGGGCGCTGTGGCCTTCTACGACGTGGAGCGCGCTCAGAGCGCCGGCCTGCACCTGTTCGTCACCGCCAGCAACTACGTCAGCAGCGACTACGTCACTGTGGACGCCTTCCTGAACAACTCCGTTGACCTGACCTCCGTCAACGTCAGCGAGGTGGACGGCGTCAGCGTGGAGCACAACCCCCTCATTGAGGACGGCCTGTACCTCTACAGCGTCAACAGCGACGGCTACTACGAGCTGACCACCCCCAACAACGACGACCAGGAGTACTTCTACAATGGCGTGGTCTCCCACGTGGATACCCGCAACAAGAGCTTTGTGGTGGCGGGCGACTTCGAGGCCTTCATCACTGAGAACTCCGTGATCGTGGACAACACCGCCGGCACTGCCTACGCCCGCTTCAACGGCAACGTCACCATCGGCGACCGGGTGCAGGTGATCGTGGACAACACCAACAACTGGAACGTCCTGATGCTGGGCATCATGGAGAAGGACCAGCCCGTTGACGTGGGCGGCGAGGACACCGGCGTCGTCGTGGACGGCAACTGGACCATCCCCGAGACCGGCGTGGCCAACCTGAACAGCGGCGCCTCTGAGTCTGCTGTCATGGTGGCCCTGGCCGAGAACAGCTACGTTGTGATCTACGGCGATTACCACGTTGCCAGCCGGCTCACCATCCCCGCCGGCAAGACCCTCCATGTGGTGGGCAGCCTCACCGGCGCTCAGAACGTGGTGAACAACGGCAACCTCAAGGTGGAGGACAACCTGACCGGCGCTGTCGCCGGCACCGGCTACGTCCTGGTGGGCAGCACCACCGGCAAGAGCTGGACCACCACCGGCCTCTTCGAGGGCACCGCTGAGATTGACCACGGCGGCGACATCACCGTGACCGGCGCCTGGACCGTGGACAGCGGCGCGCTGGTGCGGGTTGAGGGCGACCTGATCGGCGCGGCCAACAGCGTCACTGTTGAGGGCACCCTGAACGTGGGCGGCGCCATGAGCGCCGGCATCGTCAACGTCCTGAGCACCGACACTCTGACCGTGCATGAGACGCTGACTGCCACCACCCTGAACGTGGGTGACGCCGACAACGCTGGCCGCGTGGTGGCCGGTTCGATCAGCGCCACCACCCTCAATGCGGCTAACACCGGCAGCACCGTGGTGGTGCAGCAGAACGGCTACACCGGCGACAACAAGGCCAGCCTGACCACCAACGGCACCATCACTGTCCCCAACGTCAACGTGTCCGGCGGCAGCGTGACCGCGCTGAACGTGAGCGCTACCGGTAACGTCATCGTGGAGAACGCCACTCTGACCGTGACCGGAACCCTGACCGCCGCCAACCTGTATGTTGGCCGGGATGCCACTGCCGAGAGCAGCAGCAACACCTGGGCTGACGCGGGCACCGCGACCATCGGTACCGTGAACAACACCAACATCTACGTCTATGGCGCCAGCAGCAGAGTCTCCGCCACTGACGTGCGGAACGCCGCCACCGTCACTGTGGAGGCCGGCTCCCTGGATGTGGACCGCACCCTGGATGTCACCGGCACCCTGTATGTGGGCAAGAGCGCTGACGCGGAGGTCGAGAATGGCTACACCTGGAGCGCCTCCGGCACCGTGACCGCCGGCAACGTGGACGCCAAGAACATCGACGTCTACGGCAACGACAGTGAGATCACCGCTGACAGCAGAATCGACGTCACCGGCAACCTCACTGTGGTGGACGGCGACATCGAAGCGGTCGAGCTGTATGTGGATGGCCTCCTGACCCTGGGCGGCAGCGCCTATGTGAATGTTGACAGCATTGTTGATGCGGCCAAGATCCACTATGAGCCCGGCTTCACCGGTGAGCTGACCTACGGCACCTACTCCAGCCGCGACACCAACACTGCCACCCAGAACACCGCCTCCATGGCTGTGTACGGCATCGGCTAAGCAAACCCAAGCAAAACCCTTCGCATAAACCCTTCGCGCAGACCGAAAGGGGGCGCCCCGGAATCCCGGGGCGCCCTCTTCTTATGTTTTGGCGGGACGCAGGACCCCAGAACGGGAAACCCCCCTCAGTCCGCAGCGCAGGCCGCAGACTGAGGGGGGTTTCCGACGTTCTGTTCACGAGACGGGCTTCGAAGCCCTTCTCTTTTGGTTGCCTTTTTTCGCGGCCTGTGGTATCCTGTACCCAGGAAAGAACCATCTTTCAGCGCTGCCCGTAACGGTAGGCGGTTGGCCCCTCCGCGCCCGGAGGGGAAGCTTCTTGCCCCCTCCAGTTCAACGGAAGAGGGGGTGGTGCCTATGCTTACATATTCAGAACTGTTTCAGTTTTGTCTTGTAGTCATTGGCATCGTCAATCTGGTGATCCAGTTGACAAAAAAGAAGTAACCGCCAAGGCTCCAACCACGCGGTTACTTCAATCGTAGGGGGGGCCAACCGTCTTACCGGCAGCGCCCTTTCTATCTTTAGTATAATCGCAGACCGCCGGATTGTCAAGGGCGAATTTGCCTGCGCCGTCCGGGTCCCCACCAGGGTGAGCGGTATCCCCGCTCCGTTGGGGGCGGCTTCGACGCCGTTCTTGTTTTTGGTTGCCTTTTTTCGCGGCCTGTGGTATCCTGTACCCAGGAAAGAACCATCTTTCAGCGCTGCCCGTAACGGTAGGCGGTTGGCCCCTCCGCGCCCGGAGGGGAAGCTTCTTGCCCCCTCCAGTTCAACGGAAGAGGGGGTGGTGCCTATGCTTACATATTCAGAACTGTTTCAGTTTTGTCTTGTAGTCATTGGCATCGTCAATCTGGTGATCCAGTTGACAAAAAAGAAGTAACCGCCACGGTTCCCAGCCAAGCGGTTACTTCATAACCCACGCAGGGGCCAACCGTCTTACCGGCAGCGCCCTTTCTATCTTTAGTATAAGCGCAGACCGCCGGATTGTCAAGGGCGA
>NZ_CALXGA010000042.1 GCF_944387725.1 uncultured Intestinimonas sp. | reverse complement strand
TGGACCTTGCCGATGAGGGTCACGTTGGCGGCCTTGACCATGGCGTCGGCCGCCTCGATGGAGGCCACGAGACCCTTCGTCTCGATCATGCCAAGTGCTTGCATCGTAGCCATAAAGTCTACCTCCTAAAAATCTACGCTTACAGGTCCTTCAGGCGGGCCATAATCTTGCGGACGATCTCCTCCACGTCGGCCTCGCTGACGGCGCTGCCGGGGATGCGGCAGATGCCGTCGGAGCAGTCGGGCAGGTCGGCCCGGATGTCGTCCAGCTCCTTGAGGCCATAGGCCACCTTCCGGGTGTTCAGGAGCTGCATGGGGCCCACGTTCTCGCTGGTGGCGGAGCCGCCCACAGCGCCGCAGCCCAAGGTCAGGGCGGGCATAAGCCCGGTGGTGGCGCCGATGCCGCCCAGGGCGGAGGGGGTGTTCACCATGATCCGGGAGGCGGGCACCCGCTTGGCGAAATAGTCCACCATGTCATCGTCCTTGGTGTGTATGGAGAAGGTATGGCCGGCCCCCTCATAGCGGAGAATGGTACAGACCTTCTCGCAGACGTCCTTGTAGTCGGCGCCGGTGTAGAAGCCCAGGATGGGGCCCAGCTTCTCGTTGGAGTAGGGGTGCCCCCGGCCCACGCCGTCCTCCCGGGCCACCAGAACCCGGGCGGCAGCGGGGACCTTGTCCAGCCCGGCCAGCCTGGCGATGGTCTCCACGCTGCGGCCCACGATCTCGGGGTTCATGGTGCCGTTGGCCCGGAGAATGAACTTGCCCAGCTTCTCCCGCTCCTCGTCGTCCAGGAAGTAGGCGCCCTGCTTCTCCATCTCGGCCTTGACGGCGGGGACCATGTCCTCGTCGCAGATGATGGACTGCTCGGAGGCGCAGATGGTGCCGTTGTCAAAGGTCTCGGAGTCCAGGATGCGCTTGACCGCCAGGGGCAGGTCACAGGTGCGCTCCAGATAGGCGGGACCATTGCCCGGGCCCACGCCGATGGCGGGGGTGCCGGAGGAGTAGGCCGCACGGACCATAGCGGAGCCGCCGGTGGCCAGAATCAGGGCCACGTCCCGGTGCTTCATGAGGGTATCGGTGGCCTCCATGGTGGGGTTGGTGATGCAGGAGACCAGATTCTCATTGCCCCCCGCCTCGGCGATGGCCTGCCGGATGACCTTCACGGTCTCCAGGATGCACCGCAGGGCGGTGGGATGGGGGGAGAACACAATGGCGTTGCC
Source organism: uncultured Intestinimonas sp. (assembly GCF_944387725.1). Lineage (GTDB taxonomy): Bacteria > Bacillota > Clostridia > Oscillospirales > Oscillospiraceae > Intestinimonas. Next base: position 17,932 of record NZ_CALXGA010000042.1, on the reverse strand, counting down.
CGCCTTGATGGCGATCTCCGCCTTGTAGAGGGTGGTAGAGGTGGGGTTGGTGGAGGGGATCAGGCCGGCGATGACGCCCACGGGCACCGCGATGGTGCGGACCTTCTTCACCTCGTCCCGCTCCAGCTCGCCCACGGTCTTCATGTCCTTGATGTACTCGTAGACGCCGCGGCTGCCGAAGATGTTCTTGATGATCTTGTCCTCTACCTTGCCGAAGCCGGTGTCCTCATGGGCCATCTCCGCCAGACGGCGGGCGTTGCGCACACCGGCGTCGGCAATGGCCCGGACGATGTGGTCCACCTGGGACTGGGTCATATTGGCCAGTTCCTTTTGGGCCTCCTTCGCCGTCTCCACCAGCTCACGGACTTCCTGCATGGATAGCAGGTCTTTATCGTAAAGCTGCATTTGATCAACTCTCCTCTTCAGGGGTTGCTTCTTGGTCGCTCTGTTCAGGGGTCAGCGGCTAGTTCGCGTCCCGAAATGCTCGAATGGCCGCCACAAGCTCCTCCTTCTTGGCGAAGCGGATCTCCTTGCGGGTCATGCTGGTGAGCTCCACGCTCCTGGCGGCGGAGCGCAGCTTTACCACCGGCATGGTCTCCAGAACCTCGTCCGTCAAGTCCTCCAGCCGGAGGGCGGTCTCCTCCTCGCCCTCCTGATCCGGGGCCTCGGGCTCCGGATCAGGAGGAGGGTCCGCCTGGGCTGCGGCTCGCTGGGGCGCGGCCTCCGGGACCGCTTTGGGCGGCTCCTCCCCGGGCTTCGGCCCCTGGGGGGGCTTGGGCGTGGGCGTGACCGGCGCGGGCGTTGACAAAATGCCTTCCAGCTCCTCGTGGGGCCTGGGAATGACGTGGACCGAGACCAGCTCGCCCACCCGCTCCGCCGCAGCCGCTCCGGCGTCCACCGCCGCCTTCACAGCGCCGACGTCGCCGCGGACCATAACGGTCACCAGGCCGCCGCCCACGTGCTCTTTGCACGTCAGGGTGACATTCGCCGCCTTAACCATGGCGTCGGCCGCCTCAATCGAAGCCACCAAGCCACGGGTTTCGATCATACCCAAAGCCTTCATTCGGTACCTCCGTCTTCAGGCCGCTTTCCGCGGCCCTTTCATTTGCACGAATCAGGCGATGGGGCTTAGTCGATGGGGTTGTCGGCCACGAACTCCACTGCGGCGGCGAAGGCGTCGCAGGCGGACTTACAGGCGGACTGGCTGCCGGTGAGCAGACCGCCGCCGAAGTTGGTCTCACTGGGGGGGGCGTACAGCACGCACAGCCGTACATCGGCCGCCTTCAGGGCGGCATCGACGCCGTACATGGCCTCCAGAGGCGGGGCGATCAGGTAGGCGATGGCCTCGCCCTCCTGAATGCCGCAGGCCGCGGACAGGTAGGAGCCCGTCCGGGAGATGCAGTGGGCGTAGTAGATGATGGTATCGTCCTCGTTGGCGGAGACAAAGTGGCACACGTTCTCGATCATGTCCACGCAGGCGGCCAGGCCGGCCTTGGCCTCGGCGGGGTTGGGCGCGGCCAGGATGCCGATGATTTCACCGGCCAGCTTGGTATTGGCGTTGGCGGCGCCGCCGTAGAAGCTCTTGGCGTAGGCCACCCGGCAGTCGGCCTTCTTGGTGGCCTCGTCCAGGGCGGTGTAGGTCACATCATCGCTGTCGGCGGTGATGAGGGCCAGGGACTTCTCCCCGGGCTGGAGGCCAAACTCCTTGGCCATATCTGGCGCCACGTTGGGGATGATCTTGGTGGCCAATACGGTTGCTCTTACGGGATCTCTTTTCATGGTAGATTTCCTCCCTACTCCTTACAGTTTCAGATCCGTGCCGCTGGCCTTCTTCTCCAGCATGATCTTGATGATATCGGCGATGTGGGCGCCGGCCTCAGCGGGGATGGTGCCGCTGCGGTGGATGTTGGACACCACGGTCCGGCGGGCCTCGGGCATACCCACGGTGGCCTTGTAGGCGATGTAGGCGGACATGGACTCGGCGGTGATGAGGCCGGGGCGCTCGCCGATAAGGGTGCAGGTGACCTCAGCGCCGGTGAGCTCGGAGATCTCATCCATGACGCCCACGCGGCCGTACTTCACGAAGAAGGGGGTGCCCACGTCGATCTTGTAGTTCTGCAGGCCCTGGAGAATGGCGGGCAGCAGGTCGGGGATGTTGGCGGCCACGGAGGCGGAGGAGAGGCCGTCGGCCACATAGATCTGGACGGTGGGGTTCTTCTTGCACTTCTCCTTGATGGCGGCCACGCCCTCGGGGCTGAGCTTGCGGCCCAGGTCGGGGCGGGTCAGGTAAGTATCCTTGCTGTCGCACTGGGTCTGTACAATGAACAGGCCCTGGGACTTGACGAACTCCTCGTCCACGTCGTTGAACACGGCGTCCTGGGCGGCGGAGTGGGCGGCCCGGAACTCCAGCTGGGGCAGGGTCTTATAGCGGGCGCCGGCCTTGCCGATGCCCAGACGGCAGGGGGCGTTATACTTCAGCTCGGCGTACTCCTCGCCGTGCTCGGGGTTCTCCACCAGGTACTGGGTACGGATGTCCACCTCGGTGATGTCAGGAATGCAGCCGTCCTCCACGTTGGAGGCCTGGCCGGCGGCCTTGGCGCACGCGGCGGGAGCCGCAGCAGCGGATCCGGCAGCGCCGGCGTTCATCTCGGTCAGAACCTGCTCGATGATCGTTCTCAGATCTTTCTCATTCATAACTCGCGCCTCCTCCCTTATTTCGCCAGGAACACGGAAGCGTCGCCCGCCTTGGCGGTCAGCTTGCCGTTTTCAGAGAAGCCCATCTTCTCCATCCACATGTCGAACTCATGAATGGGACGCAGGCCGAAGATCTCCCGGAGGGCGGCGGCCTCATGGAAGCCGGTGCACTGATACATCAACATACAGTCGTCGCCCTGGGGCACGCCCATGATGTAGTTGCACCCGGCGGCCACCAGGAGGGTGGCCAGGTTCTCGATGTCGTTCTGGTCGGCCTTCATGTGGTTGGTGTAACAGGCGTCGCAGCCCATGGAGATGCCGGTGAGCTTGCCCATGAAGTGGTCCTCCAGGCCGGCGCGGGTGACCTGCTTGGAATCATACAGGTACTCGGGGCCGATGAAGCCCACCACGGTGTTCACCAGGAAGGGCTGGAAGTGGCGGGCCAGGCCGTAGCAGCGGGCCTCCATGGTCACCTGATCCCAGCCGTTGTGGGCGTCGGAGGAGAGCTCAGAGCCCTGGCCGGTCTCGAAGTAGTTGACGTTGGGGCCGGTGGAGGTGCCCTTGGAGAGGACCATGTCCCGGCCGTCCTGGATCATCTGCACGGTGACGCCGAAGGCCTCGTTGCCCTTCTGGCTGCCGGCGATGGACTGGAAGACCATGTCCAGCGGAGCGCCGAACTTCTCAGCGGCCTCCACCTGAGTGGTGATGTGGGCCAGCACGGAGCACTGGGTGGGGACCTCCCACTTGTTCTTGAACTCGTTGAGCATCTTCAGCAGCCGGGCCACGGACTCCACGGAGTCGTCCACGGGGTTGATGCCGATGACGGCGTCGCCGCAGCCCAGGGACAGACCCTCCATGACGGAGGCGATGATGCCCTTGGGGTCGTCGGTGGTGTGGTTGGGCTGGAGGCGGGAGGAGAAGGTGCCGGGCTTGCCGATGGTGGTGTTGCAGTGGGCCTCCACGCGGATCTTCTTGGCCGCGTAGATGAGGTCCAGGTTGCTCATGAGCTTGCACACGCCGGCGACGCACTCGGAGGTCAGGCCCCGGGAGGCGTGGCGGATCATGTCGGGGGTGGTGCTCTCGTCCAGGAGCCACTCCCGGAACTCAGAGACGGTCATGTTCTTGAACTCGTTAAAGATGGTCTCGTTGATGTCATCCTGAATGATCCGTGTGACCTCGTCCTCCTCATAGGGGACAGCGGGGTTGTTCCGCAGGTCGTTAAGGGTCAGATGGGAGAGCACGGCCTTGGCGGCGACTCTCTCCTCGGCGGTCTCGGCGGCGATGCCTGCCAGCTTGTCGCCGGACTTCTCTTCATTGGCCTTGGCCATGACTTCGCACACGCTCTTGAACTCGTACACATGGCCAAACAGCTTCGTCTTCAGAATCACGCTACTTCACCTCTCGTACTTTTTAAGAATTGAAGATCAGGGTCTTGATCACTACGGGCACCACATGCCCTTCCGCGACGGGTTCGCCGATATCCACATAGTCCCCGCTGAGGGTTTTGATGCCGTCGATGCAGATTACGTCCTTTTTGTAGTCCAGCAGGACGTTCAGGGCGTTCCCCAGCACCTTTCCGATATCGGCTTCCACCACCAGGATCAAGGGATATTTGCTCGCAACCACCTCCTTTGCTGCGTCGATGATGGCCGCTGCCAGCTTTTGGACCTCCGCAAAGCTGGTGCGCGTTTCCCCGCTGAAGGCAATGGCAATCTGTTCGAGCTGGCCCTCCGGCTGGTACAGCGGCATCTGGCGAGTGATGGAGGCGCGAAACGTCTCCAGCGACGCCTCGTCCTCCTCGGACACCTTGAGAATGGGGATGTTTTTGATGGGGAGCTTGCCCTCGGCATAGTGAATGGTGCTCCCGCTCACCTCGGTGGTGTGCTCCCCGGCGCCCACCACCGTGGCCCGTATGGTCTCGGCGGCCTGGAAGAGCTGCACGGACCGGAGGTCCGGGTTCTCCCGGATCGCCTGGCCCAGCAGCACCCCAATGTCGCCGTAACGGAATAAGTCGCCCTCCATCTTCTGGTAGACACAGTCTGCAACGCCGCCGGAGAAGGTGATGGCCTGGATCTCCGGCTCGGCGGGGAGGGGTTTGCCGCCGTTGGTATAGAGCCCGGCGTGGGCCTCGTCCATGGGTTTGAGGTGGAGGGACTGGGCCAGCTGGTCCGCCATCAGGGCGCAGACCCTGCGGAGCTTCTCTACATCCGCCGGGTCCCCCACCTTCAGGTCGATGCCGTGCTTCTTCGCCAGGTCCTGAATCTTGGGGTAGAGGTAGGTCAGCCTGCCCTCCGCAGCCTTGATGAGGCGGCCCCCGATGTCCAGGCAGCACACCCCCCTCAGGGTCCCCTTCTGGTAGACGGCGATGTTGGTGGTGCCGCCCCCCACGTCCAGATTGGCCACAGTGGTGCGGTGCTCCTCGGAGAGCTTGTCGGACCCCGCCCCCCGGGCGGAGAGGACTGACTCCAGATCCGGCCCCGCCGTGGCCACCACGAAGTCCCCCGCCAGGTCGGAGAGGGCCTCCAGCACGTCGTTGGCGTTCTGCTTCCGGGCGGTCTCGCCGGTGATGATGACAGCGCCGGTCTGGACCTCCTCCGGCCTGATGCCGGCGGAGTGGTACTCGTCCCGGACAATCCGCTTTACTGTGTCGGCGTCGATCTCGGTGTTGGACTTGAGAGGCGTGAAGTAGATCAGGCTGCGGTAGATGACCTCCTTATCCACAATCTGGATTCGGGGGACCGTGTAGCTGCTGGCCCGGTTTTCGATGGTCAGCCTGCTGAAAATGAGCTGTGTTGTGGAGGTGCCGATGTCGATGCCCACGCTGAGGATCACTTCATGCAAGGCGTTCACCCGCTTTCTCTTCCATTTGTGCCGGGAACCGGGCACAGCCCAAACACGCAGGTCTTTTCTCCCCGCGCGTTCGGGCTGCGCCGCTCCGACTCCCAGCCAATATTACGTCACACTGGCCGCGTCCATGATTTGATTTTTGAACTCAAAGGTCACATGGGTGCCCCCGGGACCCGACTCCACACCCAGCGTCCCCCGGAGCTTATCCTTCACCATAGTCTGCACGATGGACAGACCCAGGCGGTCGGTGCGGACATGCTCCACATCGTACCCGCTGCCGTCGTCGATGACCTCAATGCGGGAATACAGCTCCCCGCGGGTCACCACGATCCGCACCAGGCCCTTTTCCCGGTCCTGGAAGGCATATTGCAGCGAGTTCTGGAGCAGCTCGTTGATGATGAGGGCCACCGAGGTGGCGATATCGGAATCCACCTCAAAGTCGTCTCCCTCCAGGGTGATGTTCACATCGAAGTGGGGCCGGGCAAAATACCGGACGGTGTTGTTCTTGATGTTGAGGATGACCTCCCCGATCTTCACCTGGTCCACGCCGCCCTGAGCCAGCAGCTCATGGGTGGTGGCGATAGAGAGGATGCGGTTCATGCTCTCCCCCAGGACCTTCCGGGTCTCCTCGTTGTCCGCCCGCCGGACCTGGAGCCGCAGGAGGCTGGCGATGGTCTGGAGGTTGTTCTTCACCCGATGGTGCATCTCCTTGATGGCCACCGACTTGAGGATCAGGGCCTTCTCCTGCTCCTTCATCCAGGTCAGGTCCTGGATGACCACGGCGAAGGCCATATCCTCGCTGTCGAGCTGGATGCGCTTGATGGAGAGGCTGTGGCGGCCCACTGCGGTCTCCACCGCCGAAAAGCCGGACTGGTCCGCCCCCTGCCAGGAGTCCGCCAGGCGCACGTTCTCATAGGGCTGGCCCAGGGGATCGTCGATGTACCCCAGCTTGCGGTAGAGATCCCGGGCCAGGCTGTTGCGAAAGGCGACCATACCGCTCTTGTCCACCATCAGCAGGGCCTCGTCGATGCACTCCGTCAGCCAGTGGTTGCTGCCCACCATGTGGGCCAGGGCGTTGGCGATACGTTCGTGGCTCTGCTCGGAAAAGTGGAGGCGTTCACTGATCTTCCGCTGGACGTCCACCCGCTGCTCCCGAATGAGCACGCCGATGACCCGGTCGCCGGCGGTGTTTCGGATGGGCTCCACCGACTGGATGGTGCTGCCGTTTTCCTGGGTGACGGCCTTCATCTGCTTGGTGGCCACCCCCAGCCGGAAGGTCCGGGCCACGGCGGGCTCGTTCTCCTTCCGGGCCAGCAGGCCCACCACGGTCTTTTTATAGGAAGACGGCACATAGGAAGGCTTGGCCTCCGCCACCACAATGGCGTCCCCGTCCCAGGAGGGGCAGTCGATGAAGATGTCGGCGTCCTCCAGATTGGCCAGGGGCTGGAGCACGGCGCTCATCCCCCGGATGGTGGCGATCTCCTCGTCCGTCAGGTCTGTGTACTTTTTGCAGAGCTCCTCAATGGCGTCCATGCTTCACTGTCCCCCGGACTTCATCAGGATGATCTCCGCCACCCGGCGCATGGAGAGGTTTTTGGTCTGGCTGAGCTTGCGGATATAGTCGTAGGCGTCCTGCTCGCTCATGCCCTCCCGGTCCATGATCTGGCCCTTGGCCTTTTCAATGACGCTTCGGTTTTCCAGCCGCTCGGACACCTTCTGCATATCCTTGCGGAGCTTCTTCATGTCCCGGCTCCGGGCCACCGCCAGCTCGATGCTGGGGATCAGGGACTTTTCGTCGATGGGCTTGACCAAGTAGCCGGCCGCCCCCACGTCCTTGGCCTGCTCCACGAAGGCCCGCTCGCTGTAGGCTGTGAGCATCATCACCGTGTCGGCCAGGCCCTCCTCGTAGACGATCCTGGCGGCGGAGAGGCCGTCCAGCAGGGGCATTTTGACGTCCATGAGCACCAGATCGGGCCGGGTCTGCTTGCAGGCCTCCACGGCGTCGAAGCCGTCGGCGGCCTCGCCCACCACCTGATAGCCCTCCCCGGTCAGGAGCTCCTTCAGATCCATCCGGGTGATGGGCTCGTCATCGGCGATCACCACACGGATTCCTTCGCTGCTCATCTCTCGCTCCCTCCCCGCTCCGCCGGCGTCCGGCTGTCACAGGTAGCCGAGGAACTCCAAAAGCTCATCGACTCCCTCGCCGCTGACGCTGCTGGTCACGAAAATCCGGGACGCCCCTGCGGCGGTCAGGAACTTTTTGGCGTTCTCTATCTGTTCCGAAGAGGCAATGTCCGCCTTGGTGACGATTCCCAGCGCGGGCTTGTTGAACTGTGTATTGTAAGACGGCGGGAACCAGGTGGTCTCCTCCGTGGCGTCCTGTACAAAAAGGATGACGTCGGCCTCCACCGAGGTGACCATCAGGGCTCCCCGGAAATACATCCGCTGGAGGTACTCCCCCGGGGTGTCGATCATGGTCTGGTTGACTACCTGCACCGTCTGGGTCTTATGGTAAACCAGGTCCTGGTGGCTGATGCGCTGGCAGAGGGTGGTCTTCCCCGCCGCCGAGCGGCCCACCAGCATGACCCGCTTCCTTCTCTTTTCGTTTTGTCCCATAGCTCAGGTCTTGGTCATGGGGGCGGGGCTGAAGCCCATCATGTCGCACAGCACCTGCATCACGCCCCGCAGGGCCGCCTCCACGGCGGCCACGTCGCCGGTGACGACCAGGGAGCCGTTGAAGCGATCCACAAAGCCGATCTCCACCGCGCCGGACTTGGTGGCCACATCGGCGGCGATCATGGCTCCCTCGCTGGGGGTGATGGTCATGATGCCGATGGCGCCCTTGGCGTCGATGAGGCCCAGTTTGAAATAGAGAGCGCTGTCCGGGCTGGCGATCACATGGCAGAGGGTCACCTGCTTGCCGGGGACAAACTCCTGTATAATTCGTTTCTTTTCATCCAATTCGATCAAATCCAGCGCACCATCCTTTCCAGGGTAAAATGGACAAAGAGCTCCTTAGGATCGACCCTTTCCAGTTTCAATCCCCAGGAGCTCCAGCGCTCGACATCCTTCCCGCCCCGCCTGTATCCGCCCCAGCCGCTGACGGCGCGGCCGGGTAAATGATATACAAAGCACAGGGGACTGTTCCGGTGCTTTTTTGTATATCTTATCAGTCAAGCCCTGTCTTGTCAATGTTTTTCTTGGGGTTTCCAGTGTTTCACGGGAAAAGCGGGCTGGCCGGAAGGGGAGGCGGCTCAGGGAATCTTGCCGGTATAGGCCTTCTGGAAGACCTGGAGAATCTCCTCCTTGGTGCAGGGCCGGGGGTTGGCGGCGGTGCAGCGGTCGGCCAGGGCGGCCTCCGCCATGCCCTCCAGCTCGGCCTCAAATTCCTCCTTGCTCACGCCGGCCTTCTGGATGGTGGAGGGGATGCTCAGCTGCTCCACATACCTGCGGGCGGTGCGGATGAGGTTCAGGGCGCTCTGCCGGACGCTGGAGCTCTCCAGGCCCAGGAGGCGGGCGATCTTGGCGTACCGCTTTGCCACGGGGGTAAGGCTCTCATGGCAGCCGGCGTTGAAGCTCATGACATAGGGCAGGAGGATGCCGTTGGCCCGGCCGTGGGGGATGTGGAACCGGGCGCCCAGGGCGTGGGCCATGCCGTGGTTCAGCCCCAGGCCGGAGTTGGAGAAAGCCATGCCCGCCAGGCAGGAAGCGTTGTGCATCCCCTGCCGGGCCTCCATGTCCTCGGGGCGGCGGTAGGCGGCGAGCAGGTGCCTGCGCACCAGCTTGATGGCCTTTTCCGCCGCGGCGTCGGAGAAGTCGCTGGCCTCGGTGGACACCAAAGCCTCCACGGCGTGGGTGAAGACGTCGATGCCGGTGTCGGCGGTGACCGAGGGGGGGACGCTGACGGTGAGCTCGGCGTCCAGAATGGCCAGGTCGGGCAGCAGGCTCTCCTCCACCAGGGGGTACTTGACCTCCTTCTCCGGGTCGGTGATAACCGCGAAGGAGGTGACCTCGGAGCCGGTGCCGCTGGTGGTGGGTATGGCGATGAACTGACACCCCCGCATATCGCAGGTCTTGCCGGCGAAGAAGACGATGGCCTTGGCCGCGTCGATGGGGGAGCCGCCGCCGAAGGCGATGACGGCGTCTGGCTTGAAGTCCCCGATGACCTCCACGCCCCTGGATACCGTCCCCACGTCCGGGTCGGCCCGGACCTGGTCGAAGATACGGTACTCCACTCCCGCCGCCTCCAGCTTGGCGGTGACATAGCCCACCTTGCCGCTGGAGGCCATAAAGCTGTCGGTGACAATGAAAGCCCGCTTGAGCTTGGGCGCCAGGGTCTCCAGCCCGCCGCCCATCAGGATCTTGGTGTGTACGTTGAAGGAGTTCATGCTGCTCTGGCTCCTTTCTGTCAGGCGGCAGGGGTGCGCCTGTCCATCTCCGTGGGAGAAAAAAAGCGTCCTGAACGTGCTGCCGCGTTCAGGACGCTGCTTCGCGTCCGGCCCTGCCAGTCGCCCACACGCTGCCCCGCGCACAGGTCTTAGTATGGTACATGTTACGCTGTTTTGTGCCATTTGTCAAGTTTTTTTCTGGCTCCTCCATGATCTTCCGCTGTTTTATAAAAAAACGGTTTGACAAGCAGGGCAAAGACTGCGATAATAGAAGCTGTCAAAGCAGGTGCGCGGGGGCTGTCCAGCCGGCCCCTGTCTGTTCACCCATGCCCCGCAGGGCAGATTCGCCGCAACATGCAAAAGGAGTGTATCCATGGAAATCAGGTTCGTTCTTCCCTCTGAACGGGACCAGCTGGCCCGGAACGTGGTGGCCGCGTTCCCCTCCAAGACGCCGCCGTCCCTCATTCAGAATATGGAAAGCGAGCTGTACCAGCCGGACGAGGGACGCTACCTCGGCTGTTTTGACGATGACGGGACCCTGGCGGGCTCCGTCCTGATGATGGATTTCACCCTCAACGTCAGAGGCGTGATGATGCCCATGGGCGCGGCGGCCTATGTCTCCACCAACTTCCTGCGGAAGAAGGAGCACACGGCCATGACCTTGCTGCGCGTCCTCATGGGCTACTACCAGAAGCTCGGTACAGCCATCGGCTGTCTGCACCCGTTTATGCCCTCCTTCTACCGGAAGATGGGCTACGGGTACTGCAATGAGAGCATCCTCTATCAGCCAAAGCCCAGCATGATCCGTTCCTTCGGGGACAAGTCCGGCCTCTCCTATGCCGGGCCCGACGACAAGGAGGACATCCTCCGGTTTTACCGGGCCTGGGCGGAGCGGACCAACGGCGCTGTCATTCACCACTATATGGACCCTCACCGCATCTTCGATATGCCCTATGTGGTGGTCTGCCGGAGGGCGGGCCGGGTCACCGGCTACCTCACTTTCGAGTTTGTGGAGGTGGACCACTACACCGACAAGTATCACGACCTGATGGTCCGGGAGATGATCTACGAGGACGTGGAGACCCTCAAGCAGTTTATGACCTTCTTCGCCTCGCAGGTGGACCAGATCGAGCGGGTGCGGATTTTCACCGCCGACGAGTACCTTCACGTCATGTTCCAGAACCCCGACACCGGCGAGAACCGGGCCCACGACGGCTGCATCCACGAGATTGGGCGCAAGACCATGGGCTACATGGTCCGCATCTTCGATGTCAAGCAGTATTTCGCCGTCCAGACCCACTGCGAAAGCCCGGTGTCCCGGCCCTTCACCCTGTCCCTCCAGGTTCGGGACACCTTCCTGCCCCACAACAACGGCGCCTTCCTGCTGGAAATCAGCGGGGACCGGGTAAGGCTGGTGGAGGACGGCGTCCCCGACGCGACCCTTTCCACCCCCATTGCGGACCTCTCCTCCCTGGTGATGGGGGCCATCCCCCTGAAGGAGTTCCTGGCCTACGGCCGCATGAGCCTCAGCGACCCCAGCTACGCCGGCGACATCCAGAAGGCCATCGGCTGGAGCGTCAAGCCCAAGAACTACACCTACTTCTGAGGAGGCCCCGCTATGCACATACAAATCAAGCGGGGCGACCCCTCCCGCCTGGCGGAGTACCACGCGGTCTTTCTGGACAGCCCCCTCTACAGCCACTATTTCACAGAGGAGGGCAAGCTGGACGGCTGGCTCTCCACCGCCATGGAAAAGGGCAATCTGTGGGCGGCGCTCACCTCGCGGGACGAGGCCGCGGGCTGTATGGTCATCGAGTGGGACGGGTTCTTTGGCGCTTTCCCCTACCTTGCTCTGCTGGGTGTGAAAAAGCAGTTCCGGGGCGGGGGGATCGGCCATCTCCTGCTGGAGACCTACATCGGCGTGGCCAGAGCGCTGGGCTGCCGGAAGTGCGGTCTGCTGGTCAGCTCCTTCAATCCCCGGGCCAAGGCCCTCTACCAGTCCCTGGGCTTCCAGAAGGTGGGGTACATCACCGACTTTCTGCCGGGCGCCCACGAGAACATCATGGTCAAAAACCTCTAAGACCGCGCAAACCGCCCCGGCCCGCTTGATTCACGGGCTGGGGCGGTGTTCTTTTCCGCGCTGGATGTACCCGGGGCCGTCAGCCGCCTGCATTACAGTCTTCACCGCGCCGCTGTCCCGGTCAGCCGCCGGGCCCGCTGGTATTTGGACTCGGCCGCCGGGCGCAGGGCGGGCAGCCGGGCGGCGCTGGCCCGGACCAGCCGCTCCAGCTCGGCCTGACTGCCTGTCAGGCGCTCCATCTCCACCTGGCGCTCCCGGACCTCCCGGTCCCCCCGGGGCGAACGGTAGATCACATCGTCGAAGGCCAGCTCGAACCGGCCTCCGGCGGGTCCGGCGGCCAGGTAGGTCCGGCGGCGGTTGGACACCACCGCCGTCACCGCCAGGGCGTCCAGGTCCACCCCCGGCAGAAGCCTCCGGAGGAAGGGCATGGGCTCGGCCTCCCGGCCCAGTTTGAGCTCCTCCTCCTGCCGGGCGAAGGTCCCCTCCCCCGCCCGGATCAGGGACTTCACCGAGAGGAGGTAGTCCCGGCCCTTTTCCCGCAGGCGCAGGGAGCCGCCCCCCAGCAGGAGGCGGTCCTCCGGGGTGTCGTAATAGGTGTCCCGCTGCCGCCCCTCCCCTTGGAGGGTCACAGCGTACCCCGCCCGGCGCAGCAGGGCCAGGAGCTCCGTCTGGACCGTCCAGGGGCGCTCCGACGCCACCACATACTTCTGTTCCAGCTCGATGGGCATAGCGGCCTCACCTCGTCAGGAAGGCGGCCAGAGCCGCGTTGTAGGGGGGCAGGCCCCGGCCGGCCCACAGCAGGTCCAAATCCAGCTGCTCCCGGGCCAGGGCGGTGAGGTCGAAGCCGAAGGCGGAGAAGGAGTAGCGCATCCGCTCCGGCTTCCGGCAGGGCAGGCCCTGGGTCCGGGTACAGCCGGCGCACTGCTCGCACCGGCCTGCCGCCACAGTGATGGAGCCGGGACACCGCTCTTCCAGGGCCAGCAGGGCCTCCAGCAGGGCCTTTTTGGCCACGCCGTAGGTCCCCTGGCGCACGGCCTCGGCCTCCTCCTGGGAGCGGAGGGCCCGCGCCAGATCGGCCGGCCTGTAGCAGACCTTCACCCCGATGAGGTAGGCGGTGCGGCAGCGCCCCAGCAGGGCCTCCGCCTCCGGGACCCCCGGCGGGCAGGACCACACCCGGCCATAGTCCGGGCAGGCCTTGCAGGCGTCCAGGAATTTTCCCGGGAAACAGTACCGGTCCAGCCACTCCCGGACCGGGAGGGCCTTTACCTTCACCTCCGTGGTAAACATGGCGCACCGTCCCTTCTCCATAGAAAGCATGGTCTCCTGTTTCTCATGATGCGTGCGGAACCAAGCCGAAAGCCTTGCACTTCCTGAGGACGCATTGCAACAATGGCTGAATTCTTTCCACAAGCGCCGGTTTCGGCGCATGTGGGAAGAATTGCGCGGCTGTGCCGCACGAATCAACCGCTCTGCGGTTGATTCAACAGACATTATTATAGCCGATTTCCGCACCTGGAAGCAAGAGAAAGTTCGCGGCCGCCGATCCCGATGGCTTTCCGGCGGTCTCAGAAGCCGGTCTCCAGCTTCAGGCCGTGGAGAACGATGAGATCGTCCAGGGCCAGGAAGGTAACGCCCTCCTCTGCCCGGGTGGGGAGCACCAGGCCCACCGTCACATCCCCCAGAGCGGCCTGACTCTGGCCAATGGTGAAGCGGTAGCACTCCGTGTCCGCCCGGCTCACAACTACCTGGCCGGTGTAGGGCTCCCAGGTCACGGTGCAGCCCAGGGCCTCAGCCATCGCCCGGACGGGAACCAGCAGGCGGCCCTCCTCCACCCGGGGGGCCTGGGCCCCGGTGAGGTCCAGGGCCTGGCCGTTCAGAGAGACGGCAAGCCCCTGGGCGGACACCCATCCGCTGTAGGCCGTGGGAAAGACCATCACCTGAGTGGGCGCGGCCTGGGCGGGGAGGCTCATTGTGGTGATGTTATACCAGGACAGCAGCCGGGTCCCCGGCACAATGTCCTCCAGGGACACCTCCCCGCCCCCTGGAGGGGCCAGAAGCTGCGTCTCGCTGTTCAGGCGGAGGACCACCTCGCCGGTGACATAGACCTCCAGCCCCTCCTCGGTGCGGGTGACGCGCTGGACCTCGGCATAGGTGGGGGCAATCCCGCCATCGGGGAGTCCGCACAGCAGGAGCCGGGCGGTGGTGATGGGCGGGAGGCTCTTGGTCATCTCAGGCCCCGCCCAGACATAGACCGTCTCCCCCTGCCGGATATCGGCGAAGCTCCGGGCCTCGCCGGTGACGGCGTCCAGGATCCGGGTATCCTCCCCCACATTCACCACCAGCTTCTGGTAGGCGTCGCTGGAATCGCTGTTTTCCAGGGTGAGGCTCGCCTCCCCCAGCTCCACCACCTGGCCCCAGGCCCGAAGGGGGAAGGGCTCCCCCCGCTGGGTGAGCGTATAGGAGGGGGCCTCCTCCGCCGCTGTGCCGGTCGCCGCCGCTCCGGCGGCGGGCAGGAGCAGGACAGCGCTGAGGGCGGCGGTCAGGGCGGTGCGCAAAATGCCGTGTGCTTTCATTTCGGCGGATACCTCCTTTGGTGTTCTATCTCATTGGACGGCTGACAGGGGAAAAAAGTTCCCCCGGAATCTCCCCCTTAAAAGGATGCTGTGGGGGGCAGAATTCCGCTGTAGACCAGGAAGCGGCAGAGCATGGCGGCGGCCTCCTCCCGGGTGACGGCGCCGCCGGGTTCCAGCGCCTCCAGAGGGACGGTGAGGAACCCCAGACCGTCGGCCCCGGCGGCGGAGGCACAGGCCCAGCTCTCAAAGCCCAGGCTGGCCGCCCGCTCCAGGTCCTCCGGGGCCAGCCGCTCCAGATACCACTGGACCGTGAGGTCGGCGTGGGCGGCCAGCCGGGTGAGGATGGTCAAAAACTGCTGGTTGTCCACCAGGTCATCGGGCCGGAAGGCCCCATTCTCGTCGCCCTTCACCAGGCCCAGGTAGTACAGGGCGCTGGCCGACACGGCGTACCAATCCGCCTCCTCCAGATCTGTGAGGGGGGCGACGCCTTGGGATTCCCAGTACCAAAGGCCCATGGCCTGGGCCAGGAAGGCGGCCAGCTCGGCCCGGGTCAGGGCCTCCTGGGGCCGGAAAGCGCCGGTTTCGTCCCCGAAAACCAGCCCCAGGCTGGCCAGGGTGTTGATCTCCGCCTCATAGGGGGAGCCGGTGATGTCCCCGAACCAGCGGGAGGCCAGGTCCACCCCCCAGGCCCGGGCCGCCTCCTCCGGGGTCACCGTCTGGCCGTTGAGGGTCATGGGAACACCGGGGGGCAGGGCGGCGAGGAGCTCGGCAAAGGCCGGGGCATAGGCCCCATCCAGGGCCTCCTCCTGGTGGACATACCAGCTCTGCCCCGCCAGCTCCAGCACCAGCACATCTGCGGAGGGGGTCTCCGCCGGCGCTCCGCAGAGGAGGAGGGCCGCCTCGTCGGCCAAATTGGCATCCACTACCAGGTGGGGCAGGACCCCGGAGCGGTCCGGGGTCACATAGGCCGGGGAGTAGTACCGCTCCGTGGTGATTCGGAAAACCGAGCCGTCGTCAAAGGTAAAGAGGCTCTGGGCAATGCCCTTGCCGAAGGTGCGGGCGCCGATGAGGAGCCCCTTCTGGTAATCCCGGATGTTGGAGGCGAAGAGCTCGGCGGCGCTGGCCGTGGAGCCGTCCACCAGCACCACCAGGGGCTCCTGGACCAGGCCCCCGGCTCCCTCCGACAGGAAATCGGCCAGGGTGCCGGTGCCGGATTGCCAGACCTCCAGCTCCCCCTGCCGGTTTGCCAGATAGGCCACATTGCAGCTGCCCACCACATGGCCCACGGCGGAGACGATCTCGTCGGAGTAGCCGCCGCCGTTCCCCCGCAGGTCCATAACCCAGCGGTCGGCGTCCGGGTCCTCGGCCAGGATATATTCCTCCAGGTAGTCGCTGCTGCCGTCCCCGAAGGAGTTATAGGTGATCCAACCGATGTGTCCGTCCACCACCTCGCCGGTGACGCTGGGGAAGCTCACCGCCGACCGGGTCATGGTGCGGGTCAGCTTCTCCCCGTCCCGGAGAACGGTGATGGACACGCTGGTCCCCTCCTCCCCAGCCACCAGGGCGGTGAGGGCATCGGGAGAGCCGGCGGCCTGGATGGTGGTGCCGTCCACCGCCACGATGAGGTCCCCGAAGCGCAGCCCGGCCCCGGCGGCGGGGGCGTTGGGGGCCACGCTGGTAATCAGCAGGCCGTCGGCCCGCTGCTCCACCATCACGCCGATGCCCACCACGTCAGCGCCGCTGAGGCTGTCGTACATGGCGGCGTACTCCTCGGCGGTCATGTAGTAGGTGTAGGGGTCCCCCAGGGCGTCGGTGATGGCGTCGATGGTGGGCAGGTCCAGAATTTCCTGGGAAATCTCGTCGATATAGTTCTCCCGGAGCAGGGTCCGGGCCTCCTCCACCGAAATGGCTTGGGCGGCGGGGGCCAGAACCAGCGTCAGCGCCAGCAGCAGTGCCGCCGCCCGGGCAGGGGCTTTTCTTTTCATGGGCAGTTCTCCTTTATGTTCAGCATGGGCTCATTGTATCATTTCCCGCCGGCCCTGTCCACCTTTTGCCGGTACCAAAGGTACGACAGGACCGACGGAACCACCACCATCACCGCCACACCCCCCAGCAGCACCACCAGACAGACCCACTCCGGAAGCAGAAGCCCGCAGGGCACCAGCATCACCCCCAGGGCGAACATCAGAATGCCCCCCAGCCGGTTGGTGCGGTTCCAGACGTCTGGGTCGGAGAGGGTCCAGGGGGTCCGAAAGCCCATGAAGAAGTTGGACTTGACCCGGGGCAGCAGGTTGCCGGTCCAGGCAAAGAAGATCCCCACCCCCGCCAGCACCACCCGGCCCACCGAGAGGGCGCCGGGCCGGAGGGCCTCCACCAGGGTCACGGCGTTGAGGCCCAGCAGGAAGAGCGTCAGGGCCAGGGCAAAGCCGTCATATTCCCGCTGGAAGCGGCCATAGCTCTTCCGCCGGGGGTCCAGTCGGGGCAGGAGGCGCAGCAGGACCAGCAGCAGCAGGGGCAGCAGGGCGGGGACCGCCAGCTCCCAACGGGCCCCATAGGTCACTTCCCCCTCCAGGCCCCAGTGGACCGGCACCCGGTCGGGCAGGCCCCCCCAGAACAGGGCCAGCAGTACCGGCGGCGCCGCCGCCAGGACCCAGGTGACAAGGCGTATGGTCTTCATCAGCCGCTTCCCCCTTTCAGGCCGGCAATCCAGCCGGCGATCTCGTCCAGCACAGACATGTTGAGTTCATAATAGATATACTTTCCCCGTTTGTCGTCAGAAATGAGTCCCGCCCCTCGGAGTACCGACAGGTGGTGGGACACCGTGGCGGCAGTCATGTCGAAGTGGGAGGCGATGTCTCCCGCCGTCCTGGCCCCGTCCTTCAGCAGGTCCAGAATGGCCCGCCGGGTGGGGTCCGACAGGGCCTTGAAGGTCTTCTGAAACGCCATGGACACCCGCCTCTCTTTCATTTTGATGCTTGTCTAATTATATGATACAGGAAACCGCAGCCCCTGTCAAGAGGCGCGGCGGTTTCCTGTATCTCCTCAACGCATAGAACGATGACGATTCCACCACTATATCGTAATATTCCTACTTTCGTCGATATAGGGAGCCGCGTAAAACCGTTTCCCAATGATGGAAATCATCCCCATAAAATCCCGTATGGAAAGAGCGCCCCTTTCATAAGCGACGCTGTTGGTTGTGATTTCCTCTTTTCGCTTGAGCGCTCCTGTTCAGTTTCCACCCTTCTTTTCTAACTTGATCATTTTTGAACCCTAGGGCTTGTTTGAAAAATCAGGAGACTTGTTCTAAATCAACAGAATTGCAATGGCGGCAAGGTGAACGAAGGCCA
>NZ_CALXGA010000041.1 GCF_944387725.1 uncultured Intestinimonas sp. | reverse complement strand
GCCCGAAACCTTTGGACGCGCCTGACGGCGCGGCTCGCTTGCGCTCGCGCGGCAGGCTGTCCTGACCGTGAACCCTGCTCCAAGGTGGTGATTTCCCCTTTGACCTTTGACGAAGGGAAAGATAAAGCCCACAGCCCAATCCCAAAAGCGCGGGCGGGCCCGCGCCTTTGGGGCCCCGGGGGGATTTGACATCCTCGGGGCAAATGAATTGCCCCTGCGGAAAGGTTTCGGGCCTTCGGCCCGAAACCTTTGGACGCGCCTGACGGCGCGGCTCGCTTGCGCTCGCGCGGCAGGCTGTCCTGACCGTGAACCCTGATCCAAGGTGGTGATTTCCCCTTTGACCTTTGACGAACTGAAAGATAAGGCCCACAGCCTGCCGCTGAAGCCGGGCGTCTACATCATGCAGGACGCCAAAAACGAGGTCATCTATGTGGGCAAGGCCAAGGCCCTGAAGAACCGGGTCTCCCAGTACTTCGCCGACCTGGCCTCCCATACCGAAAAGACCCGGGCCATGGTGAGCCAGATCGACCACTTCGACGTCATCATCGCCGACAGCGAGTTCGAAGCCCTGGTGCTGGAGTGCTCCCTCATCAAGCGCCACCAGCCCCGGTACAACATCCTCCTCAAGGACGACAAGGGCTACCCCTATATCCGCCTGACCGTGGGGGAGGCCTACCCCCGGTTCTCCCTGGCCAACCGGGCCGCCGAGGACGGGGCCCGGTACTTCGGCCCCTACGGCAGCCGCAGCGCCACCCAGGACATCATCGAGGCCATCCAGGCGGCCCTGCGCCTGCCCAAGTGCCGGAAGCAGTTCCCCCGGGACATCGGAAAGGAGCGGCCCTGCCTCTACTACCGCATGGGCCAGTGCGACGGCTACTGCCGGCGGGAGATGGACCAGAGCCGCTACCGGGAGAACATCCAACAGGCTGTCCGGCTGCTGGAGGGGAAGTATGAGGAGGTCTGCGCCGACCTCCAGGCCGAGATGGAGCTGGCGGCGGAGGAGCTGCGCTTCGAGCGGGCTGCCGAGCTCCGGGACCGCATCGCCGCCATGGAGCTTTTGGGCAAGCGGCAGAAGGTGGTGGCCGGAAGCCTCTCCGACACCGACGTGGTGGGCTTCCACCGGGGGGAGGCCAGGAGCTGCTTTGTGGTCCTCCACTATGTGGACGGGGACCTGGCGGCCAAGGACATGGACCTCCTGGAGACCCCGGTGGAGGAGGCCCAGGCGGACACCGTTTCCGCCCTGGTGAAGCAGTACTACGGGGGCCGGGGGGCCCTGCCCCGGCAGATTCTCCTGCCCTGCGAGCTGGAGGACGAGGTCCCCATCACCCGGATGCTCTCCGAGGCCTGCGGCCAC
The DNA here is from genome assembly GCF_944387725.1 of uncultured Intestinimonas sp. Lineage (GTDB taxonomy): Bacteria > Bacillota > Clostridia > Oscillospirales > Oscillospiraceae > Intestinimonas. The sequence goes on along the minus strand of NZ_CALXGA010000041.1, from coordinate 17,886 downwards.
CGGGTCTATCTGCTGACCCCCCAGCGGGGGGCCAAGATGGACCTCATCCGCCTGGCCAACAAGAACGCCGTGGAGGAGGTGGAGCGGGCCACCAGCCGGGAGGAGCGGCAGTCCAAGCTCATGGAGGCCCTGGGCCGGATGCTGGCCCTGCCCCAGCCCCCCAGGCGGATCGAGGCCTACGACATCTCCAACACCGGGGACGCCAATATCGTGGCCTCCATGACCGTTTTCGTGGACGGCCGGCCCCTGAAGCGGGACTACCGGCACTTTAAGCTCAGGGACATGGCCCACGCCGACGACTACGGCTCCATGGAGCAGGTCCTGACCCGGCGGTTCCGGCGCTACCTGGACGGGGACGAGAAATTCGGGGCCCTGCCCGACCTCCTCCTCATCGACGGCGGCGAGAACCACGCCCGGGTGGCGGTGCGGGTGCTGGAGGAGGCGGGGCTTTCCATCCCCGTCTTCGGCATGGTGAAGGACGACCGCCACCGCACCCGGGCCCTGGTGGACCCGGCGGGCCAGGAGATTGGCATCCAGCAGATTCCGGCGGTCTTCGCCCTGGTGGGCCGCATCCAGGAGGAGACCCACCGCTTTGCCATTGAGTTCCAGCGGCTCCAGCAGTCCAGAGGCGTCAGGGGCTCGGTGCTGGACCAGATCCCAGGGGTGGGGGAGAAGCGCCGGAACGAGCTGCTCCGGCACTTCAAAAGCGTGAAGAAAATCCGGGAAGCCTCCCTGGCGGCGCTGGAGGAGGCAGTCCCCAAGTCTGCGGCCCGAGCGGTGTACCAGTTCTTTCACCCCGCCCCGGAGCATCAGGAGGGAGAGACAAACCCATGAAACAACGACACGTCCTGCTCTGGACCCTGGCCCTCTGCCTGACCCTGTCCGCCTGCGGCGGGAAGGAGACCCAGGAGGCGCCGGCCGCGCCTGAGACCCTGGCCCAGGCGGTGCTCTCCAGCCAGTCCGGCGGCGGGGAGCTTGCCCCCCTCACCGGCGAGGCCCTGTCGGACCACCTCACCGCCCTCTGCGGCCTGGAGGAGTGGGAAGCTGCGGCGGTCTACTTGGGCGCCGGCATGGACGCCCGGGAGGTGACGGTGGTCCTCCTGGCCGGCGAGTTCGACGCGGAACAGGCGGCGGAGGACCTGGAGGACTACCGCCTGGACCGGCAGGGGGACTTCTTCGGCTACGCCCCGGAGGAGGCCGCCCTGCTGGAGGAGGCCGCCGTCCTCCAGAGCGGCCGGTACGCCGCCCTCCTGGTCTGCGAGGACCCGGAGGCGGCGGAGGCGGCTTTCGCCGCCTGCCTGGCGGGGGAGCCCGTCCCCGCGCCGTCCCTCCCAGCAGAGCCGCCGGTCCCAGCAGAGCCGCCGGTCCCGGCGGAATCCCCGGTCCCGGCGGAATCCCCGGTCCCGGCGGAATCCCCGGTCCCGGCGGAAACCCCGGTCCCGGCGGAAACCCCGGCCCCGCCGGAATCCCCGGCCCCGCCGGAATCCCCGATTCCGCCGGAATCTCCGGCCCCGGCGGAAACTCTGACCCCGCCGGAATCCCCGGACCTGGCGGAGGTCCCCGTCCTGGCCGAGACGCCGGTTCCCGCAGAGGAGCCCGCCGGGACGCCGGCGTCCCAGGAGGGGCTCAACCCCGGTCTGGACACCAGCGGCTTTGTCCCCTTCGACCCGCCCAACGAGTTTGAAATGGTGCGCTACGACACCACCGCCGTCCGCACAGCCTGGGAGACCGGAGACGAGAGCGGCCTCTCCAGCCGGGACGCGGCGATCCTAGCCCGGTGCCGGGAGGTGCTGGGGGAGATCCTGACAGAGGATATGACCGACTTCCAGAAGGAGCTGGCGGTCCACGACTGGATCGTGGAGAACGGGAGCTATGACCAGACAGTCTACAGCAACAGCGCCCATGTGGGCCGCACGGGCTACCGGGACCCCTATGGCATCCTGGTGGGGGGCTACGGCAACTGTCTGGGCTACGCCAACACCTTCCAGCTCCTGATGGAGCTGTGCGGCGTGGAGTGTATCACCGTGGTGGGGGCCGCCTTCCACTCCCGGGAGGACCACGCCTGGAACATGGTGCGGCTGGAGGGTGAGTGGTACTGCGTGGATGTGACCTGGGACGACCCCACCGGGGGCGGGGACAGCGCCGGCGTCCGCCACCGCTACTTCAACGTCACCAGCGACTGGATGCGTCAGACCGACCACCAGTGGGACTACCTGAACGTGCCGGAGGCCACCGCCACCCGCTTCCGCTGGAGCGGCAATGGGCCCCTTCCGGAATAATACGCCAAAAAGGAGCGTGAGCGCCATGCGCGTCATCACAGGGACGGCCCGGGGCCGGAGGCTCAAGGAGCTCTCCGGCCTGGAGACCCGGCCCACCACCGACAAGGTGAAGGAATCCCTCTTCAACATCATCCAGTTCGACATCGAGGGCCGGCAGGTGCTGGACCTCTTCGGCGGCACCGGCCAGCTGGGCATCGAGTGCCTGAGCCGGGGGGCGGCCCGCTGCACCTTCGTGGACCTTCGGAAGGAGGCCGCCGCCCTCATCCGGGAGAACGCGGCCCTGTGCGGCTTTCAGGACCGGGCCCGGGTGGTCCAGGGGGACTATCTGGCCTTCCTCACCGGCTGCCGGGAGCGGTTCGACCTGATTCTGATGGACCCGCCCTACGCCAGTGAAATGCTGGAAAAGGCCCTGACCGCTGCGGCGGGAATTGACATCTTGTCGGAAAATGGTATAATGGTCTGCGAAAGCGCCGTGGAAAAGGACCTGCCGGAGCTCCCGGAGCCCTATCGGAAGGGGCGGGAGTACCGCTACGGCAAGATCAAGCTCACGGTATATCACAGGGGCCTCTGAGGAACCCTGCGCGAGGAGAGTCCTGCCTATGAAGACCGCCATCTACCCTGGCAGCTTCGACCCCGTCACCCTGGGGCACCTGAACATCATCAAGCGGGCCGCCCGGTGCTTCGACAAGCTCATCGTCTGCGTGATGGTGAATTCCCAGAAAAACGGCCTGTTCACGCCGGCAGAGCGGGTGGAACTCATCCGCAAGGTGGTCTGCCAGATCCCCAACGTGGAGGTGGACGCCTCCGCCGTTCTGCTGGCCGAGTACGCCCGGCAGCGGCGGGCCCGGGTCATCGTCAAGGGGCTGCGGGCGGTGTCGGACTTTGAGAGCGAGGTCCAGATGTCGATGGTCAACCGCAAGCTCAACCCCAACGTGGACACCATGTTCCTCCCCTCCAATGAAAAGTACACCTACCTCAGCTCCACGGTGGTGAAGGAGATGGTCCGCTACGGGGTGGACCTGTCGGATTTCATCCCCCGGGAGATCATCGAGGATGTCAAGCGCAAGGCGGTTCAGAAGGAAAATGCGGAAGCGGACGGGAGGGAGAACTGATGGCGACCGGCGTGGAAGAACTGCTGGAGATGCTCTTTTCCATGATCGACGAGGCGAAGAGCGTCCCTCTGAGCAGTGAGAAGTGCATCATCGAGCGGGACAGGGCCCTGGACCTCCTGGACGACATCAAGGCCCAGTTCCCCATGGAGCTGGGGGAGGCCAAGAAGCTCCTGGCCGCCCGGGCGGACTATATCGCCTCAGCCAAGCGGGAGGCGGACCTCATCCGCAAGCAGGCCGAGGAGAAGGCCCGGCAGCTGCTGGCCGAGGACGAGCTTGCCGCCCAGGCCCGGCAGAAGGCCAACGAGATGCTGAAAGTGGCCGAGGAGCGCAGCCGGGAGCTGCGCCGGGCCGCCAACGAGTACTGTGAGGACACCCTCCGGCGCACCGAGGAGGCTGTCAGCGAGGCCTACGACGAGATCAAGCGCTCCCGGGCCCGCTTCCGGGCGGCGGTGTCCGGCGCACAGCCGGCCGCCGGAGCCGGGGGGGGGCAGCCCGGCCGCGCCGCCTACGACGCCGAGGCGGATAAGTGAAGCTGTGCCGGACAACCGGCGGGTCCGCAGGGCCCGCCGGTTCCGCCTGTCAGAGACCCCAGCCGCGATGCAGCCGCGGCTGGTTTTTTTTGGTATTTCCGCGCAAAGGAGGGGCCTGCGCACCGGTACGCCTGGCGGAAGGAGAAATGGATCATATTCCCCGGAGAATGTGCGGAAAAGATGATGGGAACATTTTGCGCCGCGCCGGAAAGCGTATTTTTTCCGTCAGGAGGAAGAAACTGGGCGGTCCTCCGGCCCCGCTTTCCACGGCCGTTTAGATGCTTTGTGGATAAAAATCCGACAAAATTTGACAAAGCTTTTGGTATTTCTGCGGAAAAAATGCGGAGGAAACCCTTGCTTTTTCCCGGCAAAGCGATTATACTGGAAACACCGGTGGAGGGAAATGGAGCAGAGTAGAGCGAAAAGGAGCCGGTGTGGAGGGAGGGGACGGCGTGGGCAGCGTCACGGGGACCTATGAGCACAGCGTTGACGCCAAGGGCCGTCTGTTCATCCCCGCCAAGCTCCGGGAGGAGCTGGGCGATACGTTTTATCTGGCCATGGGTGTGGACACCTGCCTGGCCGTCTATCCCCAGGAGAGCTGGGACCGCTTCACGGCGAAGTTTGCCTCCCTCCCCATCAGCAAATCCAAGGCCATGCGCTCCCTCTTTGCCAACGCGGTGAAATGCACGCCGGACAGCCAGGGGCGCATTGTCATCCCCCAGCGCCTGCGGGCCTACGCCGACCTGGGGAAGGACGTGGTCATCATCGGCGTCCACGACCGGGCGGAGATCTGGAGCGCGGAGCGCTGGAGCGCCGAGGAGGAGGAAATGACGCCGGAGAAAATGGCGGCGCTCATGGACTCCCTGGAGCTGTGACAGCAGGAGGCGCGGCATGGAATTGACCCACAGACCCGTGCTCCTCCGGGAGTGCCTGGAGGGGCTGGCCATCCGGCCGGAGGGGACCTACCTGGACGGGACCCTGGGCCGGGGGGGCCACGCCCGGGAGATCGCAGCCCGGCTCACCACCGGGCGGCTGCTGTGCATCGACCGGGACCAGGCGGCCCTGGACGCGGCCCGGGAGCGGCTGGCCGGCGTCTGGGACCGGGTGACCCTGATCCACGGAAATTTTGGAGATTTGGCCCAACTCCTGGACAGCCGGGGCCTCACCGGGCTGGACGGGATGCTGTTTGACCTGGGGGTCTCGTCCCCCCAGCTGGACGGCCGGGACCGGGGCTTCTCCTACCGGCTGGACGCCCCCCTGGACATGCGGATGGACCGCTCGGAAGCCCTCACCGCCTACGCCGTGGTGAACCAGTGGCCCCAGGAGGAGCTCAAACGGATTTTACGGCAGTACGGCGAGGAGCGGTACGCCCCCCAGATCGCCGCCGCCATCGTCAAAAGCCGGGCCCTTCGGCCCATCGGGACCACTCTGGAGCTGGTGGAGGTCATCAGGGGGGCCATGCCGGCCCGGGCCCTGCGGGAGAAGCAGCACCCCGCCAAGCGGAGCTTTCAGGCCATCCGCATCGCCGTCAACGACGAGCTGGGGGCGGTGGACCGGATGCTCCGGGCGGCGGCGCCCCGGCTGGCCCCGGGGGGACGGCTGTGCGTCATCTCCTTTCACTCCCTGGAGGACCGCCTGGTGAAAAACGGCCTGGCGGAGTTCACCCGGGGCTGCACCTGCCCGCCGGACTTCCCGGTGTGCGTCTGCGGAAAAAAGCCGGCGGTGAAGCTGGTCTCCCGCAAGCCCATTCTGCCTACGGAACAAGAGATTGCGGAAAACCCCCGCGCCCGCAGCGCCAAGCTGCGGGTGGCGGAGAAGCTGCCCTGAGTCCCCCGGCCCCGGAAGGGGACTCCAGCTTCTGAGCGGATGGAGCATGAAGAGAATGGAGGGAGCCGCATGGCGAGCGCTTCGGCCAGGAAGAAACGAAGATATGCCCAGACGCACGACGTCTATGGGAACCTGGCCTATGCGCCCAGGCCGGAGCGGGTTCCCCAGCGGGACGGCTCCGAGCTCCCCCGGCTGCGGCCCAAAAAACGGCCCAAAGAGCGCGCGCTGGTCCGGCCCAAGGTACGGGTCCGGGAGGCGGGACAGGTCTCCCTCTTCGCGGTGGCGGGCTTTTTGGCGGTGGGCGTCTTCGCGGTGCTGCTGACGCTGGGGAGCGTTCAGCTCACCATGGTCAGCAACGAGATGGTCTCCCTCCGGGAGGAGCTCTCCGCCCTCCAGACCGAGGAGGCCAAGCTGATGGCCGAATACGAGCTGGCCTATGACCTGGGCGCCATTGAGGAGAGGGTCACCGCCGACGGCAGCATGGTCAAGCCCCAGGCGGGCCAAATCTATACCCTGGACCTCTCCGAGGAGGACAGCGTGGTCCACTACGGCCAGGAGGAGACCGGCGAAACGGCGGGGGGAATCCTGGGGGCCCTGCGGGAGCTGGTGGACGGATGTCTGTCATATTTTTCCTGAGCACGCGCATAGATTTCTATGGAGCACACAGAGAACGACAGGGCGTAAGAAAAGCTGCTTTTCTTACGCCCTTCCCTATCACCCGCCCGGACGGGGTCCGGAGGCAAAAAGGAGAACGGCATGACCCAGAAAGCGCGCAAGACCAGCTCCAACGGCGGCGACAGCCGGCAGAACCGCATCATTCTGGGGCGGACCATCTGCCTGATGGTCCTCTTCGGCGTGGCGGCCTTTATCCCCCTGCTGGGGCGGCTCTGGCAGATTCAGATTGTGGACGGGGAGTGGTATCAGGAGCTGGCCATTGAGCAGCAGACCCAGGATATGCTGGTGACCGCCCCCCGGGGGACCATTTACGACACCCAGGGCAACCTGATGGCCGTGTCCATCTCGGTGCAGAACGTGGTGATCTCCCCCCGGGACATCACCGCCGCCGCCGAGACCAAGCGGGAGTCCGGGGAGAGGAAGCGGACCGCCGGGGAGACCCCCACCGCCGCCGAGGCCGCCGCCCTCAACGGCGCGTATGAGGAATTCATCGCCGAGCACCTGGCGGAGATTCTGGACATGGAGGCGGAGGACATCCTGGACCGGATCGAACGCAACGCCAACTACCAGTATGTGGTCCTGAAATGGCGGGTGGACGACGAGATCTCGGACGCCGTCCGGGCCTTCCAGGAGGAATACAGCCTCTACCCGGGGGTCTACCTCTCGCCGGACACCAAGCGGGTCTACCCCTACGGCTCCCTGGCGGCCCAGGTCATCGGGTGGGTCAACACCAACACCAACATGGGGGCCTTCGGCGCGGAGGCCAAGTATGAGAACCTGCTGGCCGGGAGCCCCGGCCGGGTGGTCACCGCCCGGAACGCCCGGGGCCAGGAGATGCTCTCCAGCTACGAGAGCTACATCGACGGGGAGCCGGGGCTGAACCTCCAGCTCACCATCGACGCCACCATCCAGAGCTACTGCGAGAAGACCCTGGCCGAGGGCATCAGCTCCTATGAGGCCCGGAAGGGGGGCTTCTGCATCGTCATGGAGCCCGACACCGGGGCCATCCTGGCCATGGCCTCCTCCCCCAACTACGATCTCAACAACCCCCGGACGGTCAGCGACCCCGTCCTGGCGGACTACCTGGAGCAGGTCCAGGCCGACCCGGCCGGCAGTGAGGACGCCTATCTCCAGGCCCTGGAAGCCGCCCAGTACCAGCAGTGGACCAACCGGACCATCACCGACACCTATGAGCCAGGCTCCACCTTTAAGATCATGGTTCTGGCCGCCGCCCTGGAGGAGGGTGTGGTCAATGACAGCTCCACCTTCTACTGCCCGGGCTACAAGGAGGTGGCCGACCGGCGGATTAACTGCTCCAACCGCGCAGGACACGGCGCGCAGACCCTGGCCAAGGCGGTGGCCAACTCCTGCAACCCGGCCTTCATCGAGATCGGCCAGGCGCTGGGGGCGGAAAGGTTTTACCAATACCTGGAGGATTTCGGCATCATCGGCAAGACCGGCATCGACCTCCAGGGGGAGACCGACAACACCAACCTGGTCTGGACGGAGGAATACTTTACCGGCATCTACGGCGAGGTATCCCTGGCCACCGCATCCTTCGGGCAGACCTTCCGGCTCACCCCCCTCCAGCTCATCACCGCCGCCAGCGCCGCCGTCAACGGCGGGCACCTGATGCAGCCCTATGTGGTCCAGGCGTTCACCGGCCAGGACGGCAATGTGGTGGAGCAGACCACCCCCACCGAGCTCCGGCAGGTCATCAGCGAGAGCACCTCCCAGCGGGTGCGGGAAATCCTCTTCGAGGTGGTGGACACCGGCACCGGCAAGAACGCCCGGGTGGAGGGCTACCGCATCGGCGGCAAGACCGGCACCTCGGAAAAGCGGGACGAGGACACCGGCGACCTCATCGTCTCCTTCCTGGGGGTGGCCCCCGCCGACGACCCCCAGATTGTCGTCCTCCTGGCCTTTGACAGCCCCACCCCGGTGACGCCGGGGAGCAATTACACCTCCCGGGGCTTCTTCATCAGCGGCGGCGCCATGGCCGCCCTCTCCGCCGGCCCCCTGGTGGCCGAGATTCTCGACTACCTGGGGGTGGAAAAGGTCTACAGCGACGCGTCCTACGCCGATGTGGTGATGCCCCAGACTGTGGGCCTGAGCCTGGCCGACGCCCAGGCCCTGCTCCAGACCAAGGGCCTGAGCTGCCGGGTGGTGGGGGAGGGCGCCGTGGTGACCGACCAGCTTCCCTCCCAGGGGGCGTCCATCCCCGGCGGCAGCCAGGCGGTCCTCTACCTGGGGGAGGAGAAGCCCGCCGAACAGGTGGAGGTCCCCGCCCTCACCCGCATGACCCTCAGCGCTGCGGAGCAGGCCCTGGCGGAGCGGAACCTCTATCTCCGGCCCTCGGGGGCCACCTCCTACTCGGACACCACCATCTCGGTGAGCCAGTCCACTGACCCTGGGACGCTGGTGGACCCGGGAACCGTGGTGGAGGTCCAGTTTATGGATACCTCCATTCAGGACTACGCGGAAAACGGCAACATCGCATCCATTCGTTAAATCGGAGGCGGGGAGGGGCGGGCCCCTCCCGCTCCGTCATCGGGGGTGAACCATGCGGTTAGACCAACTGCTCCAGGGCGTGGCCCTGACCCGGCGGGATCTGGACGGGGACGCGGAGATCACCGGCCTGAGCTATGACAGCCGGACCCTGTCGCCCGGCGGCCTCTTCGCGGCCCTGCCCGGCTACAAGACGGATGGGCAGAGGTTCATTCAGGAGGCCCTGGACAAGGGGGCGGCGGCGGTGCTGTGCCGGGAGGCCCCGGAGGAACCGGGCCCCTGGCTGGTGGCGGCCGACCCCCGGGAGGCCCTGGCGGGCATGGCCGCCAACTGGTACGGCCGCCCGGCGGAGGCCCTCACCTGCGTGGCCGTCACCGGCACCAACGGGAAGACCACCACCACCTACCTCCTCAAGGCGGTGCTGGAGGGGGCCCTGGGGGCCAAGGTGGGCCTCATCGGCACCAACCAGAACCTCATCGGAAGCCGGGCCCTGCCGGCCCGGCGCACCACCCCGGAGCCGGTGGAGCTCCAGGCCCTGCTGCGGGAGATGGTTGACGCCGGCTGCACCCATGTGGTGATGGAGGCGTCCTCCATCGCCCTGGTCCTCCGCCGGACGGCGGGCATCCGCTTTGCCGCCGGCATCTTCACCAACCTCACCGAGGACCACCTGGACTTCCACGGCGCCATGGAGGCCTACCGGGCGGCCAAGGGCCTGCTGTTCCAGCAGACCGATTTGGCCGTCCTCAACCTGGACGACGAGGCCGGCCGGTATTACGCCGCAACCGTCCCCTGCCCCGTCTTCACCTACTCCGAGCGGAAGGACGAGGCCGATCTGGTGGCCAAAAACATCCGCCTCTTTCCCAGCCATGTGGAGTTTGAGGCGGTGGCCCGGGGGCTCATCGGCCGGATTTTTCTGCCCATCCCCGGGGGCTTTTCCATCTATAACGCCCTGGGGGTCATCGCCTGCGCCCTGAACCTGGGGGCGGAGCTGCCGGCCATCTCCGCCGCCCTCCGCTCCGCCCAGGGGGTCAAGGGCCGGGTGGAGGTGGTCCCCGTCCCGGCGGCCTATACCGTCCTCATTGACTACGCCCACACCCCAGACGCCCTGGAGAACATCCTCACCACCGTCCGGGACCTCACCCAGCGGCGGGTCATCTGCCTCTTCGGCTGCGGCGGAGACCGGGACCGGAGCAAGCGCCCCCTGATGGGGGCCATCGCCGCCGACCTGGCCGACCTGGTGATCGTCACCTCGGATAACCCCCGCACCGAGGACCCCAAGGCCATCCTCCGGGAGATCCTGGCGGGGATGGAGGGGACCCGTACCCCGGTGCTGGTGGAGCCGGACCGGACCGCCGCCATCCGCCTGGCCCTCTCCCAGGCCCAGCCCGGGGACCTGGTGCTCCTGGCGGGGAAGGGCCACGAGACTTACCAGGAGGTGGGGGGTGTGCGCCTGCCGCTGGACGAGCGGGAGGTGGTCGCCAGCTGCTTTGCCGGCCGGAAGCACGCCTGAGGGGTGAAATTCTCCGTTTTTTTCCTTTCCCTCTGTCCGGCAATATGATATAATCCCCCGTTGGGTCCGCCTGTCCGTGACGCGGGCGCCCGATTCAGGAGGTTGAAAAGATGAGAATTGTGATCGCCGCCCTCGTTTCCCTTGTCCTCTCGGCCCTGGCCGGGAGGCTGCTCATCCCCGTCCTGCGCCGGATGAAGGCCGGGCAGTCCATTAAGGAGGACGGCCCCACCTGGCACATGTCCAAGCAGGGCACCCCCACCATGGGAGGCTTGATGTTCATTTTCGGCATCCTGGCCACCCTGGTGCTCATCGGCGCCCCGGACCTGCTGGCGGGGGACTACCGGGCCGTCTTTGTCTTCCTCTTCGCCCTGGTCTTTGGGGTCATCGGGTATCTGGACGACTACGAGAAGGTGAAAAAGCGGGAGAATACCGGCCTCACCGCCGGGCCCAAGTTTCTGCTCCAGCTGGCCGCCGCCATTGCCTTTACCACCCTGCTGCGGTACTTCGGCTACCTGACCCCCCACCTCTATCTGCCCTTCCTCCAGATGACCATCGAGCTGCCCTGGGCGGTCTATATGGTCTTCGCCGCCTTCGTCATGGTGGGGACGGTGAACGCCGTCAACATCACCGACGGGGTGGACGGACTCTCCTCCAGCGTCACCCTGCCGGTGGCCGCCTTCTTCGCCCTGACCGCCTGGAGCTGGCAGGTCCTGAGCCTGGGCATCTTCGCCGGAGCCCTCTTTGGGGGGCTGTGCGCCTTCCTCCTCTACAACCATTACCCCGCCAAGGTCTTCATGGGGGACACCGGCTCCCTCTTCCTGGGGGGCGCGGTGTGCGGGCTGGCCTTCGCCTTCGATATGCCTCTGGTGCTGATTCTGGTGGGGTTTGTCTACATTGCGGAAACGATGTCTGATATTATACAAGTCGTATACTTCAAAGCCACCCACGGCAAGCGGATTTTCAAGATGGCCCCCCTCCACCACCACTTTGAGATGTGCGGCTGGAGCGAGAAAAAGGTGGTGGCCGTCTTCGCCCTGGTCTCGCTGCTCTTCTGCGCCCTGGCCTATGCCGGCGTTCTGGGGCGGTACGGCGTGGGGATGACGCATCTCGCCGGGTGACCCCGGCAGGCCGCCTGGAAAGGAGGAGCCATGGCCCGAAAACACAAGCGCGATCTCACCATGGGGGAACAACTGGCCCGGGGGCCCTTGGACCTGCCCTTCCTGATGCTGGTGGTGCTCCTCACCGGCGTCGGCGTCATCATGATGTTCTCGGCGTCCTATGTGGACGCCCTATACGAACTGGATAATCCCACCTACTATTTTATGCGCCAGGGGGCCTTTGCCGTGCTGGGGCTGGCGGTCATGTACGCCGTCTCCCGGGTGAACTACCAGCACCTGCGGTGGATGTCGGTGCTGGTGCTGGGGGCGTCCATCTTCCTGCTGGTGCTGGTGAAGGTCCCCGGCATCGGCTCCAGCGGCGGCGGCGCCGACCGCTGGATTCGGGCCATCGGACCCCTGCCCCGGTGGCAGCCCTCCGAGGCCGCCAAGCTGGGCATCATCCTCTACTTCTCCGCCCGGCTCTCCAAGCGGGGGACGGAGAAAAAGCGGACCTTTGACCGGCGCAGGCTCTCCGGCTGCTTTCTGGAGTGGCTGGACAACGTGGGCTTTCTGGAGCTGGTGCCCTACGGCGCCATTCTGGCGGTGATCTCCGGGCTGCTGCTGTGGGAGCCCCACCTGTCGGCCACCATCCTCATGCTGGCCATCGGGGCCTCCATCCTCTTTGCCGCCGGCATCAAGCTGGGCTGGTTCGCCGGGGGCGGGATTCTCATGGCGCTGCTTTTGGGGTTTGTAGCCTCCTCCAGCGGCTATATGTCCGAGCGCATCGCCATCTGGCAGGACCCCTGGTCCGACCCCCAGGACGCCGGCTTCCAGATCGTCCAGTCCCTCTATGCCATCGGCTCCGGGCGGCTGCTGGGGGTGGGCCTGGGGAACTCCCGGCAGAAGAACCTCTTCCTGCCGGAGCTCCAGAACGACTACGTCTTCCCCATTGTCTGCGAGGAGCTGGGCTTCATCGGGGCGGCCATGATCCTGCTCCTCTTCGCCCTGCTCATCCTCCGGGGCTACTGGCTGGCCATCCACGCCCGGGACCGCTTCGGGGCCCTCCTCATCGTGGGAGTCACCACCCAGGTGGCGGTCCAGGTCTTCCTGAACATCGGCGTGGTCACCAACCTCCTGCCCCCCACGGGCATCTCCCTGCCCTTCTTCAGCTATGGCGGCACCGCCCTCATCATCCAGCTGGTGGAGATGGGCGTGGTGCTGGGGGTATCCCGACAGATCCCGGCCCCCAGGGCCGGATAGAGAAGGTGTTCGCTTGAAGCTGCTCTTCACCTGCGGCGGGACCGCGGGACACATCAATCCGGCCATCGCCCTGGCCAGGCTCTTCCAGTCCCGGCGCCAGGACTGTCAGGTCCTCTTCGCCGGAGCCGACAACGGCATGGAGCGCACCCTGGTGCCCCATGAGGGCTACGAGCTGCGGACCGTCCACGTCAACACCCTCCACCGGGCCTGGCGGTGGAAGGACATCAAGCACAACGTCATGACGGTGCTGACCCTCCCCCAGGCCCGGCGGCAGGCCCGGGCCATCCTGAAGGACTTCCAGCCGGACCTGGTGGTGGGCACCGGGGGCTACGCCTCCTACCCCGTGGTGAAGGAGGCCGCCCGCCGGGGCATCCCCACCGCCATTCACGAGTCCAACGCCGTTCCCGGCCTCACCACCAGGCTCCTGGCCAAGGTGGCGGACCGGGTGATGGTGGGCTTCGAGGACTCCCGGAGCTACTATCCCCACCCGGACCGGGTGGTGGTCACCGGCACCCCGGTGCGCCGGGATTTCTTCGACCACACCCGGAAGGAGGCCCGGCGGGCCCTGGGCTTTGCCGACGGCCGGCCGGCGGTGCTCTCCTACTGGGGGAGCCTGGGGGCCGACGTCATGAACCGCTACATGGCCGACTTTCTCCAGGCCGAGGCGGAGGAGGGGCGCCCCTTCCACCACATCCACGGGGCGGGGCGGAACTACGCCTGGCTCACCGGGGAGCTCAAGGGCCGGGGGGTGGACCTGGGGGAGGGGGTGGAGGTCCGGGAGTATATCTACGACATGCCCCTGGTGATGGACGCCGCCGACCTGGTGATCTGCCGGGCGGGGGCCTCCACCATCTCGGAGCTCACAGCCATCGCCAAGCCCTGTATCCTGGTGCCCTCTCCCAACGTCACCGACAACCACCAGGAGAAAAACGCCCGGGTGCTGGAGCGCCACGGCGCGGCGGTGGTCCTCCTGGAGCCCGAGTGCGACGGCAGAATCCTCTACAACCAGGCGAAGGTCCTCCTCTCCGACCGGGCGCGGCTGGCCCAGATGTCCCGGGCCCTCTCCGCCCTCTCGGTCACCGACGCCGCTGAGGAGATCTATCAGACCCTGACCGCCCTGCTGCGGTAGACTGTCACCCGCCGCCCCCTCCGCATAGGATGGCGTGAAACCATGACACGCGGAGGGTGGACGGAAAAATGAGTGCGTATATCATCCAAGGCGGCAGGCCCCTGTATGGGACGGCCAGGGTCCACGGGGCCAAGAACAGTGTGCTGCCCATCCTGGCGGCCACGGTCCTCTGCCGGGGGACCAGCGTGATACATAACTGCCCGGACCTCTCGGACGTCCGGGCCTCCATGGCGATTCTGGAGCACCTGGGCTGTCAGGTGGATCGGTCCGGGGACACCATCACGGTGGACGCCTCGGTGGTCACCGGCAACGACGTGCCCGACCGGCTCATGCGGGAGATGCGCTCCTCGGTGATCTTCCTGGGGGCCATTCTGGCCCGGACCGGCTCGGCGGAGCTGAGCATGCCCGGGGGCTGTGAGCTGGGGCCCCGGCCCATCGACCTCCACCTCTCGGCCATCCGGGCCCTGGGGGCGGAGATCCGGGAGGAGGGGGGCGCCCTCCACTGCGCCATCCCCGGCGGGCGGCTCCAGGGCTGTGAGTACGCCCTGTCCCTCCCCAGCGTGGGAGCCACCGAGAACGCCATGCTCTGCGCCTGCGGGGCGGAGGGCACCACCGTCATCACCAACGCCGCCCGGGAGCCGGAGATCGTGGACCTCCAGACCTTCCTCCGGGCCGCCGGGGCGGAGGTCCAGGGGGCGGGGACCTCGGTGGTCACCGTCCGGGGCGTGGGGGGACTCCACGGCGGGGAGCACACCGTCCTGCCCGACCGCATTGTGGCGGCCACCCTCCTCAGCGCCGCGGCCTCCGCCGGCGGGGAGGTGGAGCTGCTGGACACCGACTACCGCCAGCTCTCCACCGTCACGGCGGTGCTGGCCGAGGCGGGCTGCCGGGTGCGCAGCGGCCCCGGCCGGGTGACCCTCCGCCGGGACCAGCCCCTGAAGGGGGTCCGGCCCATCCGTACCGCCCCCTATCCGGGCTTTCCCACCGACGCCCAGCCCCCCATCATGGCCGCCCTGGCCAAGGGGACGGGGACCACCGTCCTTGTGGAGAACATGTTCGAGAGCCGCTACCGCCATGTGGATGAACTCTGCCGCATGGGGGCCGACATCCGGGTGGAGGGCCGGGTGGCGGTGGTCTGCGGCGTGGAGCGGCTCCACGGGGCCAGCCTGCGCTCGGCCGACCTGCGGGGCGGGGCCGCCCTGGTGGTGGCCGCCCTGGGGGCGGAGGGCTCCAGCGAGATCACGGGCCTGGCCCACATCGACCGGGGGTACTTCGGCCTGGAGGACACTCTGCGGAGCCTGGGGGCAGAGATTTCCCGAACAGGAGAGCCATGACAGAACTTGTAAGGATTTCTTAACGATTTTTCTGCTTCCGTGTGGTAAAATGAACGGGCTGTGAAAGAAATACACAAATCTGGAGGCAGAGCCATGGCATCCAGGCGCTCCAACAAGAGAAAACGGCGCAGGCGGGGACGCTTTGGCTTCCTCTATAAGCTCCTATCCCTGGCCATCATCCTGGTGGTGGTGGCCGCGGGCTGTGTGGTCTTCTTCCGGGTAGAGGAGATCACGGTGGAGGGGGAGGGGCGGTACACCGCCCAGGAGATCATCGACGCCTCCGGCGTGGAGCTGGGAGATAATCTCTTCCTGGTCAACCGGGCCGGAACGGCCCAGCGCATCTACACCGCCCTTTCCTATGTGGACAATGTGAGCATCCGCCCCGCCCTGCCGGACGGCCTGGTGATCCGCATCACCGAGCGGAGCCCGGCCGCCGTGGTCCAGGGCGGGGAGGGCTGGTGGATCATCGACAAAAAGGGCATGATCCTGGAACAGGCGCCCTCCGGGACGGTGGAGGGGCTGGCCCGGGTCACGGGGCTCACCGTTCTGCTCCCCGCCGTGGGGACCCGGGTTACGGTGGAGGACGCCGACGCCCTCCGGCTGGAGAGCCTGCTCGCCCTCCTTCAGGCCATCGAGACCTGGGACATGGCGGCCCAGGTGTCGGAGGTGGACCTGACCGCCGCCGCCGACCTCCTGATGACCTATGACGGACGCTTCACCGTCCGCATCCCTATGAACGCCGATTTTAACTGGAAGCTCCGAACTTTGGACGGGGTGATGCGGGAGCTCCAGCCCAATGAGAGCGGCACCATCGACCTCACCCGGGAGGATGAGGTCCGGGTCATCCCGAATTATGGGTGAATCCGGCGGGGAAAGTTTTTTGAAACAGGTCAACATGCCCAACCGGCGGGACCTTTGACCCCTGGGCGGCGCAATTTTTCCTTGAAATCCGCCAGGATTCCCGCGTCAAAATCCCTGGCCGGCGGCCCAAAATCCCTGGCCGCTGGGCACATCGCCGATTTTCAAGCAAGCACTATTGACCCGGCCTGAAAAGCGCGATATAATATAATATATTATATTGCTATATATTTTTACAGCGCCACAAGCGATAACTGTTTACATAGGAGGAACAGGCATGGCATTCGGATTGGATACTGGGCCGGACAGCGTCGTTACCATTAAGGTCATCGGCGTGGGCGGCGGCGGCAGCAACGTGGTCAACCGCATGGTGCGCTCCGGCGTACAGGGTGTGGATTTTATTGCCGTGAACACGGACAAGCAGGCGCTTTCCATCTCCAGCGCCACCTATAAGATTCAGATCGGGGAGAAGCTCACCGGGGGTCAGGGCGCGGGCTCCAACCCGGAGGTGGGCCGGAAGTCGGCGGAGGAGAGCCGGAGCCAGATCGCCAAGGCCCTGGAGGACGCCAACATGGTCTTCATCACCGCCGGCATGGGGGGCGGCACCGGCACCGGCGCGGCCCCCATCGTGGCCGACATCGCCAAGGAGGCGGGGCTGCTCACCGTGGGCGTGGTCACCAAGCCCTTCGGCTTTGAGGGCCGCCGCCGGATGCTCCAGGCCGAGGCCGGCATCGAGGAGCTGCGGAGCAAGGTGGACTCCCTGGTAATTATCCCCAACGAGCGGCTGAAGTTCGCCACCGACCAGAAGATCACCTTCCAGAACGCCTTTGAGATTGCCGACGACGTGCTGCGCCAGGCGGTGCAGTCCATCTCGGACCTCATCAAGAAGCCGGGCATCATCAACCTGGACTTCGCCGACGTCACCGCCGTCATGAAGGACGCGGGCATGGCACACATGGGCGTGGGCCGGGCCGCCGGCAAGAACAAGGCCGAGGAGGCCGCCAAGATGGCCATTGCCAGTCCCCTGCTGGAGACCAGCATCAACGGCGCCCACGGCGTCCTCATCAACGTCACCGGCTCGATGGACATCGACCTGGAGGACGTGGAGACCGCCGCCAATCTGGTGCAGCAGGCCGCCCACCCGGACGCCCTCATCATCTTCGGCGCCGCCTTCGACGAGGACATGGAGGATGAAATCCGGGTCACCGTCATCTCCACAGGCTTTGAGGAGGAGCCGGGGGGAATGCCCAGCAATCCCTTCTCTGCGGGCAAGGAGGCCAGCAAGACCGGCAGCGCCCAGCAGCAGCCGGCCTCCAGCGAGCGCCCGGCCCTGTCGCCCCTTTCCGAGGATTCGGAGGACCCCTTTGCGGATATTATCAAGCTTTTTAACAAGGATCGGTGATGAAACATGACTGCCTACCGAAACATGATGGAGATCTTCATGGAGCAGCTCTTTGACGACAGAAAGGACCAGATTGACTGCTGTACCTGCCCGGAGTGCCGCAGCGACATCATCGCTCTGGCCCTGAACCAGCTCCCGCCCCGCTATGTCTGCACCCACAAGGGGGAGCTGCTCTCCAAGGTGGAGCAGCTGGCGAAACAGAACAGAGCCGACGCCCTGACGGCACTGACCCAGGCCGCAGAGAGGGTGAAGGAGTTTCCCCGGCACTAGGGCTTATTTGAAACATGTCAACATGCCCAACCGGCGGGTCTTTTGCCCCCTGGACGGCGCAATTTTTCCTTGCAATCCGCCAGGATTCCTGGGTC
>NZ_CALXGA010000040.1 GCF_944387725.1 uncultured Intestinimonas sp. | reverse complement strand
ATGACGGTGATGTGGTGGTAGGCCCCGTACATGGCCGGCCGCATCAGGTTGGCGGCGCAGGCGTCCACCCCCACATACTCCTTATAGATATGCTTGAAATGGAGCACCTTGGTCACCAGACAGCCGTAGGGCCCCAGCAGAAAGCGGCCCAGCTCGGTACACAGGGCCACATCCCCCATGCCGGCGGGGACCAGAATCTCCTCGTACTGCCTGCGCACCCCCTCGCCGATGGCCAGGATATCGTTGGCGGGCTGCTCGGGGCGGTAGGGGATGCCCACACCGCCGGAGAGGTTGATGAACCGGATGTCGCACCCGGTCTCCTGCCGGAGCTCCACCGCCGTGCGGAAGAGGATGCCGGCCAGGGTGGGGTAATACTCGTTGGACAGGGTGTTGGAGGCCAGGAAGGCGTGGAGGCCGAAGTGCTTGGCCCCCATGGCCTTCAGCTTTTTGAAGCCCTCGGTGAGCTGGGACCGGGTAAAGCCGTACTTGGACTCCCCGGGGTTGTCCATAACCTGGAAGCCCTCGGCGCTCTCCCCGATGGTGAAGGTGCCGCCGGGGTTGTAGCGGCAGGAGATGGTCTCGGGGATATAGCCGATGGCCTCCTTAAGAAAGTCGATGTGGGTGAAGTCGTCCAGGTTGATGGTGGCCCCCAGCTGGGCGGCCAGCCGGAACTCCTCCGCCGGGGTGTCGTTGGAGGAGAACATGATCGCCTCCCCGGGGAAGCCGCAGCGGTGGGAGAGCATCAGCTCGGTGAGGGAGGAGCAGTCAGCCCCGCAGCCCTCCTCCCGCAGGATGTTCAGGATGGTGGGGTTGGGGGTGGCCTTCACCGCGAAGAACTCCCGGAATCCCCTGTTCCAGGCGAAGGCCTGCCGGAGCTTTCGGACGTTCTCCCGGATGCCCCGCTCGTCGTAGAGGTGGAGGGGGGTGGGGTACTGCTTCACGATTTCCTGGAGCTGCTCCAGAGTGACAAATGGCTGTTTCAAGGGATGCACCCGCTCTCTCTAAAGTATCCCCTCTATCTTATAAAATCCGGCTGGGTCTTGTCAATGGTCCCCTTTGCACGAAAAGGAGCGGGGGAGGGCGGCTCCTTTTCTATGGGGCCAGGATCTGATGGGCCTTGACCCGGTCCGGGAGTCCCGCAAAAACCGCCGCCCCGCCGCTACAGACGGTGGGAGCATGTCACAAATCCGCGCCTCCATCCACCTCATAGGGCACGGAGCCTAGGGCTGTTTGAAAAATGTCAACATGCCCAACCTGCGGGTCTTTTGTCCCCTGGACGGCGCAATTTTTCCTTGAAATCCGCCAGGATTCCTGCGAAAAAATTGCTTGCCAGCGGCCCAAAATCCCTCGCTGCCGGACACATCGCCAATTTTCAAACAAGCCCTAAAAAAGTCGCTGGCGCATGGGGAGCACTTTCTTCCGGGTCGTACTTGTAGTTATAGGCCAAAATCGCCCCGTTGCAGGGCTTTTCCAGACCCTGGGGCAAGCACTTTTTCAGCGCCGCCCCTATGGTCAGACCCTCGGAAAAGGGAGAAACCAGGGCCTCCACATCCGTCGCGGCCTCCACCAGACTCCGCTCCCAAAAATCCGGGTCAAAGGGCCAAAGCGCCTCACCGCAAAAAATCCTGGTTAAAGGGGGAAATCTCCGGGTTCCCCACCTCGTCGTACCCCTCCTCGGCAGCATAGTCCATCAGCGCGTCCTCATCCTTGAAAAAGCCCGCCCACACGGATACCATGCCTTCCTGTTCCATTCCAATTTCCTCCTCTATAAAATCAAACTTATCCGGTTTAGATCTTTTGGTAAATGGTCAGATCACTGGTGGAGGCGATGACAAAGAAATTCCCGCATTTGCTGAAGCCGTACGCCTGGATGGTGGAGATGCCAAAATCGTCATACACAATTCGGCACACCTCCGGCGTGCGGACCCAGGAGGCGTACTGGGGCGCGAACACAATCTGCTCGCTGGGCCAGACCGGGGCGACCCGCTCCAGAAGGTCTCCGGCCCTGGTGAAGGTCCGCAGGCCCCCGCCGCCCTCGCCGGCCAGCGGCACCGCCTCCTCCCCCAGCGCCTCCGAATAGGCCAGCAGGTCGTTCTCGTCATAGCATTCCTCCTCATACCGCTTTTCTCCGGTGGAGCAGTCGATCAGGCTCTGACCCCGGGAGGAGATACAGATCAGCTGCTCCGTCCGCGCCTGGGAAAAGCCCACATACATCAGTCCGCCCACCGCCAGGTCCCGCCGCGCCCAGCCCTGGGGCGTCCCCTCGGGAATCTGCCGGAGCAGTGCGAAAAGGCGCGCCTGGTTTTCCTGTTCCATCCTCTGCCTATCTGCCAGATCAAACATGGCCAGCCCTCCTTAAGCGGGAAAAGTCACTGCTGCATGGGGATTGAGGCCGTTTTCTTTCATTATAGCGGCTTGACGGCCCTGGCTCTGCTGGCGGGCCTGTGGATGCCCCCGGCCTCGGCCGCAGAGAGCGCACCCGTTGCCAGCTTTGTCAACACCTCCGGCGACGGGGGCAAGAACTATATCAGTTTGTGCGATGCCCGGACCTTCCGGGCCGGCATCCCCGTGGACCTGACCCTGGAGGAGGCCGAGGCCGCCGGGACCGTGGTGTGGTCTTTGGACTACGACGCCTCCCTGGGCTATGCGGACCCTGAGCTCTGCCTAAACCACACCCAGGGCGGCCCCCTGGAGCGCTGGACCCTCCGGGACGGCGCCGGCAGCCTGTTCACCGACATCCAGATCACAGCATAGACGGTGGACGGACAGGTCTGCCTCACCGTGACCTTCGCCAATGACTACCGGTACTTTACCAAGTTAGAAATTAGAAGATAACAGGAAGGTATGGATTGAGACAGGCACTGCTTGGAAAGGATGCCGATTTCTATTTCGGCTATATTCAGCCAGGAGGCGTGAATGGGGGTATAGTGGATTTCCAAACGCTGTGCAATCCGCCTGGCTGTATCGGGCTCAAAGGCTTTATACAGCGAAGCGGTGGAGTGGATATTCAAATTATCCATGACCAAAACATTTTTTCGCAATGACTGTAATGAACCTCCACCAGTTCACGCAGAAAATGAGCAAAATCTACGGCTTTTCTGGTGGAAGTCAACTTTATCGTTCTCTTGCTGGCCAGTGGTTCAAATGCGGCGAACAGATCTGCCACGCCGCAGCGGCGGTACTCATAATCTTCGCGTTCCAGGCTTCCCGGCTTTGCTGGGATGCTTCGCTTCTCAATCAACTGCCGCTTTGCCTCGTCCAGGCCGACCACTGGGCGCAGAGGGTCATAAGGCCGCTGATATACGTCCAGAATATCCTCCATCCGCGCTGCAAACCCGGCTCCTGGCTTTGGAATACACCATTCTGTCTTTACCACCCGTCACAAACCGTTTTGCTATCTGGCAAAGTGTGTGAGGGGTGGCATGATACGCTTCCTTCATTTTGTCGTATGTCCACTCCTGGTTCTCCGATATTTCATCCAATTAAGCAATATTTGCGCGTGTTTGATCCGATATCCTTGGGTCTGCCCTTTTTCCACCAACGCACGCAGTGCCTGCCGTCTCACTGCGGGTAATGATGGAATTGCCATTGAAGCAGCCGTTCTCGTCTCCTTCGGTGATGCCCGCCCAGTACCAGCGGTAGACCACATCCCCATAGGGGGCGCTCTTCGCCAGGTCGGGGACGGTGACGCCTCTGTGAATGGCGGCCTTTTCGCTGCTAGGGCTTGTTTGAAAATTGGCGCTGTGTCCAGCAGCGAGGGATTTTGGGCCGCTGGCAAGCAATTTTTTCGCAGGAATCCTGGCGGATTTCAAGGAAAATTGCGACGTTCAGGGGGCAAAAGCCCCGCCGGTTGGGCATGTTGACATGTTTCAAACAAGCCCTAGGGCAAACATAGCGGGCGTGCTGGAAATATAGTTCTGACTCCAGACGTTGACGACGTTGTCCATCACCTTTACCGGTCCTCTCAGCGGCCGGTTGGTCCCAGTGCCGCTGATCTGCTTCACATTGTTCAGGATTTGCACAGGGGTGTTCTGGAAAATGGCGCCCTTTCCGAGCCCCCAAGCCCATAGGGCACCGTCGGCCTTCAGCGCGAGGTAATTATTCTCATACCGGCTCACCGCTATGAAGCCGCTGCCCATGGTCTTTAACTGCTCGTTCCAGTCTTCCGTGTTCTCATTGGCCCGGCCCCAGACCACCAGGGTGCCGTCCTCCAGTACCGCCATTCAGGCCAGTGGAAACCAGTTGCGGTGTAGAAGTATTTTCATCGGGAGAAACGCTACGGACCACTGCCGTCCCATGGGCACTCTCCTTTGGGACATAGCCAATGTAGACATTCCTTCCCTTGTTCGTGCTGGAGGAAAAGTCTATGTAGTTATAGGCCGCCACATATCCGCTGTTGGTCTCGGACAGGCCGCCCAGAGAGGCCCCTGTGGCGTTGGCGCACACCTGGCCTGGGAAGGCCTGAACAGTGACATTGCTGACCCGTCCGCTGAACGTCCCGTTCCCCGCCTTGGTATTGTACATCATAAGGACGGCGGCGCGGGGATAGGCGTCGCCGTGGCCCAGGGTGACGATCGTTCCATCCTGGCCCACCAGCACGAACTGGTTAAAGGAGTGGCTGACATAGCCCACGGATCTGTTCATCACTTCATAGTAGGAATCCAGCACGGTCATGCTCTCCTGGTCCACGCACAGGGTCAGGTTGGCCTGATGGTTCAGTCCGTCGATGCTGGTATACATCTCATGGCAGGTGCAGATCGCGCCGCTCTACACGGGAATGCGAAATTGCAGATGGAACAAGCGGGAATTGACAAACGCTGTGCTGTATTTGGTGGATTCCGGGTGCAAATGGAGGCGGTTACCCCATGATTTTCCGCCATATTCAACAGTGCACAGCTTTTATCGCCGCGCTCGGATCAGTGGGCTGTGGGATCGTATTTTGGAGCATACGGATGCCGGGCGTAAGGAGGGGCCAAGTGATGCCATCATTGCTTCTCAGAGCGTAAAGACCGTGCCGGCCAGCGAAAATCGAGGGATTGACGGGGGAAAAAACGAAAGGCCGGAGGCAGCACATAGTGGTTGATGTGATGGGCAATTTATTGGCTGTCGTGGTTCATGCCGCCAATATCCATGATACAAAGGCGGGCATCTCTGCCGCCAAGCGGGGATTCATGCCAAACAGGGAATTTCTGAGCTGGTGCGGGCATGGGGACTCGAACCCCAACGCATCGCTGCACGAGAACCTAAATCTCGCATGTCTACCAATTCCATCATGCCCGCAGATATGAGTGGCAGGAGTTCCTGCCGCTATTTTTCCTCTGTTTTTACACGGCGAGGAACCGAGGCGGAGCGTTGCGCTTGACCCGCGTCTATAAAAACAATAAATAAGGAAGAAATGTAGTATGTGCGAAATCCGGAGACTGACTTTGTCGGTCTGCGATTTCAGCGCACAAAGTGCGATGGAATCGCGGTTTTTTATCCATGAGCTGCAATTTGGGATGGTCAGAATATCCGCTCAAAAATCTTTCACAGAGCTGACAGCACATAAATCCAGCATGTTTGCCAATTTCATCATACCCGCATAGAGGCGGGCAGCCTCTGCGGCGCACAGGCCGCCCACCTGGCCCGCACCCTCCCGGGAGCACAGGGTCAGAATTGCTGCATCATGCCGAACATCGCTGCCCGGAGCGCGTCGATTTCCGGGCACGGCGTCCGGCGCAGCGGAATGCCGCAGTAGGAGCAGAGATCCTCCAGGGCGGAGAATACCCAAGGGTTCCGGGCGCGGAGGAGACGCATCCGCCCCGCTCCCAGAACATAGGGGACAAAGGCGTCGAACAGGGCCTCAATCTCCGGCTTCCCCGGCTCCAGGATCTCAAAATGTATCACGCAGCCTTGGGTCACATCCATCATGAAGCAGAGCAGGGGCAGGGCGGCGCGCTCCCCCTTTTTGCCGGAGATGGGGACGTCAGGATAGACCAGATCCAGGATGATCTCTGCGGAGATGGCCGGGCGCTGTTTCAGCCGCTCCTTGAGCACCTCGTCCTGCAGCGTGACCTCTGGATACAGCGACGGGACCTTCGGCAGCTCCATCCAGCCGATATGCCAGCTCTGATCCTCCTTGGAAAAACAGCGCAGGAGCAGATGGTCCTCGTCCCATTGCGGCTCCAGCCGTCCCTCCTCCATGGCGCGAAAGCACATAAAGAGGTTTTGAAGCGCCTCCGTCATCACAGCAGCTTCGGAATCGTCGGGGGTGGCCGGCACATACCGCGGCTTCATCGAGAGGAAAAACGGCCAGTTGCCCCTGCCGCGAAAGCGCAGGCCCAGCTCCTTGATGATGGCCTTCTGGTCCGGGGGCACCTCCTCCCGGTCCCCCCAGTACAGCGTCAGGCAGTTCTGCTCGTGCATCAGATAGAGGGGGTCTGCTACGCCGTCGCTCTCCTCCAGGACGCCGAGGAACCTCTGGTAGCCGTCCGCGCCCAACAAGACGGTGATGCCATAGCACTCCCCGCCCCCTCCCATCACGCTGCAAAAAACCGTGACAGGATTTTTCTCCAGCACAATCTCCACCAGATCCTCGGCGTCGGCCCACCGCCAGGGCGCCATGTCTTTGAGCGCCCTGGCCGCCTCGAACAGAGCGCCCCACAGCTCAGCATTGACTGCCATCGTATCCACTCCAAACCGTTCTCCGGCGCCCCGCCGTGCTTCGGACGGCGGCGCGGAAACCCTGGATGCCAGCCGCACCCTCCCGCCAGCGGAAGCCCCCGCAGAATGACCCATGGCGCGGCTGTGTCGTGCGAATCAGCTCCTTTGCGGGCGATTCAGTGGATATCATTCTACCACTCTGCCGGAAAAAAGTCAATTGCGCGCGGTGGCGCTTCATGATATGATAGGCTCAGTCATGACACATCCGCCGGGAGGGAACACTATGAACCACACGCCGCGCGTCGCCGCCGTTCACGACCTGTCCGGGCTGGGCCGGTGCTCCCTGTCTGTGGTGCTGCCGGTGCTCAGCGCCATGGGGGTCCAGTGCTGCCCCCTGCCCACTGCCGTGCTCTCCGCGCACACCGCCTTTCCCGCCCCGGAGTGCGCCGCCTTTCAGGACCTCACCGGGACCATGGAGCAGACCCTGGAGCACTGGGCGGCCCTGGGCCTTACCTTTGACGCCATTTACTCCGGCTTCCTGGGCTCCGCCCGGCAGATCGGCCTGCTCCGCCGTCTCATCACCCAGTTCCGGCGGCGGGAGACCCTGGTTCTGATGGACCCGGTGATGGGGGACCGGGGGAAGGTCTACCGCACCTATACCCCGGAGCTGTGCGCCCAGATGGCCCGGCTCACCCGGGAGGCCGGCCTCATCACCCCCAACCTCACCGAGGCCGCCCTGCTGCTGGGGGAGGCGTACCGAAACGTCCCCACCAGCCAGGCCGGCATGGAGGAGTGGCTCGCCCGCCTCTCCCTGGGGGGAAGGCGCTCGGTGGTGGTGACAGGGGTCAGCTTCACCCCCGGAACCACCGGCGCGGGGTGCTTTGACCACAATCAGGGGCGCATGTGCTTTGCCATGGCCCGGCAGGAGCCGGCCTCCTTTTACGGGACCGGGGATCTCTTCGCCGCCGTACTCCTGGGAGGGCTCCTCCGGGGGGAGCCCCTGTCCGGGGCCGCCGCCCTGGCCGTGGACTTTGTCCAGAAGTGCGTGGCCCGGACTCTGGCCGCCGCCACCCCTGTGCTGGATGGGGTCCAGTTCGAGCCCCTGCTGCGGGAGCTGCTGTAGGATACCCCGGCCCGGGCGCGGAAGAGCAGAAAAGGGACAGCGGCAGAGATGCCGCTGTCCCTCAGCGCGATAAAGGGGGGGTATTCCAAATGGCTGGAGCGCCTGCCTGTGCGCTCAGGTCTTCTCCTCAAAGGATACGCCGCAGTTGCGGCAGGTGACGGTGATCCGGCCCTTGCCCCGGGGGACCCGGAGCTGCTGGCCGCAGTTGGGGCATTTGAAATAGCGGTGCTCCTTGTCCCGGTGGATGGTCCGCCGGAGCTTCACCCAGCGGACCACCGGCCCGGCCACCACCATGAACCTGGCGTTCTCCGCCCGCCGGCGGGCGGGGTTCCGGGAGAGCAGCCGGAAGAGGATCGCCAGAAGGAGCAGGGTATAGAGGACATAGAGCACCCGGGTGCGGGCAAAGAGGTCCGCCACATAGAGAACGAGAGACAGGCCGGCCAGGAAGAGATTGAGAGCATCCCAGCAGCCGTAGCGGCCATAGAAAAACCGCTGGATCAGATTCATCTTTGGTCCGCCTCCTTGCGATGACGTCCTGTAACTCTGGGCAGAGGCCGCACTTGGGTGCGCTTCTGCTCATTTCTTTATCATAAGCGCAGAATGTGGACACGTCAAGGAAGGAAACGTAAACAATATGTGAATTGTGCCTTGCACCGGGCCGGAGGGGGGTATATAATGGAAGCGAACAGAAGGAAGGGAGCGGTGCGGCATGGCCCGGATCGACAAGGAGAATTACTATTTGGATATCGCCGAGACCGTACTCAAACGGGCCACCTGCCTGCGCCGGCGCTACGGGGCCATCATTGTCAAAAACGACGAGATCATCTCCACCGGCTACAACGGCGCACCCCGGGGCCGGCGGAACTGCACCGACCTGGGCTTCTGCACCCGGGAGGCCCTTCAGATTCCCTCCGGGGAGCGCTATGAGCTCTGCCGTTCGGTCCACGCCGAGGCCAACTGCATCATCTCCGCCGCCCGCAGCGCCACCCTGGGGGGAACCCTCTACCTGGCGGGCCGGGACGCCAAGACCGGGGCGCTGCTGCCAGACGCCACCTCCTGCGCCATGTGCCGCAGGCTCATCATCAACGCCGGCATTGACCGGGTGGTCATCCGCCGCACCCCCACGGAATACGCTGTGGTCCATGTGGAGGACTGGGTCCGGGAGGACGACAGCCTGCCGCCGGCGGAGGCCTGCCCCCGGTAATCTACTCGGAAAGGAAGAATCCCCATGAAAAAGCGCGTGTTGTCCCTGATCCTGGCCCTTTCTCTGGTCCTGGGGCTCCCGGCCGGCGCCTCCGGGCTTGCGCCGGCGCCGGAGACCCCCTTGGCTGCCGGCAGCTATCTGAGCGCCTACCTCACGGAGGACGGTGAACTCTATACCTGCGGACACAACGACGGCTATCAGCTGGGCTATGAGCATACCAACGCAGCGAATCATGTGCAGAACGAATTTGTCAAGGTGATGGACGACGTGGTGGCCGTGGACTTCGGCTGGAACCAAGCCGCCGCCATCACATCTGACGGCTCCCTGTGGATGTGGGGCTCCACCGGCTTCGGCCAACTGGGCTTCGAGAGCAGCGAGGACTACCAGACCACCCCCCGGAAGGTGATGGACGGCGTGGCTCAGGTGAGCTGCGGGGGAAACTTCACCGCCGTGGTGAAGACCGACGGCTCTCTGTGGACCTTCGGCTACGGCTACGGCGGGCTTTTGGGCAACGGCCAGGAGGTGGGGGAGTCGGCCCAGCCCCAGCACATCCTGGACGACGTGGTCCAGGTGAGCTGCGGGGCCACCTGTGCCGCCGCCATCCAGACCGACGGCTCCCTCTGGACCTGGGGCAACAACCCCTCCGGTCAGCTGGGTTTTGAGACGGATATCCAGGGCGGCGGTGTGGGCGCCCGGGCGGCGGACCAGTGCACCCCCCACAAGATTCTGGAGAGCGGGGCGGCCTACATTGAGTGCGGCAACTCCAGCATGGCCCTCATCAAGACCGACGGCTCCCTCTGGACCTGGGGGAATGGCCCCCTGGGCGACGGCACCCGGGAGAGCACCTCGGAGCACCAGCACATCCTGGACGATGTGGTGCAGGTCTCCCTCTCGATGGACGGCAGCTCCGCCTATTACGCCATCCAGAGCGACGGATCCCTGTGGGCCTGGGGCTCCAACGGCAGCGGCTCCCTGGGATTTAAGAGCGGCAACGTCTCCGGCCAGTACCTCCAGACTATCCCCCGGAAACTTCTGGACGGGGTGGCCGCCGTTGCCACCGGCGGCATCCACACCATCGCCCTGATGACCGACGGATCCCTGTGGGCCTGGGGGTTTGACAACTGCGGCGCCCAGGGCCGGGGCAGCAACATTTCCATCTGCTACAGCCCCAGCAAGGTACTGGACAACGTCAGGAGCGCCTCCGGGGCCCAAGAGACCACCCAGGAGACCGCAGAGGGGGCCGGCTTCACCGACGTGAGCTCCTCCGACTACTTTGCCCAGGCGGTGGGCTGGGCGGTGACCAACGGCATCACCCAGGGCACCGGCGGCGGGGCCTTCTCCCCGGAGAACACCGTCACCCGGGCCGAGGCCGTCACCTTCCTCTGGCGGTCCGCCGGGGAGCCGGAACCCGCCGCCACCGCCTCCCCCTTCACCGATGTCACCGATTCCAGCGCCTACTACTACGACGCCGTCCTCTGGGCGGTGGAGCAGGGCATCACCCAGGGGGTGGGGGACGGGCGCTTTAACCTTACCGGGACCCTGACCTATGAGCAGATTTTCACCTTCCTGTGCCGCTTTGCCGGACAGAGTGCCGGCGGGGCCGGCTGGTCTGCCGCTGCGGTGAACTGGGCCCAGGACAACGGCCTCACCGACGGCCTCGCCTACACCGCCGCCGCCCCCTGCCCCCGGTCCGACGTGGTCTACTGCCTGTGGAAGCAGCTGGGGGACGGCGGGGAGAGCATCGGTGAGACCCCGGAGGAGCCGCCGCAGCCCTCGGAGGAGCAGCCGGAGACTCCGGAATCCCCTGAGGACGTGCCCAGTGGCCAGACGGACCAGGACGTGGCTGCGGCGGTCATCGTCAACGGCCTCCTGCAGCGGCGGACTTCCATCGACCTCAGCGCCTATGGCCTGGAGGCCTCGGAGGCGGAGGCACTGGCCCGGGACATCGCCGACCTCAACGGGGAGAACCCCTACGGCGTCACCGGGCTGAGCGCCAGCGGCCAGACCCTGTCCGTGACCTATGAGAGCTCTGTCTCCAGCCTGTGGGGCCTCAGCCAGGAGGTCCAGGCGGCGGCGGAGCGGGTGGTGGACCAGGTGATCACCGACGGCATGAGCGACTACGACATTGCCAAGGCCCTCCACGACTATCTGGTGCTCAACTGCAAATACGATATGCGCCTCTACAGCGGCGGTATGCCCAGCACCGCCTACACCCCCTATGGCGCGCTGATCGACGGGACCGCCGTGTGCCAGGGCTATGCCGAGGCCTATCAGGTACTGCTGGAGCTGTGCAACATCCCCTGCGAATATGTCAGCGGCTACGGCAACGGAGGCCGCCACGGCTGGAACCTGGTGCAGATCGACGGAGAGTGGTACCATGTAGACACCACCTGGGATGACCCCACCCCAGACCGGGAGGGCTATGTCCGTTACGACTACTTCCTGAAGAGCGACGCTTACATGAGCCGGGACCACTCCAACTGGACCCAGAAGCAGGTCTGCTCCAGCACCAAGTACGACAACGCCGGCCTGCCCGACTCCTTTGAGCAGGCGGAGCGGGAGCAGTATAACGCAATCCTTGACGCCTGCTATGCCGCCGCCCAAAATATGCCCTATCAGACCGTGGCCGCCCTGCAGGCGGCCACGGAGGAGGAGCTCCAGAACGCCAGATATCTCTATGTCGATTTTTCCGGCTTGGGCATCGACGTCTCGATTCTGGCCCAGTACCGCACCGAGGCCGGGCGGGTCCTTACAGAGCGGTATCCCGATCTCACCATGGTGAGCTTTGACCGGGACAACCTGCGCTATCAGCTCCGCCGCGACGACGTGGCGGAGGAGATGCAGCGCCGCCAGGCCGTACAGGAGGAGAAGCAGCAGCTACAAGAGGAGCAAGCCCAGCAGGAGCAGGATGCCCAGGCCGCGGCCTCCGCTGCGGAGGTCCAGGCGGCCCTTGAGCGGGCCATCGCGGGCATGGACTGCTACACCACGACGGTGACCCTTTCCGGTTATACCGACGAGGCTGTTGAGCTGGCCTGTGACAACATGAGCACCGTGGGCTACACCTTTGACGGCTACACCTTCCGCACGCCCTGGGCGGATTCGGACTACAGCCTCAGCGCCAAGTCCGGCGGCGTGGTGACCATCACCAACCGGAAATGGGCTGCGGCGGAGGAGCAGAAGTACCTGGACCAGATCGATGCGGCCATCGACAGCGGAGAACTGCGCCTCACCCTCCAGGGCGGGAACTATGCCGACCGGCCGAACCAGCCCTGGTACTACGCCTCCCAGGCGGCGGCAGCCGCCAGAGAGGAGGGCTACACCACCCCCGGCGGCCTCACCGCCGGGACGGACTACACCATCGCAAGCTCCATCGACAGCGCCACGGAGAACCTGATCGTTCGGATCACTTATCCCTTCCCCGCAATGAGCGATGCGGAGGCCCTGACGCACTTCACCGGCATCTTTGAGGACGCCGTCCGGAAGGGCCTGCCGGAGGTGACCGTCCAGGAGTCCGACGGGATGCGGGATTACAGTGACATTGTGCAGGAGGCATATCACACCGTGAACACCGACGGCTATGAGGTGGACGGCCTGATCGCTGGTACGGACTACAACATCTGGACGAAGTCCTCCGGCGCCAATACGGCCACATGGAGCATCGTATACTACATGGAGGAATAATCCCCCGGCGCCGGCGTATTCTATCGAGCAAATCCAGGCCGCCTCCGCTTCTGCGGAGGCGGCCCTCTTGTTTGCCTCCGCGTCCCCCGCCGCCTGGGGTCCACAGCAAAATTCTCTCTGTTTTCGTCCTTTCGCCCGCGAATGTTCTTGACAGAAAAGCGGGGGAGACTTAAAATAGAAATGAACAAAACTGAAACCATTTTCAGGGCTGTTTTTTACGGAATCGTGTGGGAGCGCGGGGCCGTCTGCGGCGATAGGCGGCGCGTGGACCCACACGAGTCATTTTATGCCGAAATGATTCGGAACCACATCAAAACTAATGGAGGTGCGTCAAGACAGCTATGGAACCCGTAACGATTCTGGTAGGCGCGGTCTGCGCCGTCGTTGCGGCCGTCGTTTTTTTCCTGTTGGGTATCCAGTACCGCAGGAAGGTCGCCGAGAAGGAGATCTCCAGTGCGGAGGAAGAGGCCAAGCGTATCATCAACGAGTCCATCAAGAGCGCCGAGGGCAAAAAGCGGGAGGCGCTGGTGGAGGCAAAGGAAGAGATTCTGAAGGCCCGCAATGAATATGAGAAGGAGGTCAAGGAGCGCCGCTCCGACCTCCAGAAGCAGGAGCGCAGGCTCCAGCAGAAGGAAGAAAACCTGGATCGCAAGACCGAGAACATTGAGCGGAAGGAGGAGACCCTCTCCCGGAAGCTCTCCGAGCTGGAGGAGGCCCGGGAGGAGGTGGAGGCCCTCAAGAAGTCCGAGATGGAGGTGCTCGAGCGCATCTCCGGCTTCACCGCCGAGGAGGCCAAGAACTACCTCATCGCCCAGCTGGAGGCCGACGTCACCCACGAGTCGGCCATGAAGATCAAGGAGATCGAGGCCCACTACAAGGAGGAGGCCGACAACATCGCCCGGGAGCTCATCTCCGGGGCCATCCAGCGCTGCGCCGCCGACCATGTGGCCGAGGCCACCGTGTCCGTAGTGTCTCTGCCCAACGACGAGATGAAGGGCCGCATCATCGGCCGGGAGGGCCGGAACATCCGCACTCTGGAGACCCTCACCGGCGTGGACCTCATCATCGACGACACCCCGGAGGCCATCACAGTCTCCTGCTTCGACCCCGTCCGCCGGGAGATCGCCCGGCTGGCCCTGGAGAAACTCATCCTGGACGGCCGCATCCACCCCACCCGCATCGAGGAGATGGTGGAGAAGGCCAAGCGGGAGGTGGACGCCACCATCAAGGCAGAGGGGGAGCGGGCCGTCTTTGAGACCAACGTCCACGGCCTGCACCCGGAGCTGGTGAAGCTTCTGGGCCGCATGAAGTACCGCACCAGCTACGGTCAGAACGTCCTCAATCACTCCATCGAGGTGGCCCATGTGGCCGGCCTGCTGGCCGCCGAGATCGGGGCCAACGTGGCCGAGGCCAAGCGGGCCGGCCTGCTCCACGACCTGGGCAAGGCCATCGACCACGAGGTGGAGGGCTCCCATGTGGCCATTGGCGTGGAGCTGGCCCGGAAGTACCGGGAGTCCGAGGGGGTCATCCACGCCATCGAGGCCCACCACAACGACGTGGAGCCCCGGACGGTGGTTGCCTGCCTGGTCCAGGCGGCCGACGCCATCTCCGCCGCCCGGCCCGGGGCCCGGCGGGAGAACCTGGAGAACTATATCAAGCGCCTGGAGAAGCTGGAGGAGGTCACCTCCTCCTTCCCGGGGGTGGAGAAGTCCTTCGCCATCCAGGCCGGCCGGGAGGTCCGGGTCATGGTCAAGCCGGAGCAGATATCCGAGGACCAGATGGTCCTGCTGGCCCGGGATATCGCCAAGAAGATCGAGGAGGAGCTGGAGTATCCCGGACAGATCAAGGTCAACGTCCTCCGGGAAACCCGGGTCATCGAATACGCCAAATAGTCCCGAAAAACGCGCCGCCGGGGGAAAGGCAACCACCGATAAGGAAAGTATGGAAAACAAACGAATTTAACGGCTGGCAAATAGGTTGCAACAATTCCGAATGCGTAATGCATTCGGAATTGTTTTATAATAAACTATATCTGTAAAGGCGGTGAGTGCAGGCATGGATAATAATCTCATTTCGATTGAAAAATTGCAAAGCAATATAAAAACCATGAAACTCTTTTCTCTATTTCTAAAACCAGAACAGTGAAAACAGATCAAAACGTTTGTGGCGCGGCTGTTCGGCCTGAGCAGCTGCGAGGCGGCAAAGAATCTGGCGTATGACTTCGGCATTGACGCTGTAATCGCCAGCCAGAGCAAGTACCATCTCGAATACTGCAACAATGTAACCAACGCTGCCGGCCGTCGGGTGCGAGGATTTTGGGGAATCGAGGCACTGGTCCATCCCAATATATCGGTGTATTCTGGTAATTCGCTGCGTATGTATGTACCGAGGGATACGCCGGAGGGCTGACGGGGCTGGTGCGCTGTACATACGCAGCGTTTGACCGCAATACCTCATATATCACGCAAGACGGTTCTTATGGCGAAAGGCGGCGGGCATCCAGTCCGCCGCCGCCCGGAAAAGGAAGCGATTGCACAGGCATATTTTAGAGCAGACGCGGAACTGTGAAAAGGTTTGCCGCAGTCCGCACCCATATCGCGGAACAGCGGTTCATGGATTTGCGCACCCGGTACGCCGTTTGGCGAGGTTACAGCCGGAAGAAAGAAAAGTCACACAGTTCCGTAAACTGTAAAAATCCGCTGCTGACCTACGGTACACGGCGGCCTGCTTCTATCGCATGACCGATACAGTCCAAATTTTACTGCTTCATGAAGCCGGTGCGCCGCAGGGCGCAGCCGGTTCTTTTTATGGAGAAGACAAAATCAGGGAGGAACTTTTATGAAGTCAAATATCCGAAACGAGATCAAGACGCAGATCGTCTGCGCCGGGTACACCATGCAGGAGGCCGTTGACCTGTTACATGAGGAGTACGGCTGGAGCGACAGCGTATCCAACTTTTCAGGCAAGTTGCAGCGAGGGCTGCTGCGGTATCGGGAGGCCGTGGAGCTGGCCGACGTGCTGGGCTACAATAACTGGGGCCCGTGCAAAAGTGGAGCTTTTGTGGGGAGAGGAGGAGCAATGGAGCGAGTGAGCTTTCACGCTTGCGTGGAAGCGAAGGATGCGCAATCTGCGACGACGGGGCAGAAACGGCCATGAGAGAGGAAGGGGAGATTTTTATGACAGACGCAGAGAAGAAGCTGTCGCAGGCGAAGCACCGGCTGGAGGAAGCTCAGGCGCGGGACCGGGTAAAGGAGCGCAAGGCCCGGACGCGGCGGCTGATCCAGGAGGGCGCGATTTTGGAGAAGGCGATGCCGGAGGTACGGGGTATGGATCTGTCCGAGCTGGAAGGCTCTCCCTCCTGAATGGATGAGGCATGCGGCGTGTGTTCCTGTTCAGTTGGTATCTTCGTAGTAGAGGACACCGTGGGATTTTGCCGCCGGAGGGAGCTGTCCCACCGTATGTGGTACTGTCCGCCAGTCTACTGCAGCCAGTCAGGCAGCTCAGCAAAAGTATCGCCGTCAGTCCGAGCAAAACGATCTGTTTCATCCCGCATGCTTCCTTCCTGCTTTTGTGTCTCCATCCTATCACGGAGCGGCTTGGAACGCAACTGTTCGACGAGGAAAATAGGCGGTCCCCGCCCCTTCCTTTACATACATTTGACAGAGATTTGACCTCCAGATGGTTGCGCTTAAACTGCGCAGTTGCTAAGTTTTATAATGACTTTTTTTACCCTTTGAAAATTTCTGCTATGACCCCTGAAAATCCGGCGGCAGCTCCGTATTCTTCTGCCGGAGGGGATGGAGGGATCGATATGGTGCGGACGGAACACAGCATTGTGGCCCAGATTCAGGCGGCAAAAATGGACCCGGAGGCTGCGGATGCCCTGATCGGACAGTACATGGGTTTTATCCGCAGCGAGACGGTAAAATTCACCCACTCCGCACCGGAGAACGGCCGCGAGGACGAGCTGAGCATTGCCATGCTGGCTTTTTATGAATCGATTCTCAGTTACAAAAAGAGCCGGGGGGCTTTCCTGCCCTACGCCGCCCGGGTCATCCGCAACCGCCTCATCGACCACTATCGCTTGGAGAAGCGCCACGGGAATGTGATCTCCCTCCATGCGCCCGCCGGTGGGGA
Organism: uncultured Intestinimonas sp.; assembly: GCF_944387725.1. GTDB lineage: Bacteria > Bacillota > Clostridia > Oscillospirales > Oscillospiraceae > Intestinimonas. The sequence goes on along the minus strand of NZ_CALXGA010000040.1, from coordinate 2,511 downwards.
CGAGGAGGAGCGCAGCCTGCTGGATACCCTGCCGGACACCCGAGATGAGATCTGCGCATTTGAAGTACGCACCGACAGCCAGCAGGAGATCCGGGAATTTTCCGAAAAGCTCGCCCAGTTTGGCATCACCTTCTCCGACGTAGCGGACAACTGCCCCAGACAGGGGCGGACGCTGGCCGCCTGCCGCCGGGTACTGGACTTCGCCCGGGCCCAGCCAGGGCTCTTGAGGCAGGTGGAGGACACGGGCAAGCTGCCCATGAACGAGCTGGCGACCGGTTCCGGCACCGACAAAAAGACCATGGAGCGGCACCGCAAGTACCTGGTGGCCATCCTGCTGGCCTTTACCAATGGCTATGAGATCATCCGGGGGCACCTGTGCCAGCTTGGGCCCGCCAGGGGAGGGAGCGCGGAATGAACTATTTGGTGATGGAGACCCACCCGGCCTACGCCGTGCTGCTGGACGAGGAGGGCCGCTTCCTCAAGGCGGCCAATCTCCGCTACCAGGTGGGGGACACGGTACAGGACATCGTGGAGCTGCGCCCGCCCAGGCCCCGCCGGGCCCTCCCCGTGAAGTATATCAGCGGCCTGGCCGCCTGCTTGTGCCTGGCCTTCTTCGGCTGGTACCGGCCCAACTACACCCCTTACGGCGCCCTCCGGGTGCAGATCAACCCGGACGTGGAGCTGACCCTCAGCCACACCCAGCGGGTGCTGGAGGCCCAGGGCCTCAATGCCGGCGGCCAGGACCTGGTGAACGGCTGGGACTGCCGGGGCATGGACCGGGACCAGGCGGTGGTGGACCTGGTGGAGCGGGCCATGGACCTGGGCTATCTCTCCGATGGGGAGACCGTGGCCGTCTCGGTCTCCGCCCCCGACGCGGCGTGGCAGACCGGCGGGGAGGAGGGCATCCGGGCCGCCCTGGACGCGGCCTACGGCGGGACCATCGTCATCCAGGTGGGGGAGCCCCAGGCCCCCCCGCCGGAGCCGGCGGAGGAGGTAGTGCTCCCCATTCCCGCCCCCACGCCCACATCCACACCCACGCCTACTCCGACGCCAACCCCGACATCAACGCCCACACCCACGCCTACTCCGGTGCCAGCCCTGACACCAACGCCCGCACCCACGCCTACTCCGGCGCCAGCCCTGACACCAACGCCCGCACCCACGCCTACTCCGGTGCCAGCCCTGACACCAACGCCCACGCCCACCCCAACGCCGGCGCCCACCCCCGTCCCCGTCTACGGCGACAGCCCCTACGATGTCAGCGGATCGGACTACCTCCCCTCCGGAGGGGACTCTGGCTACGACAGCGGGGACGATGACGATTGGGACGACGGCGATTGACCCGGGGCGGAGAAAAAATTTCTCCCCCACCCCGGTTTCCCCGGCTCCGCCCCGTATTCTCCCCATGCAAGCACCGGGGGGAAAGAAAAAATCCGCCAGACCCCGGTTTTCCCCCGGCGGCTCCGTACACTACAGACACAGACAAGGTTCTAACACCAAATCATTGAAGGAGATGACTGATATGAAAAAGCGTTCCCGCGCCAAGCTGTTCGGCCTGACCCTGGCCGCCGCCCTGACCCTGACCATCCTGACCGCCTGCGGAGGCGGCACTGCCGCCCTGCCCCCCGGAACCGGCGCCCAGAGCGCCGCCCCCACCCCCGCCTCGGCCTCCCCCGACGGCCGGGTGGGGACCGTGCTGCTGAGCGTCAACCCGGAGATCGAGATGGACTACGACGCCGCCGGCAGCGTGGTGGCCCTCACCGGGGTCAACCCCGACGGGCAGGCGGTACTGGCCTCCTACACCGGCTACCAGGGCCGCCCCTGCACCGAGGTCCTGGGGGAGCTGGTGGGGCAGATCAACGCCGCCGGGTACTTCGACGCCACCATTGACGGCCGGGAGCGGAACATCGTCCTCAAGCTGGAGCAGGGCTCGGCCTACCCCAACGAGCAGTTCCTAAACGAGCTGGCCGGGGCGGTCCGGGTGGTGGTGGAGACCGGCCAGATCGGCTCCCAGACCGTAACCCTGGACGGCGACGACTACGACGCCGCCTATGCGGACCAGGGCTATATCAACGCCCAGGCGGCCCAGGACATTCTCTCCGCCCAGCTGGGCCGGGACGATCTCCAGTTTGTGGAGAAGGACTACGACCTGGACGACGGGGAGTACGAGGTGGAGTTCGTCCTGGACGGCGTGGAGCATGAGTACGAGGTCAACGCCGTCACCGGTAAGGTCACCGAAATGGACGCCGATTTCCAGGACTATGACGACACCGACTACGGCCCAGACAGTGACGGAGTCACCGACTACAACACTGCAGTGATCGGCACGGGCAGCAGCCCCACTGTCACCTATGATGATACCGACTATGGCCCCAACGCCGACGGCGTTACCGACTACAACGACACCGACTACGGCCCCAACGCCGACGGTGTCACCGACTACAACGACACCGACTACGGCCCCAACGCCGACGGCGTCACCGACTACAACGACACCGACTACGGCCCCAA
>NZ_CALXGA010000039.1 GCF_944387725.1 uncultured Intestinimonas sp. | reverse complement strand
CCGAGACCCCCGGCACGGGGACCGAGACCCCCGGCACGGGGACCGAGACCCCCGGCACGGGGACCGAGACCCCCGGCACGGGGACCGAGACCCCCGGCGAGGAAACTGAGCCCCCCCTCCGTACGCCCTATCAGGTCAATCTGACCCCCTCTACCGTGAGCCGGAAGGTAGGAGAGACGGCCCGGCTGACAGCGTCGGTGACGGACGCCAGCGGCGCACCTGTCACCAGCCTGCCGGAGGGCGTTACCATCCGCTGGGTGAGCAGCGACCCGCTGGAGGTGTCGGTCACCGACAGCACCGGCCTGACCACAGAGATTCAAGCCCTGAAAACGGCGGAAACCGATGACCCCATCAAGGAAGTGACCATCACCGTCACCGTTACGGCCAATGGCGTCGGATACACGGACACCTGCCAGGTCACTGTCTCCCCCACAGACCCCACAGGGCTGACCATCACCCCGGGGGATGATGTGGAGCTGGATCCCAACGGAACCCTGGCCCTCTCGGCGGCCATCACCCCGGAGGGGGCGGACCAGGAGGCCGTCACCTGGAGCAGCAGCAGTCCTGACACCGCCTCTGTCGATGCGTCCGGCCTGGTCACCGCCGGAGGCGCCCCCGGCGCCGCCGTCATCACCGCCCGGACCCCCAGCGGACTCACCGACTCCCTCACCGTCACGGTCCGGGGCCTGGTTCTGCCGGAGACGGCCACTGTCCTGGAAAACCAGAGCACCAGCATCACCGTCACCGCCTACGGCGAGGCTCTGCGGACCCAGGTGGACCGGGCCAACATCACCTGGGCCAGCGGCAATGACAGCATCCTGCGGGTGGAGAGCGGCTACCTCTACCCGGTTTCGGTGGGGACCACCACCGTTACCGCTACCGTTGAGGCTAACGGCCGCACCTATACCTCCAACACCTGCACGGTCACTGTGGAGGCCAATGTCGCCGACGTCATCCGGGCCTCGGCCTCGGTGGGGAGCCCCCTGTCCTTCTCCAGCATCACCTCCCAGCTCCGGGGGGAGTGCCAGGACGTGCTGGGAGCCTCCCTGAGCTACGTCAGCGGCCTGCGGGTGGACACCAGCCAGGGGACCCTCTACTATCATTACCAGTCTGAGGCCGACACCGGCGCCGGCGTGGGCACCAGCGAGAACTACTACCCCTACCCCGGAGCCAGCCAGCTGGCCCTCTCCGACGTCACCTTCGTGCCCAAGCCGGATTTCAGCGGCACCGCCGTCATCTCCTACACCGGCTACGCCAGCTCCTCCTCCTTCTTCCAAGGCACCATCGAGGTGCGGGTGGAGGAGGCCGAGGATATGTCTTACTCCACCAGTGCCGACCGGGCCATCCAGTTCAACGCCGACGACTTCAACCGCGTCTGCCGCCAGCGGCTGGGCCGGGACCTGAGCTATGTCACCTTCATCCTGCCCTCCGCCGCCGACGGGACCCTCTATCAGGGCTATGTGTCGGAGCTCAGCCCCGGCCGGGCGGTGGAGGCCGGCACCCAGTACAGCCGCTCCAGCCTCTCCGACGTCTATTTTGTCCCCGCCGCCGGGTCCTCCGGCCGGGTGCTCATCACCTACACCGCCTACGACGTCAACGGCAGCTCTTACCGGGGGCGAATGACCATTCAGGTCAGCGCCGCCGCCAGCGCCGGGGATGTGAACTACTCCATCTCCCAGGGGGGCCGGGTCACCATGGACGCCGACGATTTCAACGCCCTCTCCCGGGAGCTCACCGGCGCGGCCCTGGATTCCGTCCAGTTCCAGCTCCCCGCCTCCTCAGAGGGGACCCTCTACTACAACTACACCAGCAGTGGCAGCTATGACAACCAGGTCACCGAATCCAACAGCTACTACCGCTCCAGCAGCCCCTACCTCCGGCGGGTGACCTTTGTGGCCGCCGAGAACTACTCCGGCACCGTGGAAATCCCCTTCACCGCCCGGAACACCCGGGGCGAGCGCTTCACCGGCACCGTGGAGATCACCGTCAGCCGCGCCGGCGGCGGAGACATCCGCTATAGCTGCCGCGCCGGCGGCCAGGCCGGCTTCGAGGTCAGCGACTTCAATACCCTCTGTCGGGACATCACCGGCGCCTCCCTCTCCTATGTCCGCTTCACCCTGCCCGACACCTCCGTGGGGCGGCTCTACTACGACTATGGGGGCAGCAACGAGGAGCGGGTCACCGCCTCCCGGAGCTACTACCGCGCCCAGAGGCCCTACCTGGACCAGGTGAGCTTCGTCCCGATGAGCGGCTTCTCCGGAACCGTGGAGATCGAGTTCAACGCCTGGAGCACCAGCGGCGAGCGCTTCACCGGCGCTGTGGAGATCCAGGTGGAGGCGGCGGTCAGCGAGCCCATCACCTACCGGATTCGCTCCGGCCAGACCGTCACCTTCAACTCCACCAGCTTTGACGGCCTCTGCCAGGACCTCACCGGGGACCGCCTGTCCTACATCCGCTTCGAGCTGCCCGCCGCCTCCCAGGGGACCCTCTACTACCAGTACAACGGCGGCAGCTATGAAAGCGAGGTCTCCGCCAACCAGAGCTACTACTGGGGCCAGCGCCCCTATCTGAATCGGGTAACCTTCGTCCCCGCCAGCGGCTACTATGGAGCGGTCTCCATCGCCTTCACCGGCCGGAGCACCGGCAATGAAACCTTCCGCGGCACCGTGGAGATCGTCATCGAGGAGCCCGCCAACGCCTCCGTCATTCTCTATTCCACCGGCTACCAGCCCGTAACCTTCCAGGCCCAGGACTTCATCAACGCCTGCAGCGCCCGTGGGGCTGGGGCCCTCTCCTACGTCCGCTTCACCCAGACCAGCAGTGCCGGCGGGCAGCTCTACTACGGCTACACCGGCGCCGGCGGATTCCAGGCCCAGACCGGCGTCAGCTACTACCCGGACAGCTCCCCCAGCCTTTCGGAGCTCACCTTTGTCCCCCAGGTCGGCTACACCGGCACCACCACCTTTACCTACACCGGCTGGGACACCCAGGGCAACGCCTACCAGGGGCAGGTCCAGATCTCCTGCCAGGCCTCCTACTACTCCCAGCACTTCACCGATATGGCCAACTACGCCTGGGCAGCCTCCGCTGTGGACTACCTCTATGAGGCCGGCGTGGTGGCGGGGGGCGGTGACGGCCGCTTCCGCCCCGGCGAGGCCATCATCCGGGCCGACTTTGTGCTGATGCTCTACCGGGCCTTCAGCCTGGGGAGCGCGGGCGTCCTGGGCGCCGGCTTCCCCGACGTGCCGGCGGACAGCTACTACGCCCAGGCCGTCCGAACCGCCCAGGCCCTGGGCATCACCACCGGAACCGGCAGCGGGGACTTCCGCCCCTATGACCCCATCACCCGCCAGGACGCCGCCGTCCTCCTCCAGCGGACCATGCAGCGCATCGGCCGGGACCTGGGAACCGGCAACACCAGCCTCCTCTCCAACTACTCCGACGGCTGGAGTGTGGCCTCCTACGCCCAGAGCGCCGTGGCCGTCATGCTGGAGAACGGCATCCTCTCCGGAGACGAGAGCGGCGCACTGAACCCCCGCAGCGCCGTCACCCGGGCGGAAATGGCCGTGATGCTCTCCCGGGCCATGACCCTGTAACCCAAAAAGCAGACGCCCCCGCCGGGTCCCAAAGGGACCCGGCGGGGGCGCTTTGCCCTCTATGCGCGGCAGCAAAAAATCGACGAATTGTTGTCTAAACAACATACATTTTCCTCGATATTCGGTATTCTCTCTCCAGAGCGTCGCGGCGCACCCCGCCGCAAAACAGAAACGCGAGCAGCTCCAGGAGGAATATGACATGGAATATAAGATGTTTTGCTACCAGTGCCAGGAGACCGCCGGCTGCACCGGCTGCACCCAGTCGGGGGTCTGCGGCAAGAAGCCGGAGGTGGCGGCCATGCAGGATCTGCTGGTCTATGTGACCAAGGGCCTGGCGGCGGCGGCCACCCAGCTGCGGGCCGAGGGTAAGGAGGTATCCCGGGCTGTCAACCAGATGGTCATTGAGAACCTGTTCACCACCATCACCAACGCCAACTTTGACAACGAGGCCATTGTGGCCCGGATTCACGCCGCCCTGGAGGTCAAGCAGGGGCTGCTGGCCCAGGTGGAGCGAGGGGAGGGTCTGCCCGAGGCCGCCCGCTGGAGCGGCGGGGCCTCTGCGTTCGCCGCCAAGACCGCCCAGGTGGGGGTGCTGTCCACCCAGAATGAGGACATCCGCTCTCTGCGGGAGCTCATCACTTACGGCCTGAAGGGAATGGCCGCCTATGCCAAGCACGCCGGCGCCCTCCGCCGGGAGGACCCCCAGATCGACGCCTTCCTCCAGCGGGCCTTGGCGGCTACCCTGGACGACAGCCTGACGGCGGACGATCTGACCGCCCTGGCCCTGGAGGCCGGCCAATACGGCGTCAGCGTCATGGCCCTGCTGGACCAGGCCAACACCGAGGCCTACGGGCACCCGGAGATCACCAAGGTGAAGCTGGGCGTGGGCACGCGGCCGGGGATTCTGGTCTCCGGCCACGACCTGCGGGACCTGGAGCAGCTTCTGGAGCAGACCCAGGGTACCGGCGTGGACGTCTACACCCACTCCGAGATGCTCCCCGCCCACGCCTATCCGGCCTTCAAGAAGTACCCCAACCTGGTGGGCAACTATGGCAACGCCTGGTGGAAGCAGCGGGAGGAGTTTGAGTCCTTCCACGGCCCCATTCTGATGACCACCAACTGCATTGTGCCCCCCAAGGACAGCTACGCCGGCCGTCTCTACACCACCGGCGCGGCGGGGTATCCCGGCTGCCGGCACATCACGGAGGACGCCGACGGGAAGAAGGACTTTTCCGCCCTCATTGAGCACGCCAAAAACTGCGCGCCGCCCGCAGAGCTGGAGCAGGGGGAGCTCACCAACGGCTTCGCCCACAACCAGGTGCTGGCCCTGGCGGACCAGGTGGTGGAGGCCGTGAAGAGCGGCGCCATTCGGAAGTTTGTGGTGATGGCCGGCTGCGACGGCCGGGCCAAGAGCCGGGAATACTACACGGAGTTTGCCAAGGCCCTGCCCCGGGACGCCGTGATCCTCACCGCCGGCTGCGCCAAGTACAAGTACAACAAGCTGGACCTGGGGGACACCGGCGGGATTCCCCGGGTGCTGGACGCGGGGCAGTGCAACGATTCCTACTCCCTGGCGGTCATCGCCCTGAAGCTCAAGGAGGTCTTTGGGCTGGAGGACGTCAACCAGCTGCCCATTGTCTACAACATCGCCTGGTATGAGCAGAAGGCGGTCATCGTCCTGCTGGCCCTGCTGTCCCTGGGGGTGAAGAACATCCACCTGGGCCCCACCCTCCCGGCCTTCCTCAGCCCCAACGTGGCCAAGGTGCTGGTGGAGAACTTCGGCATCGCCGGCACCGGCGCCGTGGAGGAGGACCTGGCCCTGTTCTTCGGCGCGGGAGCCTGAAGACGCGCCCGCCCGCGGCTCAAGGAACCGCCCCCAGCACTCCGGCCCTGTCCCCACTGGGGACAGGGCCTTTTTTGCGCCGCCCCGTTCCGGGAAAGAACCCGCGCCGATGGAGGCGCGGGCCGGGGCGAGGCCATGTTCGGAGGGCGCTCACTGGTTTTCCACCGTTCCAATGAACTCATTGATATAGTAGATGGCGGAGCCCACGGCCGCCGCCTCCGTCTTGTAGTGGCAGACCCGGATGTAGCCGGTCTCCCGCTCAAAGGGGTTGAGGGCCGCCACCTTCTGCCGGAACACGTCGATGTAGTCCGACATATAGGCCCCGACGGTCCCGCCCAGCACGATGTCCGAGTCATAGCACATGCGGAGGTTTTTGACCGCAATGGCCAGATAGTCCATGTACTGGTCGAACAGCCTGCGGTAGCCGGGGTTGTCCCCCTGCTTGAGGGCCTCAAAAAAGGCCCCCAGGTTGCCTCCGGTGAAGTCCGAGAGTATCTTGGCCGAGCAGTAGGCGTCCAGACAGCCTCTTTGTCCGCAGTAGCAGCGTCTTCCGCCGGGGACGATGCACATATGGCCAAACTCCCCCGTCCTCTGGTTTGCGCCGTACTGGAGCTGCCTGCCGGTCATGTGGGCCCCCCCCACGCTGGCGCTCAAGAAGAGATAGGTCATGTCTCCGCTGCTGTCGGAGACCCAGCTCTCCGCAAGGCCCGCAGAGTTGGCGTCGTTGAACAGCAGGAAGGGATAGGGGATGTGGGCGGCCATGCGCTCATAGAGGTTCTCCCCCACGTTGATGACTTCGGCGTAGGAGATGGATTTCTGGTCGGAATTGACGATAACAGGCATAGAGACCCCCACGCCCAACAGCCTGCCGCCGTCCACGCCGTTTTTGGAGAGAATTTCCGTCAGCTCCCGGCCCATATGCGCAAAATAGGCGTCCGAATCCTGAAAGGCGCAGCGAATCCGCTTCTTATCGACGATTTGAAGCTCCAGATTGATGAGGACCAGGGAGAGATGGCGCCTGGTAATGTCAATGCCCAGGGCCAGGCGCGAGTCGGCCACGCACTGGTAGAGGTTGGCCTTGCGCCCTCCGGTGGCGTGGTGGGCCCCGGAGTTGTAGACCAGACCCCGCTGGGTGAGCAGGTTCAGATTGTGCGTCACCGTGGGCAGGCTGATGGAAAGCTTCTCCGCGATCTGCTGGCGGGTGCACCGCTTCATGGCGTAGATGAGGCGGAAGATGTTTCCATAATCTCTTGTTTTGTATGTCTTGTCCATCTTCATCATCAAATCCAGTTCATTTCTGCGTTGTTCTGTTTGGAATAGGATATACCAAACCGGCGGAATAGTCAATCGCGGCGCGGAATCCACCCGCCGCCTCCGGCGGTGTTCCGGGTATATTAGATAAAATAATTCATCTATTTTTGCCCGAAAATTGTATAAAATAGGAAATTATTTACCTTGAAATTAGCTAATCTATACAAATAATTCGGAAATAAATTAGGTAATGATACAATAATGAATGAAAGAGTTGACAAAACATAGATAAAAGATCTAATATAAGTCTAACCACTACGAGCTGGCAGGAGGAGGCGAAGGGTTTGAGCGATATCAAAATGAGAGTCTCCGACATCGAAAAGTCCTTTCCGGGCGTGAAGGCCCTCAGCAACATCAATTTCTCCCTCCGAAAGGGGACGGTACACGCCCTTTGCGGCGAAAACGGCGCCGGGAAGTCCACCCTGATGAAGATCATCATGGGGATTTACAAGGCCGACAAGGGACAGATCTTTATCGACGAAAAGCCCGTCACCATCAAGAGCCCTATCCAGGCTATGGAGCTGGGGATTTCCATGATCGCCCAGGAGCTCAACTACGTCTCGGAGCTCTCAGTGGAGGAAAACCTCTTTCTGGGGCGGCTCCCGGTCACCAGACTGGGCCGGGTGGACTGGAAAAAGGTCCGCCGGGAGGCCAGGCGCTTCCTGAAGGAGGAGGGGCTCAGCTATGCCCCCGACCAGAAGCTGAAGACCCTGACGGTCTCGGACATCCAGATGCTGGAGATCACCAAGGCCATCACCAACAACGCCCAGATCATCATCATGGACGAGCCCACCTCCTCCATCACGGAGCGGGAGGTCGGCCTGCTCTTCGAGAAGATCGCCGAGCTGAAGAAAAAGGGCGTGTCCATCATCTACATCTCCCACAAGATGGAGGAGGTCTTCCAGATCGCCGACGACATCACCATCCTGATGGACGGCAGTGTGGTGTCCACCGATCGGGCGGAGGACCTGGACATGGACACCGTCATCTCCCGCATGGTGGGCCGCAAAATTGAAAACGTCTATCCCAAGGAGGCGGTGGCCCTGGGGGATATGGCCCTGGAGGTCAAGGACCTCAACAAAGAGGGCATTTTTGAGCACATCAGCTTCCATGTGCGCAAGGGCGAGATTGTGGGCTTCGCGGGGCTGGTGGGGGCCGGCCGCACCGAGACCATGCGGGCCGTCTTCGGACTGGACCCCTTCGACTCAGGCGCCGTGTGCATCAATGGAAAGGAGACCAGGATCGTCTCCCCGGAGGACAGCATCAAAAAGAAGCTGGTGATGCTCTCGGAAAACCGCCGGGAGGAGGGTATCATCCCCCCCAGGAGCGTGGTGGAGAACGCCAGCCTGGCCTCTCTGCGAAATTTCATCTTTGGCGGCTGCGCCCACAAAAAGAAGGAGCGCACCGTCGCCAAGGAAATGTTTGGGAAGATGAACGTGAAAACCCCCTCCCTGGATACAGAAATCTCCAAGCTCTCCGGGGGCAATCAGCAGAAGGTCCTGCTGACCCGGTGGATGCTGTGCGACCCCGATGTCATGATCCTGGACGAGCCCACCCGCGGCATCGACGTGGGGGCCAAGTTCGAGATCTACAAGCTTATGACGGAGATGGTCCAGGAAAACCGGGCGGTCATCATGGTATCCTCCGAGCTTCCCGAGCTGCTGGGCATGTGCGACCGCATCTACGTCATGTGCCAGGGGCGGATCACAGGATGTGTGGAGCGGGAGGATTTCTCCCAGGAGATTATCATGAGATATGCCACGGGCCTGGAGGATTAGAAGGGAGCGAGGGAAGAACATGAAGCCGAATGTCTCACAATATCTGCAAAAATTCAGCATATACCTGGTGCTGCTGGTGCTGTTTGTAGTCTGTAGCCTGCTGAGTCCTTACTTTCTCAACGACACCAACCTCATCAATGTGTCCAGACAGCTCTGCGTGGGGCTGCTGATCGCCTACGGCGAAATGCTCCTCATCGTCAGCGGCTTCCTGGACCTGTCGGCGGGCTCGGTCCTGGCCCTGGCGGGCGTCCTGTCGGTGTCCTCCTATAAGAGCACCGGCTCCATGGCGGTGGCCCTGGTGGTGGCGGTCTCCGTGGCGGTGGCCTGCAACGTGGTCAACGCCTTCTTCGTGGGCAACTGCAATGTGCCGGCCTTCATCGCCACCCTGGGGATGCAGCAGGCGGCCAGAGGCATCGCCCTCTACTACACCAACGGCCAGAACATCCTCCAGCTGGGCGACTTTGTCAACATCGGCCAGGGCATGGTGGGGGGCATCCCGGTGCCGGTCATCCTGGTCATCTTCGTCACCATCGTGGTCTGGTACATCGTCAACCACACCAGGTATGGCCGGGGCATCTACGCCATCGGCGGAAACCGCAGCGCGGCTGAGGCCAGCGGCATCAACGCCAAGGCCAGCATCTACAAGTCCTACATCATTAACGGCGTCCTGGTGGGCCTGGCGGGCATGATCTTCATGGCCCGGAACAACGCCGGTCTTCCCAACGGCGCCACCGGCTACGAGATGACGGGGCTCACGGCGGCCATCGTGGGCGGCACCTCCTTTGTGGGCGGCATCGGCACCGTCAGCGGCACCGTGGCCGGCGCCTTCATCATCGGCCTGCTGGAGAACGTCATGAACCTCATGGGCATCAACTCCTATATCCAGCAGATTGTCAAGGGCGCCATCATCGTCCTGGCCGTGTCCTTCGACGTTATGAGCAAGGGCAAGAAGACCAAGAAGGTCATCATTGTCAAGGAGAACAAGGGGGAAGCCCAGATGCCGGCCGGAAAGAATCCATAGGCCCCTCCGGCTTGACAGGGCGCCTCAGGAAGACCGCACGGGCTCCCAGGGCCTGTGCCAAAACAGGAAATCTCACTACACATTTTTGTACTGCCAAACAAAAAGGAAGGAGAACTGTTTTATGAAAAGAAGAAAGTTGATTGCCCTTCTCTTGACCGCCTCTATCGGCGCTATGCTGGCCCTGACGGCCTGCGGCGGCGGCGGTGCGGAGAGCACCCCCGCAGCCAGCGCCCCCGGTGAGAGCGCCCCCGCCGAGAGCGAGACCTACCGGGTCTGCTTCGTGGCGCGGGCCAGCGCCGACACCTTCGCGGCCTGGCTGACCAACGAGATGCAGGCTGCAGCCGCCCAGTATCCCAACATCGAGCTGACCTGCGTCAGCGGCGAGGGGGATGACAACATTGAAAACAGCCTGCTGGAAAACTGCATCACCCAGCAGTATGACCTGGTGATTGTCCAGTCCAACAACAACGCCGCCCAGGCCCCCTATATCAAGCAGCTGGTGGACGCCGGCATCCCCGTCATCACCACCAACCCCACCACCCACCAGAGCGACCTGGACGGCAGCGACGACGACTCCGTCATGGAGGGCACCGGCACGGTGGACGCCGACCCTGTGGAACAAGCCCGGGTGAGCGCCCAGCGGGCGGTGGAAGAGGTCCCCGAGAACGCCAATGTGGTGGTGCTCAGAGGCCCCTCCGGCAACTATCACGCCGAGCAGAGAAGAGCGGCCTGGGATACCTACTTCTTCAATGAGCGGCCCGACGTGACCATCCTCTACGAGGACTACGCCAATTGGAACAGCGACGAGGCCCTGACCCTGATGGAAGCCTGGGTCCAGTCCGGCACCCACATTGACGCCATCATCTCTATGAACGACAACATGGCGGCCGGCGCCATCGAGGCCATTCGGAACGACTCCAACTACGTCAACGCGGATGGCACCGCCAACTTCCTGGCCTACGGCGTGGACGGCACCGCTCAGGGCTGCCTGCTGATTCGGGAGGGCCTGCTGACCTCTACCGCCCTGCAGGACGCCTCCGAGCTGGCCCGCATGAACATGGAGTACGCCAACCTGGTGCTGACGGGTCAGATGGACGTAACCGAAGTCAACGACTATGTGGACGCCCCCGAGATCAACGCGGACAACGTGGAGGAGTACATTCAGATCTACATCGACAACGGTGAGATTTCCGCCGACGGCACCCTGAACTAACCTGTCAACCCGCACTTGATTTGGCAGGCGTACAAAATGTGTAATGAGTGCCTGACAAGTCTCTGCTTGTCAGGCATATTTTATGAAGCTGCAGGCCCCCGGGGGAGGACCTTCCCCCCAATGTGAAAGGAGACGAAGACATGAAGATGCAGAAGGCGGCCTTTATGAGAGGCCTGGACAAGATGGTGCTCAAGGAGATCCCCGTACCGGAGGTCAGGGAGAAGGAGGTACTGGTGCGCCTGGAGTATGTGGGCATCTGCGGCTCCGACGTCCACTACTTCCACACGGGTAACTGCGGGGCCTACCGCGTCAACCTGGAGGAGGACTTTATGCTGGGCCACGAGTGCGCGGGCGTCATCGAGGCGGTGGGCCCCGGGGTGACCTCCCTCCAGGTGGGGGACAAGGTGGCCCTGGAGCCGGGCATCACCTGCGGAAAGTGTGAATTCTGCAAGTCGGGTCACTACAATCTCTGCCCCGACGTGGTATTCCTGGCCACCCCCCCGGTCCAGGGCTGCTATGAGCAGTACATTGCCTTCCCGGAGGATATGTGCTTCAAGCTGCCCGAAGGCATGAGCACCGAGGAGGGGGCCCTCATCGAGCCCCTGTCCGTGGGCTTCTACGCCGCCAATCAGGGGGAGGTCCAGGTAGGGGACACTGTGGTGATTCTGGGCTCCGGCTGCATCGGCCTGGTGACGCTGCTGGCCTGCAAGGCCCACGGGGCCGGGGAGATCATCGTGGCGGACCTGGTGGACGCCCGGCTGGAAAAGGCCAAGGAGCTGGGAGCCACCCATGTGATCAACAGCGGCAAGACCGACGTTTTGAAGGAAATTGAGCGGCTGACCGGCGGCCGGGGGGCCGATGTGGTGTTTGAGACCGCCGGCTCCCCCGTAACCATCGCCCAGACCCCCTTTGTGGTGCGCCGGGGCGGCACCATCACCCTGGTGGGCCTGTCCTCCCAGGAGGAGATCACCTTTAACTTTGCCCAGATTATGGACAAAGAGACCAAAATCACCAGCGTGTTCCGCTACCGCAGCATCTATCCCAAGGCCATCGCCGCCGTGGCCAGCGGGGCCATCGACGTCAAGCGAATTGTGACCCACAGGTTCGAGCTGGACCACATCCAGGAGGCCTTCGACGAGGCGGTCAACAACAAGACGGACTTGGTGAAGGCCGTCATCAAGATCTGAGTGGGAGAGGCGTATGGATTACATCGGCGTAGACCTGGGCACCTCTGCGGTCAAGCTTTTGTTGATGGATGCGGAGGGCCGCATTCGGAAAATTGTCTCGAAGGAATATCCCCTGTCCCTGCCGAAGCCTGGCTGGTCGGAGCAGAATCCCCAGGACTGGCTGGATAAGACCCTGGAGGGGCTCCGGGAGCTGACCGAGGGGGTGCCGCCGGAGGAGATCGGCGGCATTGGCATCGGCGGCCAGATGCACGGCCTGGTCACCCTGGACAAGGACGACCGCCCCATCCGCCCGGCCATTCTCTGGAACGACGGCCGCTCCCAGGAGGAGACCCAGTATCTCAACGAGGTCATCGGCAAGGAGAAGCTCGCGCGGTACACCGCCAATATCGCCTTTGCGGGCTTTACAGCGCCCAAGATCCTCTGGATGAAGAAGAACGAGCCGGAGGCCTTTGGACGGGTGGCGAAGATCATGCTGCCCAAGGACTTTCTGGTCTACAAGCTGACGGGGGTGTTTGCCACCGACCTGTCCGACGCCTCCGGGATGCTCCTGCTGGATGTGAAGAACCGGCGCTGGTCCCAGGAGATGCTGGACATCTGCGGGATCACAGAGTCCATGCTGCCCAGGCTGTATGAGAGCTATGAGGTGGTGGGGAATCTGCTGCCTGCGGCGGCCCGGTCCCTGGGCCTGACGGAGGATGTCAAGGTGGTGGCCGGCGCCGGGGACAATGCCGCCGCCGCCGTAGGCACAGGGGCCGTGGGGGATGGCCGCTGCAACATCTCCCTGGGCACCTCAGGCACGGTTTTTATCTCCAGCCGGGCATTTAAGGTGGACCGGTTCAACAGCATTCACTCCTTCGACCACGCGGACGGCAGCTACCACCTGATGGGCTGTATGCTGAGCGCCGCCGCCTGCAACAAGTGGTGGACGGAGGACATTCTGGGCGCCGGCGATAATGAGAAGGAGCAGCGCCCCATCACCCGTCTGGGGGAGAATCAGGTGCTTTTCCTGCCCTACCTCATGGGGGAGCGCTCCCCCCACAACAACCCCAATGCCCGGGCCCTGTTTATCGGCATGTCCATGGATACCACCCGGGCGGACATGACCCAGGCGGTGCTGGAGGGCGTGGCCTTTGGGCTCCGGGACTCCCTGGAGGTAGCCAGGAGCCTGGGAGTGGCGGTCCACAGCGCCACCATCTGCGGCGGGGGGGCCAAGAGCCCCCTCTGGAAGCGCATGATTGCCAACATCATGAACCTGCGGGTGGAGGAGACCGAGAGCGAGGAGGGGCCCGCCATGGGCGGGGCCATGCTGGCCGCCGTGGGCTGCGGCGCTTACGAGAGCGTGGAGGCGGCGGTAGAGAAAATCGTGAAGGTGGTGCGGGTGGTGGAGCCCGAGCCCCAGCTGGTGGAAAAGTACGAGGCGCAGTACCGCCGCTTCAGGGAGGTCTATCCCGCCGTGAAGGCGCTCTACTGACAAGCGGACAGGAAAAATCGAACCGTTTTCCGGCCAACAGCAGAGGTGCTGTTGGCCGCTTTTTATACCCCGGGCCCCCCCGGGGTCAAAACCCACCCTTGTCACGAGGCGCATTTTTCTGTAAAATGGTGCGTATAAAGCCAAGCCGCAAACCTGGAGGATCAAGGTCTTTCCGGCTTGCGGTTTAGGGCTTGTTTGAAAATTGGCGATGTGCCCGGCAGCGAGGGATTTTGGGCCGCCGGCAAGCAATTTTTTGCAGGAATCCCGGCGGATTTCAAGGAAAAATTGCGCCGTCAGGGATCAAAAGACCCGCCGATTGGGCATGTTGACATCTTTCAAACAAGCCCTATTTTGGCAGACAGCGCACCGGGACGCACCGGTCTCTTGCGCCTTGAGAGAGGAGGCAGCTGCCATGCCTGGAGATACCAAGCGGCAGATCACAGAACAGCTCATGAAGATTTTGGAGTATATGGGAACCATAGGACCCTTTCGCGGCGGCAGCCGGGGATACAAACACAGGTGAGACCTCAGGAGGCGTATGGAATACGCATTTTACCAGCTGGCCTGGTTTTTTCTGATATACTCCTTCCTAGGCTGGTTTCTGGAGACCGCCCTGGCCGCCGTGCGGAGAGGGCGGCTCTTAAACCGGGGTTTTTTGAACGCCCCCTTCTCCCCGTCCTATGGGCTGGGGGCGGTGCTCTTCGCGGTGTTTCTTCCAGACCTGCGCGCCGACCCGTTCTTCCTGTTTCTGGGTGGGATGCTGCTGGCCACCGCGCTGGAGCTGCTCACCGGGATGCTGCTGGAGAAGCTCTTTGGGCAGAAGTGGTGGGACTACTCCGAACAGCTGTCTCAAATACGCCGTGGCCTGGGGCCTCTTCGCCCTGTTCTGCCTCTACCGCGGCAATCCCCTCCTGGTGTCCCTGACGCAGTGGATTCCCCCCTTGGCGGGCCGGGTCCTCCTCCTGGTGATGGCGGCGCTTCTGCTCCTGGACTTGCTGAGCTCCCTGGCGGCGGTGCTCCAGCTCAGCGGAAGCCTCCGGGCGGCGGACACGGTCTCCCGCCGGTGGCGGGCCCTTTCAGAGGCGCTGGACAATGGGGTGACCCGGCATATCCAGCGGCGTATGGCCCGGGCCTATCCCAGCCTGGCGCGGGAACGGCTCAGGCCCCGGCGGGAAACAGCCGGCGCCCAGACCTTTGCCCAGGGCTGCGGCTTCTATAAGCTGGCCTGGGTCTTCTTACTGGCTGCCCTGCTGGGCGACCTCATTGAAACGGTGTTCTGCCGGCTGAAAATGGGGGTCTGGATGAGCCGGAGCAGTCTGATTTACGGTCCCTTCTCCATTGTGTGGGGCTTTGGTGCCGTCATGCTCACCGCCCTGCTCTACCGCTACCGCAACCGGCGGGACGGGTTCCTCTTTGCCTTTGGAACGGTGCTGGGCGGCGCCTATGAGTACGGCTGCTCGGTGCTCTCGGAACTGCTGTTTGGTACGATCTTTTGGGATTACAGCGCCATTCCCTTCAACCTGGGCGGGCGGATCAATCTGCTCTACTGCTTTTTCTGGGGGATTGCCACCGTTGTGTGGATCAAGGGCATCTACCCGAAGATGTCCAGCTTCATCAAGCTGCTCCCCATGCGGGGTGGAAAGCGCCTCACCTGGATCATGGCGGCGTTCATGGTCCTGAATATGGCGGTTTCTGCGGCGGCCTTTGCCAGGTATGTGGAGCGAAACACCTCAGACCAGCCGGCCGGCAGCGCATTTGAGGAATTCCTCGACCGGCACTACCCCGATGAACGCATCAGAGCCATCTACCCAGACGCCAAAATCCTGGAAGAATCCGATACATTGGCCGGTGTGGTCAGCTCATACAGGGGCAGCCCGGAAATACAGTCCACCAGCACATGGCTCTTGTATCCCCAGTAAAACTCATAACGGCGCTCGTTGTGCTGATTGGAGGCGGAGTGGACGCCCAGGGCGCGGTCTGGATCACTTTTGGGCAGGTTATCCTTGGCAAAGTTGTTCTTGACGTTAAAAATGACAATCCTAGGGCTTGTTTGAAAATTGGCGATGTGTCCGGCAGCGAGGGATTTTGAGCCGCTGGCAAGCAATTTTTTTGCAGGAATCCTGGCGGATTTCAAGGAAAAATTGCGCCGTCCAGGGGGCAAAAGACCCGCCGGTTGGGCATGTTGACATGTTTCAAACAAGCCCTAAGAGGTTCGGAGAAAAAATAGACATATTGTTTGAACGAGTAATACACTCAAACTTCGCACCCTAATTTCTAAAAGGACTTGGCCTTTAGACGGACGGCAAAGGCTTGTGAGCAATGCCCTTCCAGAAAACAGCCTTGCTTTTTGTCCCCAGAAAGCAACCCATTTTACTCATTTTGATAAGCAGATCCGGCTGCTGAACCTGCGGACGGGTCCCAACCGGGCGTTTTCCCTTTGGAACCACGTTTCCGGGCCTAAGCGCCTGCTGTTTACGGCGGCTGGGGCCAAATGTGGCCGGGCCGCAAGCAAGCAGGGCAAGGAATACCGCTTTCTGCTTGTACACGCGGACGGAGCGCAGCTCCAGAAGATCACGAAGCTTGTGGAGCGCCGCCGCATCGTTCCCAAGACCGACCCCAGGGTCTTCTCCCTTGCAGAGGCCGGCGAGGCCCTCCGGCTGGTGGCCCAGGGGCACACGAACGGCAAAGTGATCCTCCGGCTGGAATAGCGGAAAGGGCCCGGGCGGCATGAGTTCCGCCGCCATGGGAAGCATTCGCGCTGGGCAGAGGAATACTTTTCTCCCTTGGACAGAGACTATCGGTATCACATCCATCTGGGGGGAAGGGTATGGAATCACTGTGGGAGCAGACCTGGGGGCGGCCTGGCTTTCCGGCCCTGAAGGGGGATCTGAGCACCGGCGTCCTGATTATCGGCGGCGGCATGGCGGGGATTCTGTGCGCGTATTTCCTGAACCGCGCCGGCGTCCCCTATGTGCTGGTGGAGGCCAAGACGCTGTGCAGCGGGATCACCCGAAACACCACCGCGAAAATCACCTGCCAGCACAGGCTGATCTATGGGAGCCTGCCGCTGGTGGGGAGCGGCGGCCACCGCACGGGAAAACGAGGCGGCGGCTGGAAGGAGCTCCGGGCGTTCGCCGGGCGGCACTACCCCATGCCGTGGAGAGATTCCACTGGGCTACCCAGGACTGCATGAGCCTGGACGGGGTACCCTATATCGGCCCCTACTCGGCCTCCATCTCCAACCTGTACGTCGCCACCGGATTCAACAAGTGGGGGATGACCTCCTCCATGACGGCCCCCATGATCCTGTGCGAGCTTGTCCAGGGGAAGGAGAGCCCCTATGGAGAGGTATTCTCTCCCTCCCGGAGCATCCTCCGTCCCCAGCTGGCTGTCAATGGGCTGGAGGCGGCCGCCTGCTGACGCCCAGCCCCAGGCGCTGCCCGCATTTGGGCTGTGCGCTGAAGTGGAACCCCCTGGAGCGCACCTGGGACTGTCCCTGCCACGGCTCCCGTTTTACGGAGAAGGGGAAGCTGATTGACAACCCGGCAGCGGGGGATCTGAAGGCGGGCATGGGGGAGTGAGGGGCCCTTGCTCCCTCCGGGTTCCAGGCTGTGCGGAACCCTGGGGAATTTTTATCTTATTGAGAAGCCCGGAAAGCCTTGTCTCACAAGGCGTTCCGGGCTTTGCTGCCATGGGCGGCGGACCCCTGTGGGACCTGGTACTCCACTAAGCCAGAAACTTGCGTTTGCCTTTCGGCGGAATTTCTGCATCACTTCGTTATCGTCCTTGGTGGGCGTCAACCCATCCGCGTCCTCTGCCTTGTTCCGTAAAAATTCCGCTCTAAATTCAATCTGCAATTTCTAACTTGGTGGCGTACTAGGAGGGCCGACCCTCCGGCGGCTGGGGCCGGTCAAAGGCCTCCTTAAGCTTCTTGAGGGCTTTCTTTTCAATGCGGGATACATAGCGACACGCCTATTGTAAACGATGCCTTCTAAGAAATCGCCTCCAACTCGTGGAAGCGGAATTTGATGATGATTTCTTTTTCTTCGGTCAGCTCAACCCGTTCGATGAGGCTGACCAGCAGTTCCCGACTGGTCAGTGCTGAGTCCAGAAACTGTTTCACCAGTGCCTTAGCTTTTTCCTCGGTGTTCACCGGCTGCTTTTCCTGTTCCTGTAAGCTCTTCAGCCGATCTTCCAGAACCGTGCGATCCATCTTGACCTTCTGATAGATGCGCTGAAAGTCCTCGTCGGAGAGAAGACCACTCAGTCGGTCCATGTACATCTGATCCAGATTGGTGGTCAGCGCGGTGATTTTGGATTGCAGCGCTTGCATCTCCGCTTCACAGCTGGACTTCTTGCTGGCGTTCTCCACTGCTTCTTCTGCAATCGGGCGCAGCCGGTCAGGATTCAGATAGGCCTGGCAGACCTCCCGCACTTTGGCAAGCACGGCTTCATTCACCGTTTCTTCCTTGATGGAATGACAAGTGCAGACGCCTGCTTTGGTAAAACGCTGGTAGGTTCGGCAGACAAAGAACAGGCGATCCTCTCCGGCGGCATTCTTGCGGTTAAGCACCGCCATGGGATAGCCGCACTCGTGGCAGAAAATCAGTCCTTTCAGCAAGAAGTCGTAGGTCCGGCTTCGGGTGTGTTTGCGGCTGTTTACCAGCATCTGTACCTTCTGAAAAGTCTCGGGGTCAATGATCGGCTCATGCGTTCCTTCCACTACCACCCAGTTTTCCGGTGATTGCCTCAGACACTTTTTAGATTTGTAGCTGATCTTCACCATACGTCCCTGCACCATATTGCCGATGTAGGTCTCGTTTCTCAGCATTTCGGAGATTCTTTCGCTGCTCCATAGGCCGGTGTACGGCCCTGGATTCCCGACCTTCCAGCCACAATAGGTGGCTGGTGTGGGGACGCCTTCTTCATTAAGCGTGGTCGCAATCTTGCGGCAGCTCATACCAGAAAGGGCTAAAGCAAAGATACGCCGCACTACCGGAGCCACTTCCTCGTCAATGACGATCTTGTTTTTTTCGGTGGGGTGCATCTTGTATCCGTACATGGGCTTGCCGCCGATGAACTGCCCCTTCCGCTGCTTATCTCGCTTGACGCTTTTGATCTTCTTGGAGATGTCCTTGGCGTACATGTCGTTCATGATGGCACGGAATGGGGTAATGTCGTTGGCCGTGGAATCCACGCCGGTATCAATGCCATCCAGCAGGGAGATGTACCGCACCCGGTGTTCCGGAAAGTACCGCTCCATATAGTGGCCTGTCATGATATAATCACGGCCCAAACGGGAAAGGTCCTTGGTGATGACCATATTGACCTTTTTTGTTTCAATGTCGCCAATCATCCGCTGGAAACTGGGACGGTCAAAACTGGTGCCGCTCCATCCGTCATCCACATAAGTATCAAAGACGGACAGCCGGTGCTGTTGAACAAACTCCCGCAGCAAAGATTCCTGGTTCTGGACACTCTGGGATGGTCCTTCGTTTTCATCCTCCTTTGATAGTCTGATGTATAAAGCCACATGGTAGTCCATGGGGTTGCTTATCTCTAAGTACATACCATACCTCCTGAGATAAGCGGCCATTCATCGACATTATTGTATCGTGACTTTTCCATATCCGGCAAGGATGCGGTGAAGATACAGCCGAAAGGACTCTTCCAGAAGCTCCGGCAGTGCTCTCTCGGCTGACTCAAAAACACAACGTACAACAGGGGCGTTTTTCGGCATGGTATCATCCTCCTTTACGATATAGAAAAGAATATGTGCAAATCCGCTATGCATTGCCTGTCCATTGAAAAAGGCATAAAAAAATCGCCACCCATTCGAGTGGCGATGAGAATTGCTTATGAAATAAAGGAAGTGCTTGCACAGACTGCGTCCCAATCGGATACACCATATCCTCGCATAGCATCTGCTGCGATCAAAACAGCGAATACAAAAGGACGAATCCACTCGTCGCTGGCGCTGCTGAGGATGGATTGTATGGTCAGGTCATCATCCAGATGCAAGCGGATTTGGAGAAGCTCTTTTTCGGTTTGAAACAATGCCGCAAATTCGTTTGGGGCTTCCTCCTCGATAGAGAACGTCTGTGAGCTGTGCAGGATTTGTGTTGCTTGTTGGTATAGGGCGGTAG
>NZ_CALXGA010000038.1 GCF_944387725.1 uncultured Intestinimonas sp. | reverse complement strand
AAGGTGGGGTGGAGCAGGGAGTCCAGCTGCTTGGGCTCCACCCGGCAGACGGCCTCCTTCTCGTCGATCATGCCCTCGTCCACCAGGTCCACGGCCACCTTCAGGGCGGCGGCGGCGGTGCGCTTGCCGTTGCGGGTCTGGAGCATGTAGAGCTTGCCGTCCTCGATGGTGAACTCCATGTCCTGCATGTCCTTGTAGTGCTGCTCCAGGGAGTTGGCGATCTTGGAGAACTGCTCATAGACCTCGGGCATCTCCTCGTGGAGCTTGGAGATGGGGGAGGGGGTGCGCACGCCGGCCACCACGTCCTCGCCCTGGGCGTTGATGAGGTACTCGCCGAAGAGGGCCTTCTCGCCGGTGGCGGGGTTGCGGGTGAAGGCCACGCCGGTGCCGGAGCGGTTGCCGGAATTGCCGAAGACCATGGACTGGACGTTGACAGCAGTGCCCCAGTCGTAGGGGATCTCGTTCATACGGCGGTAGACGTTGGCCCGGGGGTTGTCCCAGGAGCGGAAGACGGCCTTGACGGCCTCCATGAGCTGGACCTTGGGGTCCTGGGGGAACTCCTCGCCCTTCTCGGCCTTGTAGAACTCCTTGAAGCGCTTCACCAGCTCTTTCATATCGCCGGCATCCAGGTCCACGTCGTCCTTAACGCCCTTCTTGGCCTTCAGGTCGTCGATGATCTCCTCGAAGCGCTTCTTGGACAGCTCCATCACCACGTCGGAGAACATCTGGATGAACCGGCGGTAGGAGTCGTAGGCGAAACGGGGGTTGTCGGTCTTGGCGGCAAAGCCCTCCACGGACACGTCGTTGAGGCCCAGGTTCAGGATGGTGTCCATCATGCCGGGCATGGAGGCCCGGGCGCCGGAGCGGACGGAGACCAGCAGGGGGTTGGCGGTGTCGCCGAACTTCTTCCCGGTCTTCTCCTCCAGCTTGGCCAGGTGTTCCATAATCTCCGCCTCGATCTCGGGGGCGATGGTGCGGCCATCGTTATAGTACTGGGTGCAGGCCTCGGTGGTGACGGTGAAACCCTGGGGCACAGGCATACCCAGATTAGACATCTCGGCCAGGTTGGCGCCCTTGCCGCCCAGCAGCTCCCGCATACTGCCGTTGCCTTCGGAAAATTCATAGACAAATTTTGCCATGCAGTGTTCCTCCTTGAATTATACTAACTAAAAGATGAGGCAGTGTCGCTGGTCCCAATTATACCATTTTGATGGAAGAATGCAACTGTCCATCCGAAAATTTGTCGGCTTTTTCCCGAAAAACAGCGGCCCAGGCTTGGACGGCAGACTGGACAAGGCGGGCGCCCCCTCAGAGCGCCTCCAGCCGTCCGGCGTACCAGCCGGTATATCCGTTCTTCTTGGCCAGGACCCCCCGGGAGGTCTCCTCCACCACCGAGAGGAGGTCGCCGGGCCGGACCGGCAGGCGGTAGTCGGTGGAATCCCGGCACCAGGTCCGGTTCCCCTGCCGCCGGAGATATTTGGTGAGGACCCAGAGCGTCCGGCCTGTGCTCAAGTGGCGGCAGCGGGAGAACTCCTCCCCCCGTTCCAGCACCTCCACGTCGTGGTCGCTCCAATGGATGGTGAAGGGGTCCGGGCTGGCCTCCTGGGCGTCCAGGGCCCGGACCACGGGGCAGTCGTCATAGGCATACCAGGAAAAATCCTCCCCGGCCCGGGGGAGGACCAGGGCGTTGAGCTGTCCGTCGGCCTGGAGGACGCAGCCGCCGTCGATGCTGGCGATCTTCCGGTCCCGGTCGATGAGGGGGGCGCAGCAGGGGACCCCGGCCCGGTAGAGGCTCACCGGCCAGTGGCCCACCACACAATAGTAGGGGAAGGCGTGTCCCTGGCCCAGGAAGTTGTCGTTTTTCATGCACTTCCAGGCGTCCAGCGCCTCCATGTGCCGGTAGGAGGGCACACCCCCGTGGACAAAGACGTAGTTGGGGGCGGTGAGGATGGTGGGCAGGCCCCGGAGGAACTGGAGCTCCGGGGCGAAGGCCCCGGCCAGGCCGGCGCGGAGGGCGGGCAGGTCCTCCGGGGACTCCGCCGGGAGCCCCGCCTCCCGGGCCATCTGGACGATGAGGGCCCGCTCCCCCCACACCCGGAGATAGTAGCGGTAAAAGTCCCGGTTCAGGCCGGAGCCGCCGTAGACGAAATCCACCGCCAGATTGTCGCAGTTGCCGCATAGGGTGTAGACGGTGTGGGTTCGGGAGAGATCGATCACATAGCGCAGGGTGGCCAGGCTCTCCGGCCCCTTCTCCACCAGATCCCCCACCAGAACCAGGGCGTCCTCCGAGGAGAACCGGGCCCGCTCCAGCAGGCCCCGGAGCCAGGGCAGGTTGCCGTGGACGTCGCTGACGGCCAGCAGCCGCCCCCGGGCCGGTAAATCTATGTCGTGGACCACCGCTTTCATCGCTGCCTCCTCCCTCCTGCCCGCGGAATCCGCCGCAGCGGGGCTGCGGCGTGGGAATGAACCGATTTGCGGCTGATGGAACAGGCCTTATTTTACCATCCCCGGGAGGGCGGGGTCAAGGGTGCGGCGGGCCAAAAAAGCCCCCCGGCCCGGCGCGGACCAGCGCCGGATCGGGGAGGCTGTCAGATTCGGGCGGCTTCTCCGAAGAAGAAGTTCCCCAGGGGGGTGTAGAACACCCCGTCCAGATCCGGGGCCAGAAGGTAGGTCTGGGTGTAGAAATAGATGGGTCCCAGAACCCAGTCCTCCCCTATCAGGAGGTCCTCGGCCCGGTGGAGAAGCGCCATGCGCTCAGCTGGGTCGGCGGCGGCCTTGGCGGCGTCGATGAGGGCGTCGTAGTCTGGGTTTGCGTACTGGGCATCGTTGTTGCCGCCGCCGGAGCGCCACAGGTCCAAAAAGCAGCAGGGGTCGCTGTAGTCGGCCACCCAGGCGTTCCGGGCGATCTGGTAGTTCCCCGCCTTGCGGTCGGCCAGGAAAGCCGACCAGTCGCCGCTCTCCAGGGTGACGGTGACCCCCAGGGCGCTCTGCCACTGCTGCTGAAGGGCTTGGGCGATGGCCTCATGGCTGGGGTCGTTGTTGTAGCTGTAGACCACCACCGGGAAGCCCTCGCCGCCGGGATAGCCCGCCTGAGCCAGGAGGGCCTGGGCCTCGGCCACGTTGGCGGCGTACTGCTCCGGGGTGTCGGGAGCTGCCCAGTAGCCGCCCCCCACCGTGCGGAAGTCCTCCCCCTCCGGGTCGGCGTCGGGGACGCCGTAGGGCACGAAGGCGTTGGCGGGGATCTGGCCGGTCTGGGTGACGCGCTCCACCAGGTAGCGGCTGTCCATGGCCAGAGTGAAGGCCTTGCGCACCCGCCAGTCGTCAAAGGGGGCTCGCTGTGTGTTGTAGGAGACATAGTAGGTCCCCACCTGGTCCACTACGCTCAAATCCCCGTTGGCGAGCAGGGCGGGGATCTCGTCCACCGGGACGCTCTTGATGAAGTCCAGGTCCCCGGAGCGGTAGGCCGAGAGGATAGCGGCGGCGTCGTCCATGAGCTGGAAGGTGATGGTCTCAGGCCCCAGGCCCCCGGCGGCGTAGTAGCTGGGATTGCGCTCCAGGACGATGCGGGAATTGTGCCGCCACTGAGCCAGGCGGTAGGGGCCGTTGCTGAGGTAGGTGGCGGCGTCGTGGGTCCAGCCGTCTGGGTCGGCCTCCACCACGTCCTCCCGCACCGGCAGGGTGGCGGGAAAGGCGCAGATCTCCAGGAAGTAGGGGCAGTCGTAGGTCAGCTCCGCCACGAAGGTCCGGTCATCCGGGGCCGAGACCCCCAGGGCGGCGGGCTCCGCCGCCCCGCTGTTGACGGCTTCGTAGCCGGAGACCATGTCGATCAGGTAGCAGTAGTCGGCGGCGGTGGCGGGGTCGGCCAGCCGCCGCCAGGCGTAGACAAAGTCTCCGGCGGTGAGGGGGGCCCCGTCGGACCACCGCAGCCCCTCCCGCAAGGTGAAGGTATAGGTGACGGCGCCGTCGTCGTGGACCGTCTTTTCATAACGCTGGGCCTGGCCCGGGGCCAGCCGGGCCCGGTAGAGGCCCCGGGCCCCCTCCACCGCCTCGCCGCTGTTTTCCCAGCGCATGAGGCCCTCGAAGAGGTGCTGGGCCAGGATGGAGCCGTCCAGAGTGGAGTTCTTGGCGGGGTCCAGGGTGGCCGGCTCGGAGGCGATGCACACCCGCAGGTCCAGGCCCCCGGAGGAACCCGCCCCGATCTCCCCGCCGCCGCAGCCCGCCAGGGCCCCCAGGACCAGCGCCCCGGCCAGGACCCCCGCCGGGAGTCGTACTCGGTTCATTGTCCTTCCCTCCTCCAAAAAATCGCCGCGTCCGCGAAGCAGCGGACGCGGCGGTGTTAGCTTTCCACCGGAGCGGAGGGATTATCCCCTCCCAGCAGGTGACAGGCCGCCCAGTGGCCGGGGGTGTGCTCCCGGAAGGGGGGGACCTCCTTCCGGCATCGCCCGGCGGCGTAGGGGCAGCGGGTGTGGAAGCGGCACCCGGCGGGGGGGTGGATGGGAGAGGGGATGTCCCCCTGGAGGACCATCCGCTGGCGGCTCCGGGCGCGCTCCGGGTCGGGCACCGGCACGGCGGAGAGGAGAGTCTGGGTGTAGGGGTGGAGGGGGCGGCGGCAGAGCTCCCAGCTCTCGGAGAGCTCCACCAGAGCCCCCAGGTACATGACCCCGATGCGCCGGGAGATGTGGCGCACCACGCTCAGATCGTGGGCGATGAAGAGGTAGGTGAGGCCCAGCTGGGCCTGCATGTCCTCCAGCATGTTCACCACCTGGGACTGGATGGACACATCCAGGGCGGAGATGGGCTCGTCGCAGACAATAAATTCCGGCTCCACCGCCAGGGCCCGGGCGATGCCCACCCGCTGCTGCTGTCCGCCGGAGAACTCATGGGGGTAGCGGCCGGCGTGCTCGGGGTTCAGGCCCACCATGCTCAGCAGCTCCCGAATCCGCGCCGCCCGCTGGGCCCTGCCCCGGCACAGCTTGTGGATGTCCAGGGCCTCCCCCACGATTTCCCCCACCGTCATCCGGGGGTCCAGGGAGGCGGAGGGGTCCTGGAAGATGATCTGCATCCTCCGGCGGTAGGGGAGCATGTCCACGGCCTGGGCCCTGGGGACGGAGCGCTTTACCAGTTCCCCCCGCTCGTTGGGCTGAAAGGGGTAGTCCCGCCGGTAGAGGGGGACCCCGTCGTAGACAATGGCCCCGGAGGTGGGCTCGTGGAGGCGCAAAATGGTACGGCCCAGGGTGGTCTTGCCGCAGCCGGATTCCCCCACCAGCCCCAGGGTCTCCCCCCGGCGGAGGGTAACGGACACGTCCTCCACCGCCCGGATGCCTGGTCCGGGCTGGCCCTTGAGGGGAAAGTATTTGGTCAGGTGCTCCACCTGGAGCAGGATGTCGTGCTCAGCCATGGGAAGCCTCCTCTCCCCCGGCGGGGGACGTGCTCAGTCCTTCCCGGACTCGGAGCCAGCAGGCGGAGCGGTGACCCGGCCCCAGCTCCACATAGGGCGGCATCCGGCCCAGGCAGACCTCCATGGCGTGGGGGCACCGGGGGGCGAAAGGACAGCCCGCCGGCGGGTCCAGCAGGTCCACCGGGGTGCCCTGGATGGGGATGAGCCGCCGGCGCTCCTGGTCATCCAGCCGGGGCATGGAGCGCAGCAGCCCCTCGGTGTAGGGGTGGCCGGGGCGGTAGAAGATGTCATCCACCGCGCCCTGCTCCACCAGCTTGCCGGCGTACATGACACAGACCTTGTGGCACAGCTCGGCCACCACCCCCAGGTTGTGGGTGATGAAGAGGATGCCCATGCCGGTCTGCCGCTGGAGGTCCTTCATCAGCTCCAGAATCTGGGCCTGGATGGTGACGTCCAGGGCGGTGGTGGGCTCGTCGGCGATGAGGAGCTTGGGGTGGCAGATGAGGCCCATGGCGATCATCACCCGCTGCCGCATCCCGCCGGAGAGCTCGTGGGGGTACTGGCGCATCCGCCGCTCCGGGTTGTGGATGCCCACCCGCTCCAGCATCCCGGCGGCCCGCTGGGCGGCCTCCCGCCGGGAGGCCGCCTTCTGGTGGGCCCGGAGGGCCTCCATGAGCTGCTCCCCCACGGAGTAGACCGGGTTGAGGCTGGTCATGGGGTTCTGGAAGATCATGGCTGCCCGCCCCCCCCGGAAGGTGGTGAGGGCCCGGGGGGAGAAGGCGAGGACGTCCTCCCCCTCGAAGGTGACGGCCCCCCCCACCACCCGGCCCGGAGGCTGGAGGAGGCCCATAATGGCGTAGGCCTCCACGCTCTTGCCGGAGCCAGACTCCCCCACAATGCCCACCACCTCCCCGTAGTCCACCTGGTAGGTGATGCCCCGCACCGCCCGGACCTCCCCGGCGGGGGTGAAGAAGGAGACCCGGAGATCCCGGACCTCCAGGAGGGGCCGCCCCTCCGGCGGGGGGGCGGGGGTCTGCTGCAGCCGCATGGCTTGGCCTCCTTCCGGTCTAGCGTTTCAGCCTGGGGTCCAGGGCGTCCCGGAGGCCGTCCCCCACCAGGTTGAAGGAGAGAATCATGGCGCTGAGGATCACCGCCGGGAAGATCAGGCGGTAGGGGTAGCTCCAAAGGCCCTCCAGAGCCTCGGAGGCCAGGGAGCCCAGGCTGGTCAGGGGGGTGGTGACCCCCACCCCCAGAAAGGAGAGAAAGGACTCCAGAAAGATGGCCGAGGGAATCTGAAGGCAGGTGGTCACCACAATCTGCCCGATGCAGTTGGGCAGCAGGTGCCGCCGGATGATCCGGGCCCCCGAGGCCCCCAGGGCCCGGGCGGCGGTGACATACTCCTGGCCCTTGAGCTGGAGGACCTGCCCCCGGATGATCCGGGACATGGTGACCCAGTAGAGCAGGCCGAAGGAGAGGAACATGGAAATGAGGTTCTTCCCCAGCAGGGGGACGGCCCGGGCCAGAAGGCCCGTGTGGGTGTTGGCGTAGGCGAGCAGGGCGTCCCCCAGCACGGTGGAGAGCAGGAGGATCACCAGCACCTCGGGAATGGAATAGATGACCTCCACAATGCGCTGCATCACGGCGTCCACCCGCCCCCCGCAGTAGCCGGAGACCGCCCCGTAGAGGGCCCCGATGACCAGCACCAGGGCGGCGGCTGAGAGGCCCACCAGCATGGACACCCGGGTCCCCACCATGACCCGGACCAGAATGTCCCGGCCGTAGCGGTCGGTGCCGAAGAGGTGGGGGAAGACGGCCTCCCCCGCCGCCTTCCGCTCCAGATCCTCCCGGGAGTAGCCCCCCAGCCGGGGCCGGATACCCAGCTCCCGGCGGACCTGGGCCTCGCTGACCGCCCCCTGGCTCTGGGCGGCCCGGGCTTCAGCCCGGATGCGGGCCAGGTCCACAGCGGTGAGGGTCTCCCCCCGGGCCTGGGCCTCCGCCAGAGCCCGCTCCACCGCCTCCTCCGGGTCCGGGGCGGCCTGGGCCCGGCGGGAGAGCTCGGCCTCCAGGCGCTCCTGGTCGGCCAGGGCGTAGTGATAGGGGGGCAGATTCTCCGCCCCGGCGTGGAACTGAGCGTAGCCGTAGGGGACCACCAGGGGCCCGGCGAGGGCGAAGAGGACCAGGAGCAGGAGCACCGCCAGGGCCCCCAGGGCGGCCCGGTTGCCCCGGAACCGCCGCCAGGCGTCCCGCCGGTAGGAGCCCTCCGGGCCCGGCCGCAGGGGGGCTGTGGCTTCGGGCGATCCGGCGGGGCGGAAGTCCTCCGGCGTCAGCTCCCCCCAGGCCAGAATGTCCCCCGCCCGGAGCTGAAGGGAGCCCCAGGGGGGACGGGGATGTTTATGGTCTGCCATGTCAGGCCGCCTCCCTTCCCAGGCGGATGCGGGGGTCCACCGCCTGATACAGGAGGTCCACCAGCAGGTTCATGCCGACGAGGAAGGAGGCCAGGAAGAGGGTGGTACCCAGGATGACGGGGTAGTCCCGGCTGCTGATGGACTGGACGAAGTACCGGCCCAGGCCGGGGATGGTGAAGACGGTCTCCACCACAAAGCCGCCGCACAGGGTGAAGGCCACCTGGGGCCCCAGATAGGTGAGCACCGGCAGCAGGGCGTTGCGGAGGGCGTGCTTGAAGAGAATCCGCCCCGTGCGCAGGCCCTTGGCCCGGGCGGTCTTGATATAGTCCTGGCCCAGGGCATCCAGCATGGAGGCCCTGGACTGCCGGGCGATATAGCACATGGGGTAAAAGCCCAGGGAGAAGCAGGGGAGGACATAGCTCCTCCAGTCTCCGGCCTGGAAGAGGGTGGGAAAGAGCTTCCACCCAGCGATGCCGCCGCAGAAGGCGAAGAGGAGGAGGCTGGCCACCACAAAAGAGGGCAGGGAGACCCCCAAGGTACACACCACCTGCAGGGCACTGTCGGTCCCCCGCCCCCGCCGGTAGGCCGCCAGGCACCCCAGGGGCACCCCCAGGAGCACCGCCCAAAGCAGGGCAAAAAAGCCGATGGCGGCCGAGACGGGGAACATCTCCCCGATGATTCTGGCCACGGGGTAGTCCTTTTGCAGCTTCACCGACACCCCCAGGTCTCCCCGGAGGAGGTTGCCCAGGTACTTGACATACTGGACATAGAGGGGCTGGTCCAGACCGTACTTCTCATTGAGGGCGTCCAGCACCGCCTGGGGCGGGTTCTTCTCGCTGAGAAAAGGGTTTCCCGGCACCGCCCGGGTGAGGAAAAAGGTCAGGGTGGCCACCGCAAAGACGGTGAGCGCCGCCGTCCCGATCCGCTTGAGGATTTCACGCGCCATGTTCTCCCTCCCATCTCCGCGGCATCCTGCGGGTTCTGATGGAAGTGTGCCCCGCAAAGGGTCCTTTCTCTCCAGATGGGGGGCAGGAAAATTTTTTCACGGCCCAGGGCGGGGAGGGGTTCCCCCGCCGGAAGGAAAAGGCGGACGGCCCCAGACCGTCCGCCTTCCAAAGGGCGGGAAACACTCAGTCGAAGCCCAGGCCCAGGTAGGCCCGGCGCTGGTCCAGCCACTCCTTTTCCAGGGCGGGGTCGTACCACTTCACCATGCCGTAGGGCTGGAGGTAGCTGCCCGGCAGGCCCTCCCAGTGGGCGGGGGTGCGGATGTGATAGCGCCGGCCGGGGAGCTCCGCCGCCAGCAGGGCGGCCCCGCCGGCCATGGCCTTGGGGGGCAGAACGAGCTCCTTGACCAGGACGGTCTCGTCGTCCAGGTACTCGGCGGCGGCCACCCCGGTCTCTCCGCCGGCGGTGAGCCGGTAGAGGTTCGCCCGGGCCATTTGGGAAATCCCCTGTTGGTAGGCGATGAGCCCCTCTCCGTAGGAGATGTGGAGGCTCCCGGCCAAAAGCCGCTCCCGGATGGCGTCGTACTCCGCCGGGCCGGCGGGCACCAGGGCGTCTTCGGGGGCGGGGGAGCCGGTCATATCGGAGAGGAGCTCCACCTTCCGCAGGGCGAAGCACTCGGTATAGCCGGTGGAGGCGAAGTAGCGGTGGAGGGAGGGCTCTGCGGGGACCGTGGTGACGCAGGCCATCCCCCGCTCCTTGAGGTAGAAGTCCACATAGCGCACCATAAACCGCCCGTAGCCCCGCTTCCGGGCGTCTGGGTGGGTGGCCAGGGCATACAGGTAGGCCGAGGGGACGGACTGCCCCTCCGGAAGGGTCAGGGTGGCGGGCAAACAGGCGCTCATGGTCCAGATTACCCCGTCCTCCAGCAGCAGGAGGACCTGGCTTACGTCCTGGTGGTCATAGAAGTAGTCGATATAGGCGTCCTCATCGCCGAAGGCCCGCTTCCAAATCTCCTTCTGGCGGGGGATCTCCTCCGGCCTGGCCGGACGGATTTCGATCATGGCACGAAGCCTCCTTTCCAAGCAGGGGTCACAGTGGGCGGCAGGACCCCGCTCCTCCGCCGGCCGGCGCTGCCCCGGACGGCTTGGTATGTCAGCTAGTGTATCACGCCCGGCGGCGGTGCGCAAGGGGAGAAGCGCAAAAACCGCGCCCCGTAACGTTTCCGGCTGCACGGAAAAGGGGGGCTCTCCGCCCCCCTTTTCGCACGCTCCCGGTGCGTGTCCTGCCAATCTACACCTTTTTGACAACCTTGGGCCGGGCCGCTGGCTGATATGCTCCCTCCATGTTTGACCGTGCTTTTATTTTTTCACTGCCTCTCATGGAGGGAACATATCAGAAATGCCGCCCGGCCCTCCCATACGGAACGGAGGCCCGCGCCGGGGACTCAGTAGCCGGGGTAAACCTGGCTCTTTTTGGGCAGGACCACAGCGGCCACCAGGTAGAGGACCACGCCGGTGCCCCAGAGGCAGCACAGGGCTGCCCACACCAGGCGGACCACGCTGGGGTCCAGGTTGAAGTATTCGGACACACCGCCGCAGACCCCGGCCAGCATGGCGGCGCCGTGCTCGGTCCGGTAGAGCTTTTTGGGTTCGTTCATGAGGGATCTCTCCTTCTTTTCTTTACTGTGCTTGTAGTATAGGATAAAAGTCTGAAAAGAACCCTGGGAAGAATATTAAAAAAGGATTAAATCATGGGTATGCGCCGGAGGCCTTTTGTATGGGAAGGGAAATTTTTGCAGGGAGAAAAATAACTCTTGTAATTTTCCGGGAGATGCTCTACAATAGGACCCGGCAATTTAATAATGGGAGAAGCAGTTATTTTGTTGTAACGCCGCCCACTGGCGGCGGAAGGAGAATCGCAATGAAAAAACGCATTCTTGCCGTTTTCCTGGCGGCGGCCGCTCTGACGTGTTCACTCAGCGCCTGCGGAGGAGCAACGAACCAGACGCCCGCCCCCAGCGACGAAACGACCCCTTCTTCCGGCGGGGACCACGGAAATGAGATCGCCGTGGGCATCGCCCAGGACCTGGATAATAGTCTTGACCCGTATCAAATGACGGCCGCAGGAACTAGAGAGGTCATGTTCAACGTCTTCGAGGGCCTTGTCAAGCCCGACTCGTCCGGCAGCTATGTCAACGCCGTGGCCTCCGACGTCAGCGTCTCGGAGGACGGTCTGACCTACACCTTCACCCTCCGGGACGGTGTAGTCTTCCACAACGGCGAGACCTGCACCACCGAAGACGTGCTCTACTCTTTTGAAACCTGCGCCGCTACCTCGGTGACTTCCGCCGTGGTGGAGGCGCTTTCTGCTGTCACGGATACGTCGGTGGACGGAAACCAGATCACCATGACCCTCAGCGCCCCTAACCCCGACTTCCTCAGCTATGTGGCCAGCGTCTACATCGTCCCCGCCGGCTACGACCAGCAGGCCACCCAGCCTGTGGGCACCGGCCCCTTCAGGTTCCTCTCCCGCAGCGTCCAGGAGAACATCATCCTGGAAAAGCATACGGAGTACTACGGCGCGCCGGCCTACCTGGACCGGGTGACCTACCGGATCTTTGAGGACGCCAACGCCCTCTTCACCGCCCTGAACAGCGGCTCCCTGGACCTGGTGGCCCACCTCACCTCCGACCAGGTGAGCAACCTCACCAACGGCTACAACGTCCTGGAGGGCACCATGAACCTGGTGCAGGCCATGTACCTCAACAACGCCGTGGAGCCCTTCACCGACGAGCGGGTGCGGCAGGCACTGTGCTACGCGGTGGACGTGGACGCCATGCTGGCCCTCACCGCCGACGGCCACGGCACCAAGGTGGGCTCCTCCATGTACCCGGCCTTCACCAAGTATTTCGACCCCAGCCTGGCCGGCGCCTACCCCCATGACCCCCAGCGGGCCCAGGAGCTGCTGACCGAGGCCGGCTACCCAGACGGCTTCTCCTTTACCATCACGGTGCCCAGCAACTACCAGCCCCATGTGGACACGGCGGTGGTGCTGGCCGAGCAGCTCTCTGCGGTGGGCGTCACGGCGGAGATCAATCTGGTGGACTGGAACACCTGGCTGGAGGACGTGTACGCGGGCCGGAACTTCGAGGCCACCGTGGTGGGCTTCGACTCCAGCATTCTGGCCGCCAGCGGGATGCTGGCCCGGTGGGTCTCCGACGACGACAAAAACATGATTAACTACAACAACCCGGACTATGACGCGGCCTACGCCGCCGCCCAGACCACGGTAGACGACGCCCAGCAGACCGC
The DNA here is from genome assembly GCF_944387725.1 of uncultured Intestinimonas sp. Taxonomy (GTDB): domain Bacteria; phylum Bacillota; class Clostridia; order Oscillospirales; family Oscillospiraceae; genus Intestinimonas. Next base: position 7,541 of record NZ_CALXGA010000038.1, on the reverse strand, counting down.
CTACTACAAGGAGTGCCTGCAAATCCTCAGCGACACGGCAGCCAACGTCTATCTCCAGGACCTGGCCGACTTCGTGGCCCTGAACCCGGCCCTGGAGGGCTTCCAGTTCTACCCCCTGTACGTCATCGACATGTCCCTGCTGCGCTTCGCGGCGTGATCTCCCCGCGCAGGCGCCCAAACCCCTGATTCTACAGCCGAGAGGAGGCGGGGAGCGTGAGCTTTGCCGCGAAAAAACTCATCACTCTCATTATTACATTGTTCATTGTCTCCCTCCTCGCCTTCCTGGCCTTTCAGATCATCCCCGGCGACCCCACCACCGACCTGCTGGGCACCGAGGCATCCCAGGAGGCCCGGGCGGCGCTCCGGGCCGAGCTGGGGCTGGACCGGCCCGCCCTGGTGCGCTACTGGGACTGGCTCACCAGCTTCCTCACCGGAGACATGGGGGAGAGTTACAACTACCGCCTGCCGGTGTCCGGCCTGCTGGGGGAGAAGCTGGTCATCACCGGCGTGCTGGCCCTGATGTCCTTCCTCTTCACCATCGCCCTGTCCATCCCTCTGGGCATCCTGGCCGGCAGCGTCCGCAGTCCGGCCCTGGATAAGCTGGTGGCCGCCCTGGACCAGGTGGTCATGAGCGTCCCGCCCTTCTTTGTGGGCATTCTGGTCTGCTACCTCTTCGGCACCGTCCTCCGGGTCTTTGTGCCCGGGGATTTCGTCTCCTACACCCAGGACTGGGGGGCCTTCCTGTCCTACCTGGTCCTCCCCGCCCTGTCCATGGCCCTGCCCCGGGTGGCCATGACGGTGAAAATGCTCCGGGGTTCCATCCTCAGCCAGCTGGGGGAGGACTACGTCCGCACCGCCCGGAGCCGGGGCCTGACCCGGTGGGCCGTCCTCCGGCGGCATGTGCTGAAAAACGCCCTCCTCCCCGTCATCACCTTCCTGGCGGTCTCCGCTGCGGAAATCATGACCAGCAGCATCGTCATCGAACAGGTCTTCACCATTCCCGGGGTAGGCCGGCTGCTGCTCTCCAGCATCTCCAACCGGGACTTCCCTGTGGTCCAGGCCATCGTGGTCATCCTGGCGGCCTGGATTGTGGCGGTAAACTTCGTGGCCGACCTGCTCTACCAGGCGGCGGATCCCCGCATCCGGCTGCGCTGAAAGAAGGTTCCGCCCTATGAGACAGCAACCAAAAGGAAACGCCTTTTTCTATCTTGGCGGGGCCATCACCCTGGTGATGACTCTCCTCATTCTGGTGGGTCTGGTCTGGACTCCCTACAGCCCCAGCGCCATGGACCCCGCCGCCATGACCTGCCCCCCCTCCCCGGCCCACCTGCTGGGCACCGACAACTTCGGCCGGGACATCTTCAGCCGGGTGCTGGAGGGGGCGGGGACCTCCTTCCTCATCGCCGTGGGGGTGGTGGCCATCGGCTGCGCCGCCGGGACCCTGATTGGGGCCCTGTGCGGCTACTTCGGCGGTCTCCCCGACCTGGTGCTCACCCGGGTGTGCGACGCCATCACCGCCTTCCCCAGCTTCCTGCTGGCCCTGGTCATCGTCAGCGTGATGGGAAAGGGGGCCTCCAATGTGGTCCTGGCCCTGGGCATTCTCTTCATTCCCAGCTTTGCCCGGGTGGTCCGGGGGGAGTTCGCCCGGTGCCGGGACCTAAACTACATCCGCTCCGCCCGGCTCATGGGGGTGGGGAATGTCCGCATCCTCTTCTGCCACATCCTCCCCAACACCCGGTCGGTGCTCCTGCCCGCCCTCACCATCGGCTTTAACAACGCCATCCTCAGCGAGGCCAGCATGAGTTACCTGGGCATCGGCGTTCAGCCCACCCAGCCCAGCCTGGGCTCCATGCTCAGCGACAGCCAGACCTATCTGGGCAGCGCCCCCTGGTACGCCCTGGGGGTGGGGGGGACCATGGTGCTGATGATTCTGGGCTTCAGCCTGCTCAGCGAGGGGCTCCAGCAGCGCTCCCGCCGGAGCGGATAAGGAGGGACCCATATGGCAGAACTGTTATCCGTACGGGACCTGCGGGTCCGCTTCCACCGCGCCGCCCCGGGCCGCTGCGCCGTGGACGGGGTCTCCTTCTCCCTGGAGGAGGGGGAGATTCTGGGCCTGGTAGGGGAGAGCGGCAGCGGCAAGACCGTCACCGCCATGGCCGTCAGCGGCCTCCTCCCCCGGCGGCAGACCGAGGCATCCGGCAGCGTCACCCTGGCGGGCCGGGAGCTCCTCCACTGCACCGAGGCCCAGCTCCGCGCCGTCCAGGGCAGCGAGCTCGCGGTGGTCTTCCAGGAGCCCATGACCAGCCTGGACCCGGTGCGCCGCATCGGCCCCCAGGTGGAGGAGAGCCTCCGAGCCCACACCCGATTGTCCGCCGGGGAGCGGCGGCAGCGGGCCCTGGAGGCCATGGCCCAGGCCGAGCTCCCCGACCCGGAGGCCCTGTGCCGGAAGTACCCACACGAGCTCTCCGGCGGGATGCTCCAGCGGGTGATGATCGCCGCCGCCATCGTCAGCCGCCCCAAGCTGCTGCTGGCCGACGAGCCCACCACCGCCCTGGACGTCACCATCCAGGCCCAGATTCTCGCTTTGCTGAAAAAGCTCAACCGGGAAACCCACATGGCCATCCTCTTCATCAGCCACGACCTCCATGTGGTGCGCAAGCTCTGCCGGCGGGTGGCGGTGATGCGCCGGGGCCGGATTGTGGAGACCGACACGGCGGAGGCGCTCTTCCGGGCCCCCCGGGAGGACTACACCCGGCAGCTCATCGCCGCCATCCCCACCCGGGACCGGCGGCTGCTGCCGGAGGAGCCGGGAGAGGAGGCGTCCTTATGAGCCGGGAGCCCTTGCTGGAGGTCCGGCATTTGAGCTGCGATTACGGCCCCAGCGGCGGCCTCCTGGGCCGGCGCTCCCCCCGGCGGGTGATCCGGGACGTGAGCTTCACCCTCTGCCAGGGGGAGATTCTGGGGCTGGTGGGGGAGTCCGGCTGCGGCAAGACCACCCTCTCCCGGGCCATTGTGGGGATGCTCCCCGGCTACGAGGGGGAGATCATCCACCACTCCCGGCGGCCCCAGATGGTCTTTCAGGACCCCTTCAGCAGTCTCAACCCCGCCCGGACCATCGGCTGGACCCTGGCCGAGCCCCTTCGGGCGGCGGGGGTCCGGGACCGGGCGGCGCGGGAGGCCCGGGTGGCCGAGCTGCTGGAGCGGGTAGGTCTGGAGGCCGCCTGCGCCGGCCGCCGCCCCTGGGAGCTCTCCGGGGGGCAGCGCCAGCGGGTCTCCATCGCCGCCGCCGTCATTGCCCGGCCCAGGCTGGTGGTGGCCGACGAGCCGGTGAGCGCCCTGGACGTCACCATTCAGGCCCAGATCCTCCGGCTGCTGGTGGACCTGCGGCGGGAGTACGACTTAAGCTACCTCTTCATCAGCCACGACCTGAACGTCGTCTACCAGCTCTGTAACCGGGTGCTGGTGATGCGCCACGGCCAAATCGTGGAGGAGAACACGGTGGAGGAGCTCTTCGCCCACCCCCGGCACCCCTACACCCGCCAGCTTCTGGAGGCGGCGGAGTAGGCCCAAGGTCTCCAAGGAAAGCAAAAAGACGCGGAGCCTCCGCCGCCGGACGGCAGGGCTCCGCGTCTTTTTACACGCCGGGGAGGAGGTCCGCCCCGGCTCAGATCTCCCGCCGGCCCTCCAGGGCCCGCATGAGGGTGGCATCGTCGGCGTACTCCAGGTGTCCCCCTACAGGGATGCCGTAGGCCAGCCGGGTGACCTTCACCCCAAAGGGCCGCAGGAGCCGGGCCAGGTACATAGCGGTGGCCTCCCCCTCGGTGTCCGGGTTGGTGGCCATGATGACCTCCCGGACCCCGCCGGCGGCCACCCGCTCCACCAGCTCCTTGATGTGGAGGTCGTCGGGTCCCACATGGTTCATGGGGGAGATGACCCCGTGGAGGACGTGGTAGCGGCCTTCATACTCCCGGGAGCGCTCCAGCGCGATGACGTCCTTGGGGTCGGCTACCACGCAGATGACCCCTGGGTCCCGCTTGGGGCTGCGGCAGACGGCGCAGGGGCCCTCTCCCTCGGTGAAGTTCCGGCATACCGGACACAGGGAGATGGAGGTCTTGGCCGCCACAATGGCGTCGGCAAAGTCCCGGGCGTCCTCCTCCGGCAGGGAGAGGACGAAAAAGGCCAGCCGCTGGGCGCTCTTGCGGCCCACCCCGGGCAGCTTGGCAAACTGCTCGGTGAGTCGCTCCAGAGCGGGGGGAAAATACTCCATGCTTATTACCTCCTGGCAGCTTCAGCCCCGCAGGGCGGCGATGGCGGCGGCGGGGTCCGGGGCGCTGTAGACGGCGGAGCCCGCCACCAGCACATCGGCCCCGGCCTCCGCGGCCTGCCGGGCGGTGGCGGGGTGGATGCCCCCGTCCACCTCCAGGCGGCACTCCGGCCGGTAGCGCTGGATATACCGCCGGACGGCCTGGATCTTGGGGAGCTGGCCGGCCAGGAACGGCTGTCCGCCAAAGCCGGGCTCCACCGTCATCACCAGAATGAGGTCTGCCTGAGCCTCACAGAGGTATGGGATCACCGCCTCGGCGGCGGTGATGGGCCGGAGGGCAATGCCCTTCTTCACCCCCAGCCGGTCCATCTCCGCCAGAGCGGCGTGGATGGCCGGGGGCATGTCGGCCTCCAGGTGGACGGTGAGGAGGTCGGCCCCCGCCCTGGCAAAGGCATCCACCAGCCGCACGGGCTTTTCCACCATCAGGTGGACGTCCAGGAACATCTCCGTGCGGGCCCGGATGGACTGGACCACCGGCGGCCCGATGGTGAGGTTGGGGACAAACATGCCGTCCATCACGTCCACATGGAGCCAGTCAGCGGAGGAGACCCGCTGGATGTCCCGTTCCAAATTGCAGAAATCGGCGGAGAGGATGGAGGGGGCGATTTTAATCATTTTTTCATGCCTCCTGACGGGAAAATTAAGGCGGGTGGGGTATGATAGGATGTGCCGTGTCCGCTGCAAAGCGGCGGACACGCCCGGCGGGGGAACACCGGCCGGGCTCCTGCGGCATAGGATACGGCAAGCGGAACGTGGCCCGGTCTTTTGGGATTGGGTCCTGGTCCCGGGACAGCCGCCGGCCTCCCCAGGGCGCGCCATCGTGCGCCCAGACATGGCGGCCCCACGCCGTCCCCCGGTCCGGAGGCGACGACCCGGCGGCCCGCCGCATGAAGATAGCCGCCCGCCGGAGGTCCGCCTCCGGCGGGCGGCACAGGTGATCAAAAAGGTGTCAATCAGCCCGATGCGCACCGGGCGGCAGGGCATGGCCCCCAGCTTGCAGGCGGGGGCCGGAGCCCGGCGGGGGCTCACACGCTGGTGGTGGGGACCTCCCGGACGCCGTAGCCCCCGTCCCGCAGGGCGGCCAGGATCTCCGCCTTGTGGACGAGCCCGAAGGCCTCCAGGGTCACCCGAAGCTCCACGCCGCTCTGGCGGTTGATGTTGACAAACTGGTTGTGGTCCAGGCGGATGATGTTGCCGTTGAGCTCGGCCACAATCTCGGCCACCCGCACCAGCTCGCCGGGGCGGTCGGGGAGCTGCACCGAGAAGGTGAAGACCCGCCCCCGGCCCACCAGGCCGTGCTGGACCAGGGAGGAGACGGTGATGACGTCCATGTTGCCCCCGGAGAGGATGGGCACCACGTTCTTTCCCCGGCAGTCCAGGTGGCGCAGGGCGGCGATGGACAGCAGCCCGGCGTTCTCCACAATCATCTTATGCTTTTCCATCATGTCCAGGAAGGCGTCCACCAGCTCGCTGTCGTCGATGGTGAGGATGTCGTCCAGGTTCTGCTGGATATAGGGGAAAATCTTGTCTCCGGGGGTCTTGACGGCCACGCCGTCGGCGATGGTCTCCACCTTGTCCAGGGTGACGATGTGTCCGGCCTCCAGGCTGGCCTTCATGGAGGCCGCCCCGGCGGGCTCCACGCCGATGACCTTCACCCCGGGGTTGAGGAGCTTGGCCAGGGTGGCCACCCCGGAGGCCAGTCCGCCCCCGCCGATGGGCACCAGGATGATATCCACCTCCGGCAGGTCGGAGAAAATCTCGTAGGCGATGGTCCCCTGGCCGGTGGCCAGCACGGGGTCGTTAAAGGGGTGGATGTAGGTGTACCCTTCGGCCTGGGCCAGCCGCGCCGCCAGGTCGGCGGCGTCGTCGAAGACGGCCCCCCGGAGGATGACCTGGGCCCCGTAGTCCTTGGTGTTGTTGACCTTCACCAGGGGGGTTGTGGTGGGCATCACCACGGTGGCCTTCACCCCGGCGGCCTGGGCGGCGTAGGCCACCCCCTGGGCGTGGTTGCCGGCGGAGGCGGTGATGAGGCCCTTCTCCTTCTCCTCCTGGGTGAGGGTGCTGATCTTGTAGCAGGCCCCCCGGATTTTATAGGCCCCGGTGACCTGCATGTTTTCCGGCTTGATGTAGACCTGATTCCCCGTGGCCTTGGAGAAGGCCGGAGAGTAGACCAGGCGGGTATCTGTAATTACGCCGGAGAGGACGCCTCGGGCGGCCTTGAAATCTTCTAATGTCATCATTGGACCATCGCTCCCTTGCTCCTAAGAGGAAATTGTGAACTTTCTATATCATAATGATTTTTCTCCTCCGTGTCAATGCCGCGGCCATTGACACGGCCGGGGGAAGGAGAGTACAATAAATTCATCTCACCCTGTGATTCTGGAACTTCCCGCCGGCCCCGGAGCCCCTCCGGCGGCCCGCTTCGGAGCGGCGCTCCAAGGAGGCAGTCATGGCAAAAAAAGTAAAGCGCTCCGTGATCCCCATCTACGCTGTGGGGGCGGTATGGCTGGTCTTCGGGCTCTTCCTGCCCCTGTACCGGCCCATCCACTATATCGCGGCGGCCCTGGCCTCGGTGCTGGCCTACCTGCTGGCCCGGGCCCTGTGCCCCGACCGGGTCTACGAGACGCCGGAACCCGAGCCCAGGCAGGCCCCCCAGCCGCCCCCCAGGGCCCAGGAGCCGGAACAGAACGTCTCCGCCGGGGACCCGGAGATCGACGCCCTCATCCAGGAGCGGGACCGGGCGGTCTCGGAGATGCGGCGGCTCAACGACGCCATCGAGGACCCCACCGTCTCGGCCCAGATCGACCACCTGGAGGCCACCACCAAAAAGATCATCGCCTATGTGGTGGAGCACCCCAAAAAGCTCCCCCAGATCCGCAAGCTCCTAAACTACTACCTGCCCACCACCCTCAAGCTCCTCAACGCTTACGACCGCATGGGCTCCGCCGGCATCTCCGGGGAGAACATCGACGGCGCCATGGGCAAGATCGAGACCATGATGGACACGGTGGTGCGCGCCTTCGACAAGCAGCTGGACGCCCTCTTTGCCGACGAGGCCCTGGACATCTCCGCCGACATCACCGTCATGGAAAACCTGCTGGCCCAAGAGGGCCTCTCCGGGGAGCAGCTCAGAAGCCAGTCCTAGGGCTTGTTTGAAAAATGTCAACATGCCCAACCGGCGGGTCTTTTGTCCCCTGGACGGCGCAATTTTTCCTTG
>NZ_CALXGA010000037.1 GCF_944387725.1 uncultured Intestinimonas sp. | reverse complement strand
CCATCACCCGTCCTTAGTTTACCACCTATTCCACCTCCTCGCTATTTCTATTTTCTAACTTGATGGAGTACTAGTGCGATGAGCTGTGGGAATTGAAAGTCCATATAAAGCCAAGAGATAGGATTCGATTCCACCATCTAAAAGCGAAATTGCTCTACTTTTCATAAACTGCGGCATATTATCCACCCCGTAAGTTAAAACAAAAGTGCCAGCCAGAATCAGGCTGGCACTCTAAAATCATTAGTTATCCTCAAATCCAAAATTCTGAATCTTCAAAGTACGGCAGTTCTCGGATACCGTTCTTACAGTCGTAGAAGGAATCCCTCCCGGTGCATTAACGCTAACCTCCAATGTCAGCTCAACGTCCGCGCCGTCCACTGCCATCAGATGCTGAATAACCTCGGTAAGATAGTCGTTCACGTTCTTGTTCACACGGGTATTATCCAGCTTGGCAGACATAAAGAACCGTGTATTTTTCGGAGCGGCCGCGTCTGAGCCGTCTGTTTGAGCCGATGTGCCGCCCGACTGAGGCCGCCCCTGACCACTCCCAAAACCGCCGATTTCACTTGAACCGCCACTGCAGTTAGGCATACTGCTGCTGTCCGGCGCATCCGGCTTCCGCTCTTCCATATAAGCGTTGAGGAACTTTGCGCTTTACCCGTCAAAGAAATTGCGGATAAGGACTGCATTTTGTGTATATGCTCAACCAAGCACAGGGCGACAGGGAAATCCTTGCAAAGCAGCTTAACATTTCGCAGCAGCAAATGACCTATCTAGGAATACCCAGCGCATCCTATGGTGGAGATAAGCGGGATCGAACCGCTGACCTCTTGAATGCCATTCAGGTCCTGGGCAAGCCAGAAAATTTTGTGTAAAAATGCAGCCAAACTGTCAAAGAACGGGTAGCTAGTACTCCACCAATCCAGAAACTTGCATTTGTCTTCCGGCGGAATCTCCGCATCCCTTCGTTACCGTCCTTGGTGGGCGTCAGCCCACCTGCGTCCTCTGCCTTGTTCTGCGAAAATTCCGCTCGAAATCCAATCTGCAATTTCCAACTTGGTGGAGTACTAGGGCTTGTTTGAAAAATGTCAACAGGCCCAACCGGCGGGGCTTTTGCCCCCTGGACGGCGCAATTTTTCCTTGAAATCCGCCAGGATTCCTGCGAAAAAATTGCTTGCCAGCGGCCCAAAATCCCTCCCTGCTGGACACATCGCCAATTTTCAAACAAGCCCTAGGAACTACAATGCGCACAGCAATTATGGCGCCTGAAAATGCCTTCCTAACCTTACTCTGGGCGGAGGGCGCGGTATGCACGCACAGCGTGAACGCCGCGATCTCCGCCCGGAGATCCTATTTTGCGCAGCCAAATGAGGCGCTCCGGCGGCCCTGAAAGATGATCTCCAGCTGGGTCAAAACAATATCCCAGTTTTCCTCCCAACGCTTAACGCAGGAGGGATACTGCCTCCCCCATTTTTTCTTGAACCCCATCAGGTGCTCCAGATCCTCCTCGTCCGTAACGACAGTGTAGACCAGCTTCAAATCGGCCCTGAGGGGCCGGCGGTTCCCGAAAGCTTCAAAAAGTTTAATTTTCTGTTTACTGTCGCGCTTTAATGTGCTAGTATTAAAGCATCAAACCGCGCAGCGGAGGCCCTCCGCCGCGGTGGCCCCAGGCCAGAAGGAGGACCCTATGGCAAAATCAGGGCGCAAAGCGCACAGTATGGCGCTGTATGAGACCATTTTAAAGCTCAAGGATGTGGAGGAGTGCTGCCGCTTTTTTGAGGACCTGTGCACGCCGGTGGAGCTGCGCTCCATGGAACAGCGCTTCGACGTGGCGGTCTACCTCCAGAGGGGGCTGGTCTACCTGGACATCCTGGAGCGGACCGGGGCCAGCAGCGCCACCATCAGCCGGGTGCGGCGCTCCATGCTGGACAACGGTGCCGGCGGGGTCATGCGGGAGGTCATCCTCCGCTCCGGCCTGGCCGGGCCGGACCGGGCCGGCGATGGCTGGGAAAGCCAAGAGAACAAGGAGTGATTGGACATGAAGCAACTGATGCTGGGCAACGCCGCCGTTGCCCGGGGACTCTATGAGGCCGGGTGCAGGGTGGTCTCCAGCTATCCCGGCACCCCCAGCACCGAAATCACCGAGGAGGCCGTGAAGTACGACGAGATCTACTGCGAGTGGGCCCCCAATGAGAAAGTGGCCATGGAGACCGCCTTCGGCGCCAGCCTGGCGGGCAGCCGGTCCTTCTGCGGCATGAAGCACGTGGGCCTCAACGTGGCCGCCGACCCCCTCTACACCATGTCCTACACCGGCGTCAACGCCGGGCTGGTGGTGGGGGTGGCCGACGACGCCGGGATGCACTCCTCCCAGAATGAGCAGGACTCCCGCCGCCACGCCGTGGCCGCCAAGGTCCCCATGCTGGAGCCCTCCGACTCCGCCGAGGCCCTGGCCTTCACCAAGCTGGCCTATGAGCTCTCCGAGGAGTTTGACACCCCGGTGCTGCTGAAGATGTGCACCCGGGTCTCCCACTCCCAGGCCCTGGTGGACACCCAGGAGCGGGTGGAGCCCGCCCCCAAACCCTATGAGAAGAACATCGCCAAGTATGTCATGATGCCCGGCAACGCCATCCGCCGCCACCCGGTTGTGGAGGAGCGCACCCGGAAGCTCATCGCCTGGTCCGAGACCGCCCCCATCAACCGCCTGGAGCCCGGGGAGGACCACAGCATGGGCATTCTCACCGCCTCCACCAGCTACCAGTACGTCAAGGAGGTCTGCGGGGACCGCTTCCCGGTGCTGAAGCTGGGCATGGCCTGGCCCCTGCCGGAAAAGCTCATCCGGGACTTCGCCGCCTCGGTGGACCGGCTGGTGGTAGTGGAGGAGCTGGACGGCTTCCTGGAGGAGCACTGCCGGATGCTGGGCCTGAACCCCCTGGGCAAAGAGGTCTTCCCTCTCACCGGGGAGTTCTCCCAGAATCTTGTGGCCGAGAAGCTGGGCCTGCCGGTACATAGCGGCCGGACTCTGGAGGATGCCATCCCGCCCCGGCCCCCGGTGATGTGCGCCGGCTGCCCCCACCGGGGACTCTTCTACACCCTGAACAAGAACAAGTGCACCGTCATGGGGGACATCGGCTGCTACACCCTGGGGGCGGTGGCCCCCCTGTCCGCCATGGACATGACCCTGTGCATGGGGGCTTCGGTGAGCGGCATCCACGGCTTCAATAAGGCCCTGGGGGCCGAAAGCGAGCACAGGACGGTGGCCGTCATCGGGGACTCCACCTTCATGCACTCCGGCATGACGGGGCTGGCCAACATCGCCTACAACCAGTCCAACTCCACCGTTGTCATCCTGGACAACTCCATCACCGGAATGACCGGCCACCAGCAGAACCCCACCACCGGCTACAACATCAAGGGGGACCCCGCCGGGAAGATCGACCTGGAGGCCCTGTGCCGCGCCATGGGCTTCCGCCGGGTCCGGGTGGTGGACCCCTACGACCTGAAAGAATGTGACACGGCGGTGAAGGAGGAGCTGGCGGCGGACGAGCCCTCGGTCATCATCTCCCGCCGGCCCTGCGTCCTGCTCAAGCATGTCAAGCTCAAGCCCCCCCTGGCGGTGGACACCGCAAAGTGCATCGGCTGCAAGAGCTGCATGAAGATCGGCTGTCCCGCCATCTCCATGCGGGAGGGCAAGGCCCATGTGGACAACACCCTGTGCGTGGGCTGCGGCGTGTGTGAGCAGCTGTGTCCCACAGACGCCTTTGCCAGCACGGAACAGGAGGGCTGAGAGATGGAAACGAAAAATATCATGATTGTGGGCGTGGGGGGCCAGGGCTCCCTGCTGGCCAGCAAGCTGCTGGGCCATCTGCTGATGGAACAGGGCTATGACGTCAAGGTCTCCGAGGTCCACGGCATGTCCCAGCGGGGGGGCAGCGTGGTCACCTATGTCCGCTACGGAGACCGGGTCTGCTCCCCCGTCATCGACCGGGGGGAGGCCGACTGCATCGTCTCCTTCGAGCTGCTGGAGGCAGCCCGGTGGCTGAGCTATCTGAAGCCCGACGGCCAGATCGTCACCAGCGTCCAGCAGATCGACCCCATGCCCGTCATCACCGGGGCGGCCCAGTACCCCGAAAACCTGGTGGAGAAGATGCGTGCGGCCGGGGCCAAGGTGGACGCCATGGACTGCCTGGCCCTGGCCGAGGAGGCCGGGTCGGCCAAGGCGGTGAACCTGGTGCTCCTGGGCCGTCTGTCCCACTACTTCGACCTCCCCGAGGAGGCCTGGCAGGAGGCCATCCAGGCCTGCGTGCCCCCCAAGTTCCTGGCGCTGAACCAAAAGGCCTTTGCCCTGGGGAAGAACGCGTAACAGGACGGAATCCCTCCCGGCGCCGCCGGACAGCGCCGGGGGATCCGATCAATTGGGAAAGAGGAAGCGCCCATGAAAAATTTATTTGCCGGATTGTTTGGGAAAAAGGAGCCGAAGCCCGCCGCCCCCGGCGGGGACGGGGCCGGACAGCTCCGGCGCTATCTGGAGGAAAACCTGCCTGAAAGCTATGTCAAGTCCAAGCAATACGCCGTGGACATCACGGAGCGCACCGGGACCTATACCGCCCATATTGTGCTGGATATGCTGGCCGACGGCTCCGACTACAGCAATTTTGGCCCGGAGGACTATTTCATGCTCCCCCAGCTGGAGGGCGGCTATGTACTCGGCCGCATTTCCAAGCCCCCGGTCCCCCTCTCCGGCTATACCCTGGAGATGCGCTTCGGCGGCGAGACCGTCCTGGTGGAGACCGACGCCGGTCTGGACGCTGGAACCATCACCTATCGGGGCGAGCGCCGGGAGGCCGCATTCTAATGTCTGATATCTGACACAGAAAGGACTGATCCCCATGGAGAGATACTATCAGCCGGAAATCGAGACCGCCTCCCGGGAGCAGATCAAGGCCTGGCAGGATGAGCGGCTGGTAAAGCAGGTCAGGCACGTCTGGGACAATGTGCCCTACTACCGCAGGAAGATGGAGGCCAAGGGGGTGGCCCCGGAGGACATCAAGAGCACGGAGGACCTCCACAAGCTGCCCTTCGTCACCAAGGCCGACCTGCGGGAGGCCTACCCCTACGGCCTGCTGGCCAAGCCCCTGAAGGACTGCGTGCGCATTCAGTCCACCTCCGGCACCACCGGCAAGCGGGTGGTGGCCTTCTACACCCAGCACGACATCGACCTGTGGGAGGACTGCTGCGCCCGGGCCATCGTGGCCGCCGGCGGCACCAACGAGGACGTGTGCCAGGTGTCCTACGGCTACGGCCTGTTCACCGGCGGCCCCGGCCTCAACGGCGGCAGCCACAAGGTGGGCTGCCTCACCATCCCCACCTCCTCGGGCAACACCGAGCGGCAGATCATGTTCATCATGGACCTGTCTGCAACCATCCTCTGCTGCACCCCCTCCTACGCCGCCTACATCGGCGAGACCATGCGGGAAATGGGCCTTACCCCCGACCAGATTCCCCTGAAGGCGGGCATCTTCGGGGCCGAGGCCTGGAGCGAGGAGATGCGCCAGGACATTCAGAGGACCCTGGGCATCAAGGCCTACGACATCTACGGCCTCACTGAGCTCTCCGGCCCCGGCGTCTCCTTCGAGTGCTCCGCCCAGACGGGGATGCATATCAACGAGGACCACTTCATCGCCGAGATCATCGACCCAGACACCGGGGAGGTCCTCCCGGAGGGCAGCGAGGGGGAACTGGTCTTCACCTCCATCACCAAGGAGGCCTTCCCCCTCCTGCGCTACCGCACCCGGGACATCTGCGTCCTCAGCCACGCCCCCTGCCCCTGCGGGCGCACCCATGTGAAGATGAGCAAGCCCAGAGGCCGCACCGACGATATGCTCATCATCCGGGGGGTCAACGTCTTCCCCTCCCAGATTGAGACGGTGCTCCTCAACCACGGCTATCCCGCCAACTACCAGATCATTGTGGACCGGGTGAAGTCCACCGACACCCTGGACGTCCAGGTGGAGATGACCCCGGAGATGTTCACCGACAACCTGGGCGAGGTGGAGCGCCGCCAGCAGGAGCTGGTGGACGGCCTGCGCTCCATGCTGGGTCTGGCCGCCAAGGTCACCCTGGTGGCCCCCAAGTCCATCGTCCGCAGCGAGGGCAAGGCCGTCCGGGTCATCGACCGGCGCAAGATATAAGGGAGGAGTCAGCCATGAGTTTGAAGCAGATTTCCGTATTCCTGGAGAACAAGCCCGGCACCCTTCTGACCATGACCGGCGTGCTGGCCCAGAACCACATCGACATGCGGGCCCTGTCCATCGCCGAGACCAAGGACTTCGGCATCGTCCGCATGATCGTGGACGACGTGTACGCCACGGCCACCGTCCTCAAGGACGCCGGATTCATCCACAGCCTCACCCCGGTGCTGGGGGTGGTCATCCCCGACGAGCCCGGGGGGCTGGACCAGGTCCTCCGGGTCCTGGCCGGCGCCCAGGTCAATGTGGAGTATATGTACGCCTTCCTGGGGGGGAAAAACGTGGACCACGCCTACATGATCTTCCGAGTCCAGAACGAGGCCGCCGCCGTGGCCGCCCTGGCCGCCAAGGGCATCCGGGTGGTGGATCAGGACGAGATTTCCCAGCTGTAATCAGTGCTCCATCCAGTCAGGATCTTGCATTCGCTCCCGTGCAGGCTGAGCGTCTGAGCGCGTTATCGTCCTGGACAGGCGGTAAGCCCATCTGCGTCCTCCGCCTTCTCAGGCGCCCATCCTGCTCCGGGCCCAAACTGCAATTTCTAACCGGATGGAGCCCCAGACAGCGCCCGGGCAGCGGCTGTTCCGCCGTCTCCCCGGGCGCGCTGTTTTGGGGCGCTCCGTCCCCGTGAGGACGGAGCGCCCCGGCCATCAAAAAGGAGGACCACGCTCATGCTGAACCTTGTGATCTCCGGCTGCAGCGGCCGGATGGGCCGGGTGCTGGAGGCGCTCTGCGCCGCCGCCCCGGATTTGCAGGTCAAGGCGGGCTTTGACATTCTGGGCCCCTCGGACCGGGAATTCCCCGTCTTCTCCAACCCCGCCGAATTTCAGGAGGAGGCCGACGTGGTGGTGGACTTCTCCCACCCCGCCGCTCTCACCGCCCTGCTGGCCTTCTGTATCCGCCGGAACATCCCGGCGGTGCTGGCCACCACCGGCTACGCCGACGAGCAGCTGGTGGAGATTGAGGCCGCCGCCACCGCCATTCCAATCTTCCGCTCGGCCAACTTCTCCCTGGGCATCAACGTCCTCAAGGCCCTGGCCCGGCAGGCCGCCGTGCTGCTGGGAGAGGACTTCGACATCGAGATCGTGGAGCGCCACCACAACAAAAAGGTGGACGCCCCCAGCGGCACCGCCCTCCTGCTGGCCGGCGCCATCTCGGAGGTCCTGCCCTATGTGCCGGAGTATGTCTACGACCGTCACAGCGTCCGCCGCCCCCGGGACCGCCGGGAGATCGGCATCGCCTCCCTCCGGGGGGGCACCATCCCCGGGGACCACGAAATTCTCTTCGCCGGCCGGGACGAGGTGGTGGAGCTGCGCCACTCCGCCCAGTCCCGGGAGGTCTTTGCCGCCGGGGCCCTGAAGGCCGCCCGCTTCCTGGCCCAGTGCCGGCGGCCCGGCCTCTACGACATGGAGGACCTTCTCTCCTGGCTCCGGGAGCGGGAGGGGTGATTTTCTCCGCTTCCCGGCTCTCCCGCCCGGAGGCGGCGTCTTGGCTGGCGGCGCATCTGAGCGGAGGCCCCGGGACCCCTGAAAAGGGAAGTCATGCCTGCGCATATAGACTGACGCCCGCCGCACTGGCGTTTCCAGTGCGGCGGGCGTCTTTTCTGAAGAGCGAACGGCTCAGGCCCCCTGGGTGCTCAGGTGGAACCGAGCGCCGGGGGCCCCGGCGAAGACCACCCAGCCCCCCTCAGGCAGGACAGCAGAGAGGTCCCCCCAGGCCACCGAGCTGGCGGTGACCACGCCGTTGGCGTCGTAGACCCAGAAGCCCCCCTGCTCCGGCAGCGTCACAGAAAGGGTGGCCCCGGCCAGGTCCCCCACCTGGAACCAGCGGGCATAGCCGTCGGCCTGGACGGTGGTATAGGCCCCCTCCCCGCCCCAGAGGGCCGGGACGGCGGCGGCATCCACGCAGAGGTAGTCCCCGGCCTGGAGGTACTCCACCCCCTCCGCCTGAAAGACGGTATAGTCGGCCCCGTTGCGGCTGCCGGTGCCGGGAAGGGCCAGATACTGTACAGCGTGGTCCTCGTCCACAATCCGCTCCAGCCCGGCCGCATAGCCAGGAGTCTCCGGCACATAGAGGCCGGCGGCGAAGGGCCCGGAGAGGTAGACCTGCGAGGTGAACTTCTCATTGAAGATCAGGTAGAGGGTTTCCCCCCGGTCGGCCCAGGCGTCCAGGGCGGCCTGGGAGACGCCCGTGTTGGCCTCCAGTTTCTCCAGGGCGTAGTTGGCCGTGCCGGCGGCGGTAAGGCCGGGCACGGCGGCGTAGCCCCTCTGGAAGAGGTAGGTTCGGCCGTTCTCCTCAGTGACAAAGGTCATGTAGAAGGTCCCCGTCTCGTCCAGAAAGATACCGCTGTCCAGGTAAGTAAACCGCTGCTCCACCCCGCCCAGGGCGGCGGCGGTGGTGAGGGTCATCGTGGTCTCGTCGGGGAAGGCCACCGCAGCCACCAGCCCCAGGGAGGCGTAGGCCCCAGCGTGGGCCTTCAGTTCCTCGGGGATGGCCGCCGGCTCCCCGGCCGGGAGGGCGGGCAGGCTCTCGTCCACCACGCCCCCCTCCTCCGCCAGGGCGTCCATCAGGATGCGCTCCCCCGCCAGCTGGTTGTAGAGACTGGAGCCCCCGGAGGAGAGGACGGCCACCGCCTTCTCCTCTTCCGGCAGCACCACCAGGGAGGTGTGGTAGCGGAGGGTGTCGCCCCCCTTGACCAGGGCGGTGATGCCGCTCTGGCGGAAGGGGTAGAGGTGGACGTTGTCCCAGCCCAGGCCGTAGGCCAGGCTGTCGTCGGCGCTGTCATCGGGCCACATCCCCTGGGCGGCCCAGTCGGTGGTCATCTGGTCCAGGGAGTCCTGGCTCAGCAGCGCCGTGCCGCACAGAAGCCCCCCGAAGGAGGCCAGATCGGCGGCGGTGGCGTAGAGTCCGCCGGTGGCCACAATGCCCACAGTATCCTGGGGCAGGGCCCGGCTGTCCTCGGCAGAGGCGTAGGTCCTGGCCAGGCGGTTGGGGTCAAAGTCCCCGCCGGGGGCGTAGGTGTCAGTAAGGCCCGCCGGCTCCAGGATGGCCTCCTGGACATAGTCCATGTAGTCCATGCCGCTCACCGCCTCCACCACCAGCCCGGCCAAGGTGTAGCCGTCGTTGCAGTAGACGCTGTAGGCCCCCGGGCCGGCCTTGAGCCGCTGGGTGGACAGCCGCTCCAGGAGGCCGTCGGCGGCCGCGGTGTCCAGGTCGTCAAAGAGGAAGGCGCTCCGGGTGGAGTCCCCCATGAGGCCGGAGGAGTGGTCCAGGAGCATCCGCACGGTGATGTCCCGGTACCGCTCGTCAGCCATGGTGAAGTCCGGCAGGTAGTCGGTCACCGGGGCCTCAAGCGCCAGCTTCCCCTCCTCCGCCAAGAGAAGGACGGCGGCGGCGGTGTAGGTCTTGGACACCGAGCCGATGCCGTAGAGGATGTCCTCGGTGAGGGCCCGGTTCTCGGTGCGGGAGTAGACGCCATAGCCCCCCTGGAGGGTGATGGCCCCATCCTCCCACAGGGCGTAGCGGACCGAGTCAGCCCCGCCGTACCGGGCGGCCAGAACAATAGCCTGGAGGGCCTTTTCCTCCAGGGTCTGGGGCCCCTCTGCGGCCAGGGCCGGGAGGGCCAGGACGGGGACCAGGATGAGCCCCGCCAGGGCGGCGGCGCACATGCGTTTGGGCTTCATCAGAAAACCTCCTGCTGGAGACCCCGCCGAAGGACAGCCGGCCGGCGGGGTCTGCCTTTTTATTTAGACATTTATCAAAACGTCAACGCCATTCTAGCAGGGCGGCTCCCCCCTGTCAATCCCCGCCGTGGGAAATTGTTTCATAGTACGCCCGGCATTCCTCCGGGGTCCTGGGGGGGCTGGCGTTCATGGCCTCCGCCTGCTCCAGCAGCCAGGCCAGGAGGGCGGCAAGGCCCTCCTCCGTGACCTCAAAGATCGCCTCGGCCTCCAGTTGGGCGTACTTGCGGGAGAAGGGGCCCTGCCAGATCACTGTCCGCAGCTGTCCCTCCTGGGGCCGCTCGATCTCGTAGCACAGGAGGCCCCGGCTCCCGGTCCAGCCGTTGTCGTTGGCAAAGTGGGAGAGTCCCGGCAGATAAAAGTCGTCGTTCATGAAGTACCTCCATTCGTCTGCGCCGGCAGGGTGAAAAAGTCCTCCAGCCGGTCCGCCCGGCTGTCAAAGAGCTGGTTGTACTGGAGCATTTCGTAGGCCTCCAGGGCGGTCTGGGCGGACTCGGACAGGCTCTCCCGGTCCCGGCGCCAGACCCCCTGTCGGTCCAGATAGCCCACGGCGTTGAGGGCGGGGACCTCCTGCCGGAGGCTGCTGAGGAAGGTTTGGTAGCCCGTCAGGGGGAGCTCCGCCGCCTCCATCAGGAGGGTGGAGAGGTAGTTCAGGGAGGTCACCACCCCCTCCTCCTCCGGGATGTCGTAGTTGGCCCAGAGCAGAAAGGGGACCTCCTGCCGCTGCTGGGCCGTGGAGACGTCTACGTCCTCAAAGGTCCCGCTCAGCATCTCGGTGTAGAAATTGGTGGCCACCTGGGGCTGGTGGTCCCCAAAGAGGAGGATCAGGGTGGGCTCCGCCACCTGGGAGAAGTAGTCAATCAGGTACTCCAGGGCGCGGTCCGACTGCCGGAGGAGGGAGAGGTACTGGTCCACGGTGGAATACCTCCCCTGGAGGTCCCCGGTGAGCCAGACCGTCCGTTCCAGCCCCGTCCAGGGGACGTTGTAGGCGCTGTGGTTCTGCATGGTGACGTTGAAGAGGAACAGGGGCTCCCCGGGCTCCTTCTCCTCATAGAGCTGGACCAGGGTCTCGTAGTCGCTCTGGTCCGTGATGTAGCCCCGTATATAGGCGGGGTTGTCGATGGCGTCCTGGAAGTAGATCTCGTCGAAGCCGAACTCCCGGTAGACCGCCCTGCGGTTCCAGCCGGAGGCCAGGTAGGGGTGGAGGAAGACCGTCCGGTAGCCCAGGGCCTTCATCTGGGCCCCCAGGTTGGGGGCCCCGCCGGTGACATAGAGGTGGAAGGGGACGGCGTCCTCCGGCAGAAAGGCCATGGTGTTCCCGGTGAGGAACTCGTACTCCGAATTGGCGGTGGTGCCCCCGAAGATGGAGGAATAGGCGATGCCCCGGATGGTATTGTCCGTCAGGCTGTGGAAGAAGGGCAGGGGGTCTTCGTTGGTCTCCAGGCCGAAGACCGCCGGGAGGTCAGAAAAGGACTCGTTCATGATGACGATGACGTTCACCGGGGTGGTCCCGGCGGACGCCGGCGGTCCGGCGGCCTCCTCCGTCTCCAGGACAATGGCGCTCAAGGCCTCCTGGGAGTAGTCCTCCGGGGCCTCCACGCGGCTGTAGCGCAGGCAGACCGTGAAGTTGAGGACGAAGCCGTTGCCCCGGGTTGTCCACAGGGAGGGCTCGATGCCCGCCCAGCGCAGGAAATCAGTCTGGAAGAAGACCGCCAGATAGGCGGCACAGGTCAGCCCCGCCGGGAGGGCCGCCCGGAGCCGGGGCCCCTGCCGCCCCGGGCGCTTGGGGACCTTCCCCAGCAGCAGGAGGAAGAGGGCCAGGGCCAGCAGGCACTGGAGCTGGACCTGGTCGGGGGTGTAGTCGTAGCTTCCCGCCACGTTGGCGGCGGTGCGGAGGGTCAGCAGATCCCCAGGGAAGATGGTCCGGCCCCGGAAGCGGATGACATAGCGGTTGGCCAGGCCCACCAGGACAAAAAAGGCGGTGACCGCCCCAGCGGAGAGCCGCACCCGCCCGGTGAGGAGGTAGAGCAGTCCGGCGGCCATGTAGTACCACACCAGGTTCAGGCAGGTCTGGAGGGCGGAGAGCTCGGCCCAGAGGTTGTAGTTGTAGTTCATCTGCTCCACCAGGAGGAAGGCCAGCAGGGGCCCCAGGGCGAAGGCCCCCCACCGAAGCCGGGCGGCGGCCCGGGCTGAGGGGGAGAGGGTCAGGGGCAGGGCGGCGCCGAAGGCGGCGGCCCAGCCCAGGGCCTTCCAGGTGGCCAGGCCGTACCAGAGGAGCCCGGCCAGCACGGCCAGGGCCAGGGCGGCGGCGGGGAGGAGCCGGCTCCGCCGCCAGGTCAGGGGACGGGGCCTTGGGGGCCCCAGAGGCGCTTGCAGAAGGGGGAGGTTTCCGGTCATGTTCGTTCTCTTTCCTTGTCTGGGAGTGGGCGAGGTCCATTTTACACCGTGCCGGGCGGAAAGGCAAGGGCAGGAGTTCCCGCCGGAGGGGAAAAAAACCGCCGGCGCCCTCTTGGGGCCCCGGCGGCGGAAAACGGCGCTGCGGGCTTACACCACCTGGGCCTTGATCAGGTTGGTGGTGCCGGACTTGCCGATGGGGACGCCGGCAGTGATGACCACGGTCTCCCCGGGCTGGACGGCCCCCTCCTTCCGGGCCACGTCCACCGTCATGGAGAACAGCCGGTCGGTGGAGTCCACCTCCCCGGTGAGGAAGGGGTGGACCCCCCAGGAGATGGCCAGCTGGCGGCGGGTCTTCTCACTCTGGCAGACGGCGATGATGGGACAGCCGGGGCGGAAGCGGGAGATGACCTTGGCGGTGTAGCCGGACTTGGTGGCGGCCAGTATGGCGGAGGCCCCCAGGTCCATGGCGGTGAGGCAGCAGGAGTGGGTGATGGCGTCGCTGATGGAGGAGACCCCGGGCAGCAGGGCGTTCTCCCGGAAGCGGCCCCAGTAATCGATGGCCCCCTCGGCGGCCACGGCGGTGTCCACCATGGTCTTCAGGGCCTCGATGGGGTACTTTCCGGAGGCCGTCTCCCCGGAGAGCATGACGCAGGAGGTGCCGTCAAAGACGGCGTTGGCCACGTCGGAGACCTCCGCCCGGGTGGGCCGGGGGTTGCGGATCATAGAGTCCAGCATCTGGGTGGCGGTGATCACCGGCTTGCCCTGGCGGATGGTGGCCTTGATCATCTTCTTCTGGAGGATGGGCACCTCATGGGCGGGAATCTCCACCCCCAGGTCCCCCCGGGCCACCATGATGCCGTCGGAGGCGGCGATGATGGCGTCCAGGTTGTCCACGCCCTCCCGGTTTTCGATCTTGGCGATGATGCGGATGCTGTCCCCGCCGTACTGGTGGAGACAGGCCCGGATGTCCTCCACGTCGCTGGCCTTCCGCACGAAGGAGGCGGCGATGAAGTCGTAGTCCTGTTCGGCGGCGAACTTCAGGTCCTCCCGGTCCTTCCCGGTGAGGGAGGGGAGCTGGATGGGCACGCCGGGGATGTTGATGCTCTTGTTGTTGGAGAGGACGCCGCCGTCGTCCACGGTGCAGTGGATGCGCCGCCCCTCGATCTTCTGTACCTTGAGCTCTATCAGGCCGTCGTCCACCAGGACCCGGCAGCCGGGGGTCAGCTCGTTGTGGAGGTTTTCATAGGTCACAGAGACCTGATGCTCGTCTCCGGGCGCGTCCTCGGTGGTGAGGACGAACTCCTGGTCCTTCACCAGGGTCACCGGGCCGCCGGCGAAGCTCTTGATCCGGATCTCCGGGCCCTTGGTGTCCAGCATGGTGGCCACCGGGACCCCCAGCTCGTCCCGGACCCGCCGGAGCCGCACCAGGGTGGCCAGATGGCTTTCGTGGGCGCCGTGGGAAAAGTTGAACCGGGCGCAGTTCATCCCCGCCAGAATCAGCTCCCGCAGGGTCTCCTCGTTGTCCACGGCGGGGCCCAGGGTGCAGATGATCTTCGTGTTCCGCATGAAAAAACCTCCTCATCGGTATCTTGTTTTCTTCCAAATGAAAGTCTATAGGCTTATCATACTACAAGTTCCGCTGTTTTCAAAGTAAAATTTTTTGAAATTTTGCAAATTATTCTTTTCCTCCGCCGGCGTACGGCTTCGGGAGCGGGCCCCGGGCCCGAATCCATTTGCAATCTGCCGCCGAATCGTGTAAAATGGGAAAAAAGGCCAAACGATGGGACCTCTGACCGGCGGCTGTTTGGCGGCTGTCCTTTGCCCGGCTTGGGCGGGCGGCGTATATGGGAGGTGCGGGACCTTGCGGCCTGAGCAGGACGCCTTTCTCGAGGCGGTCTATGTTGAGCAGTTCAACAAACTTTTGATTTACGCAAGGGCTTCCTTGCGGGACCCGGACAGGGCCCGGGAGCTGGTTCAGGACGTCTTTCACGAGGCGGTTCTCCACATCGAAGTTTTGATGGCCCATGAGAATCCGGGCGGATGGCTCATGAAGACCCTGAAAAACAAGCTGCTGGAGTATGAGCGGAACCGGCAGAAGCATCTGGCCCGGTTTCTGTCTCTGGACTCCGAGCTCCACCCGCAAGCCGCGTCCCCGGACGACGCCCTGGCCGGCGTGGAGGAGGATGGGAAAAGCGTGTGGACCGCCGTCCGGGAGCATTTGACGGAGGAGGAGCAATACATACTCAGGCGCATCGTATGGGAGGGGGCCACCCACCTTCAGGTGGCGAAGGAGCGGAACCTCTCCGTCTACGCAAGTCAAAAGCGCTTACAGCGCATCCGGGAAAAGCTCTACCAGGCCTTCCCGGAGCGGAGAAAAAGAAAATAAAAAATTTTTTGGGGTTTTTGTCAGGAATTGCGTTTTGCGGTCATATATTATATATGGGGGGGAGAAAGCATGGCCGGTGAACAGAACAAGTACGCCGCTCTGGACCAGTGGAGCACGGAGCAGCTGGAGGAGCTGCTGCGCGCCGATGCGGCGTCCCCTGATTCTGGTACAGAAGGGGTGATTTCGCATATCCTGGAGGTGATGGAACAGAGAGAACGTGCGTCGCCCACAGGCCGTCTGGCCGATGTGCCTGCGGCCTGGGAGGAGTTTCAGAGGTACTACAACATCCCGGAAGGCGGCGGCCAGGCCCTCTATCCCTGCGGGGCGGACCGGGAAAGCGCCGGCCGCGCCCCCGCTGAGAAAGTTGGGGGGCCCGTCTGGCGGCGCCGGCCGCGCCGGATCTGGCGCGGCGGACTTGTGGCCGCCGCCGCAATGGCGGCTCTGCTCTGCGGGATGGTCGCGGCGCAGGCGGCGGGCGCCGATGTGTTCGGAGCCCTGGGCCGCTGGACGGACGAGACCTTCCATTTTGCCGCCGCCGGTTCCAGCGAGGCGTCCGCGCGCGAAGTGGACGCCGGGTATTATGAACAAATCCAGTCCGTTCTGTGTGAATGGGGCGCGGAGGAGGATCTGTTCCCCACCTGGCAGCCCGACGGATTTGCGGCGCTGGAGCCTCGAATGACAAACAATCAGACGAGTAAAACGGTAAACATGACTTTTGTTGGAAATGAAAGAGCATATTACGTTCAGATTATTTATTTTTATGTGCCTTCCAATTCAACAGGGGTATTTGAAAAGGATGACAGCCCTGTAGAGGAGTATGCCCATAATGGCAATCGGTTCTATATTTTTTCCAATATAGACGCACTCACCGCGACCTGTTTTGATGGAAAATTTATGGTGTTGATCAGCGGGGCATTGACCATAGATGAAATGAAAGCAGTGATTGACTCGATTGGAGGGAATCGAGCGGCGTGACAGGATGGATTTTGGAATCCATTGGTTGCAAATTCAGTTGGCGCAAATCCACGCAAGAGCTGGGCTGGCTGGAAAACATACGGCCATGTGCGGCAAGGTTTTCCCGACCGGACCGATTCATGTGTGCCGTTCATAAGGAGGTCGGCAATGTGTAAGGAAAAACGAACCAGAGTGATCCGCTACTGTGTGGTCTGCGGCGTCCTCTTCCTGCTGGCGGTGGCGTGCTGGCTGCTGCTGTGGCGGCTGGATTTTGTGCGGGCCGCCCTGGTGGAGATGCAGGCCATCTCTGACGACTATGTGAGGAGCGTCGAGTTTTTCTGGCTGGGCCGGATGATGGTTTTGACGTCGGGCGCCGCCGCCTGTCTTTTCGTTCTGCTGTTCTTCCTCCTGGAAAAGCCCATGCTGGGCCCCCGCCCTCCGGCGCCCCCGGTCCGAAAGGGCCGCTCCCTGGGCTGGGCAGGCTCGGCGGCGCTGGGCGTCCTCACCCTGTTTTTGCTGGGCCGGCTTGAGGGCATGGGGGTCTATTCCAATATGTACGGGGTCCCCGTCCTCTTCTACGGCGCTGCTCTGTATATCTTCTGCTGGCGGCTGAGCTCCCGCCGGGACTACTTTCCCCCCAAGGAAGCATCCACACCGGAATCAGAAGGAGGCGTCTAAACCATGAACTATGACCGCGTTCGCGTCAAGGGCTTGGCCCGGGCGGCCATCCGGCGGGGCCGGCCCCGGCCCTGGACGGTCACCCTGGTCTACACCCTGCTCACCACCCTGCCCGGCGCGGGGTTGTCCTATGCCGCCAGCCTGTCCGAGACCCTGATTTCCGGCCTGGCCTCCAGCCCCCGGGAGGCCGCCGTGCTCGCAGCCCTGGCGGCCGGCGGCTGCGGCGTCCTGGTGGGCCTGCTGGCGGCGGTGCTGGCCACGGGATATACCTACTACGCCATGAACCTCTGGCGGGGCCGGAGGGCCGATTTCCCGGACCTCTTCCAGGGCCTGGCCCTGGCCGGGCGGGTCGTCCCCCTCTTCCTGCTCACCCTGGCCCTCACCGTCCTCTGGTGCCTGGCCGGTATGGCGCTCTGCCTGCCGGCCCTGGCGGCGGGCCTCCTGCTGCGGAGCCAGGCGGCGCTCTTCCTCCTCCTGGTCCTGGGCGCCGCGGGCGGTCTGGTCCTCCTGCTCAACCGCCTCCTGCGGTACGCCCTGGCCTATCACCTCCTGCTGGACCACCCGGACTGGAGCGCCGTAAGCTGCCTCCATGCCAGCAAGCGGCTCATGCAGGGCCGCCGCTGGTCCCTGGTGGTGCTGGAATGCTCCTTCCTGGGCTGGCATCTCCTCCGGGCCGTCATTGCGCTGGCGGCGGCGGCGGCGGTGTTTGGCGCGGCCTTCCAGCTGGCGGTCTCCATGGGCTGGAGCCATTCCCACGGGGCCATGTGGCTGGTCTTCCTTCTGGCGGCCCTGGCCGCCCTGGCCCTGGGGTCCCTGTGCACCCTCCCCCTGACCCTCTGGCTCGCCCCCTATATCCATACGGCCCACGCGGGCTTCTACGACTGCGCCGCCGGATACGGCTATCCCACGGCCGCCCCGTTCCAGGACGCCCCCGCCGCCCCGGGGACCCTTCCCATCCCCGGGCTCCAGACCCCCGAGGGCTAGGGTTCCACCGGCTCAGCCCCGAAAAGCCAGCCGCCGCGCGCCTGAGCTGCTCAGACGTGCGGCGGTTTTTTGCCGGTGGTGTTTTCTGCGGAGAAAGCCGCAGGTTAGTAGGCCACGCCCCAGTAGATCATATGCTTGGCGGGCTTGCCGCAGATGGCGCAGGCGTCCCCCAGGTGCTCCTGGGCGAAGGGGATGCACCGGGAGGTGACCCCCGCCTCCTCCTTCATGCGCAGCTCGCAGGCTTCGTCCCCGCACCACATGGTCTTGGCGAAGCCACCCTGATCCCGCATCTTCTCCTTGACCTCCTCCAGGCTGGCGCAGGCGTAGGTGTTCTCCTCCAGGTTGCGCTTGGCCCGGGCGTAGAGACCGTCGTGGATGGCGTCCAGCATCCGGGCGGCGGTCTCCTCGATGCCCTCCAGGGAGACAAAGGACTTCTCCCCGCTGTCCCGGCGCACCAGGACGCACTGGTTCTTCTCCATGTCCTTGGGGCCCAGCTCCAGCCGGAGGGGCACCCCCTTCATCTCATACTCGGCGAACTTCCAGCCGGGGGACTGGTCGGAGGCGTCCATCCTCACCCGGAAGCCGGCCCGCTCCAGCCGGGCCATGACGGCCTGGTTGGCCTCGATAACGCCGGGCTTGTGCTGGGCCACGGGGATGATGATGATCTGCACCGGGGCCACCCGGGGGGGCAGCACCAGGCCGCTGTTGTCCCCGTGGGTCATGATGATGCCGCCGATCATCCGGGTGGAGACCCCCCAGGAGGTCTGATGGGGGTAGTGGAGCTGGTTGTCGCTGCCGGTGAAAGTGATATCAAAGGCCCGGGCGAAGCCGTCCCCGAAGTAGTGGGAGGTGCCCCCCTGGAGGGCCTTCTTGTCGTGCATCATGCACTCCACGGTGTAGGTCTCCACGGCGCCGTTGAACTTCTCCTTTTCCGTCTTCCGGCCCTTCACCACCGGCATGGCCAGGACGTGCTCCATGAAGCCGGCGTAGATGTTCAGCATCCGCTCCGTCTCCTCCCGGGCCTCGGCCTCGGTGGCGTGCATGGTGTGGCCCTCCTGCCAGAGGAACTCCCGGTGGCGCAGGAAGGGGCGGGAGGTCTTCTCCCAGCGGAGCACCGAGCACCACTGATTGTAGAGCTTGGGCAGGTCCCGGTGGGAGTGAATGATGTTCTTGTAGTGCTCACAGAACAGGGTCTCGGAGGTGGGACGGATGCAGTAGCGCTCCTCCAGCTTCTCGCTGCCGCCGTAGGTGACCCAGGCGCACTCGGGGGCAAAGCCCTCCACATGGTCCTTTTCCTTCTGGAGGAGGCTCTCGGGGATGAGCATGGGGAGGTAGACGTTCTCGTGGCCGGTCTCCTTGAACTCAGCGTCCATGAGGCGCTGGATGTTCTCCCAGATGGCGTAGCCATAGGGACGGTAGATGAACATGCCCTTGATGCTGGAGTAGTCGATGAGCTCGGCCTTTTTGCACACGTCGGTGTACCACTTGGCAAAGTCCACCTCCATATCGGTGATCTGCTCCACCTGCTTCTTGTCCTGTGCCATAGTTGCTTCCATCCTTTGCTTGTGATTTCCTTCTGGGGTCCATTGTATGTAAATTGACAACAAAAGTCAAGGGGGATGTTCCACGGCCTCAATTCCCCCTTGACAGCAATCGGACCTGTGTTGTATGATGATATCGAACAAATGTTTGATGCAACATTTACCGGCCTCCACACGTCTATCCATATACAGAGAAGGGCGCACAGAAGCCAGAAACATGGGGTTTGGCATGGGCCGCCCATGAGACAGAAAAGCACCTGGGAGGGATCAGGGGATGCAGACGATCTATTACAACACCAGCCGTTTTATCCGCCGCCAGGGGAATCTGGTGGACCTGGAGGCCTACCGGCAGGGCCTTGGGGCGGTGTCGGGGGACTGGACCCTCTCCGTCCCGGCGGGCCCGGAGCCCTGGGAGGAGGCCCGTCCCGCCCTGCGGCTCCTGAAGCCGGGAGAGGCTCCCCGGTCCCCGCGCCGGGGCCGCGCCGCGCACCGCCGTGCCCGCCGCCTGGCCCTGGCCCTGGACCTGTGCGCCAGCCTGGCTGTGGTGGCCCTGTCCCTGGCGGCGGCCGCCAGCTTCCTCCTGCTCTGAGCCCGCTGCGGAGCCGCAAGTGGGCGTCTGCGTAAATTTTGACGCGGGATTGGATTTTTTCCTTTACTTTATGTGCAGAATATGATAATCTACTAAGGCGCGCGAGTGCCGCGGAATTTGCCCGGGCGCCTCGTTTCGGGACACAGCCCGCTCCCACGCGGGGGCTTCACCCGCCCGTTACGCAGCCCTAGGGGTAAGAAACACAAGAAAGGTGGAACTTCCATGATTCGCAAGGACGAAAAGACAGCCGTCATCGAGGCCAACCGCACCCACCCCACGGACACCGGCTCCCCGGAGGTCCAGATTGCCATCCTCACCGCCCGCATCCAGGAGCTCACCGAGCACCTGAAGATTCACAAGCACGACAACCACAGCCGCCGGGGCCTGCTGAAGATGGTCGGCAAGCGCCGCAAGATGCTGGACTACCTGGCCAAGAAGGACGTGGAGCGCTACCGCGCCATCATCGCCAAGCTGGGCAT
>NZ_CALXGA010000036.1 GCF_944387725.1 uncultured Intestinimonas sp. | reverse complement strand
ATCTCCAAGGACATCATGAAGCAGCTCTCCCAGGCCTACCTGAAAATCCGCAACACCGCCCGGTATATGCTGGGCAATCTGGCGGGCTTCGACCCCGACCGGGACCAGGCGCCCTACGGGGAGTTGGAGGAGCTGGATCGGTACGCCCTGGCCTCCTTCAACAGCCTGGTGAAGGGGGTCCGGGAGGCCTATGAGCGCTATGAGTTCCACGCCGTCTACCGCTCGGTCTACAATTTCTGCGTGGTGGACCTGTCCAACTTCTACCTGGACATCATCAAGGACCGGATCTACTGCGAGGGGGCGGACTCCCGGCTCCGCCGCTCCGCCCAGACCGCCCTCTACACCATCCTGGACGGCATGACCCGGCTCATCGCCCCCATCCTGGCCTTCACCAGCGACGAGATCTGGGCCGCCATGCCCCACAGCGCCGGGGTGGACGGCGAGAGCGTCCTCCTCAACGATATGCCCGCCTATGACCCCGCCCTGGCCCTCTCCCAGGCGGCGGCAGAGCGCTGGGAGAAGCTGGTTTCCGTCCGGGACGCCGTGAACAAGGCCCTGGAGAACGCCCGGAACGCCGGGGTGTTCAAGAAGGCCCAGGACACCGAGATCACCATCTCCGTGGCGGAGCAGAAGGACGCCGGCTTCCTCAACGGCGTGGACCTGGCCGCCCTGTGCATTGTCTCCAAGGCCACGGCCACCACCCAGGCGGTGGAGGGGGAGCGGGCGGAGGACTGCCTCATCCCCTGCACCATCGCGGTGGCCTTCTCCCAGGCCCCCAAGTGTGTGCGCTGCTGGAACCACGACGAGGGAGTGGGCGCGGACCACGACCACCCAGAGCTGTGCCCCCGCTGCGCCGCCGTGGTGCGGTCCCTGTAAGACGCCCGGCGGAAAAGCCTTGAAAGCGCCAGCGCCGTTGTGATAAAATAAAGCCCCGCCCTCCTGGAGACAGGGGGGCGGGGCTTTTCTCACGCTGGAAGGAGGGGGGCGGCGGCATGAAAGCATGGGCGGAACGGACGCTGGCGCGGCTGCGGCGGGCGCCGGGGGTGGGCCTTATCCTGGCCGTGGGGGAGGTCTACTTTGAGCGGCGGGTGTCCCGGTCGGCGGCTTCCCTGGCCTATTTCCTGATTCTGAGCTTCTTCCCCCTGTTCATCTGCGTCAACGCCTTTGTGGGCCTGCTGCGGCTGGACGTGGACCTGGTGCTGGAGGCCGCCGGGGACGTCCTGCCCCAGGAGAGCCTCCCCATTCTGGGGGAGTACCTGGGCTATATCAGCACCAACCAGTCCCGGGCCATGCTGGCGGCGGGGGTCTCCATGACCCTCTTTTCGGCCTCGGCGGCCTTTCGGACCCTGATGGAGGTGATGGCCGGCCTCTACCGGCGGCCCGCCTGCCGGGGGGTGGGACAGGTGGCGCTCAGCCTCCTCTTCTCCCTCCTCTTCCTGGTGACCATCTACCTCTCCATCCTGGTGGTCCTCACCGGGGGATGGTTCCTCCAGCTGGCCCAGGGGCGCTTTGCCTGGGTGGACCGGGTGCTGGGGAGCTGGCAGAATCTGCGCTTTCTCCTTCTCTTCTGTCTGGTGCTCCTCTTTGTCCTGCTGGTCTATCGCCTCTCCCTGCCCCGGGGCGGACCCAGGCCCCCCATCCTGCCCGGGGCCGTCCTGGCCTCGGCCGCCCTGGTGGCCTTCTCGGTCCTCTTCTCCTGGTTCATCGGCCTGTCCTCCCGGTACTCCCTGGTGTACGGGTCCCTGGCCTCGGTGATCATCCTGCTGGTGTGGCTCTACCTGTGCGGAAATATCTTTATCCTGGGGAATGTCTTCAACTATGTCTGGTTCCGGAGAGGGGAAAGGACGCCGTGAGGCGTCCTTTTCGTCAGACTGAGGGCCTGCTCAGGCAGCCCCCTCCAGCTCCCGGAGGGCCCCGGCCTCGCTGCCGGCCGAAAAGAGGCAGCGGCCCGTCCGGTCGCAGACCTCCACATGCTCCCTCCCCCATTTGATGCGTACTTCCATTTGGCAGCGTTCCCTTCGTATCTTTTCTGGTCCCAGGATTCCACAAGAAAAGTCCCATAAGCGGGACTTTTCTCCGGGAGCAGAAAAAAATTTACCGCACCCTATGCGCCGGGGGGCGGGAATATGCCCCCAACCGTCCGACGGCCTTCCCTTGGAAAGGGGACAAGGCCGGGGCTATACTCTCTGGTACAAGCTGGGAAAGGGGAGCGAACGGCACATGAGCGCATGGTATGGCATGGGGGCCCAGGAAGTTCTGGAGGAGCTGGAGACCAGCCGCAGAGGCGGCCTCACCGCCGCCGAGGCCCGGCGGCGGCTGGAGCGGTACGGGGAAAACGAGCTGGAGCGCCCGGCCCAGGAGTCCATGCTCCGGCGGTTTTTGCGGCAGATGAAGGACCCCATGATAGTGGTGCTCCTGTGCGCCGCCGGGGTCTCCCTGTGGGCCGGGGGCGGACGGGACTGGGTCGACGCTGTCATCATTCTGGGCATCGTCCTGCTCAACGCCGTCCTCTCCCTCTCCCAGGAGGACAGCGCCCAGCGGGCGCTGGAGGCCCTCCGGGACCTGTCGGCCCCCCTGGCCCGGGCGGTGCGGGACGGGCAGCTCTGCCGGGTGGAGGCTGCCAAGCTGGTGCCCGGGGACATCCTCTGTCTGGAGGCCGGGGACCTGGTGCCCGCCGATGGCCGGCTGCTGGAGTGCGCCGGGCTGCGCACCGACGAGTCAGCCATGACCGGGGAGTCGGCCCCCGCCGAAAAGGAGGCCTGTGGGGCCCTCCCCCTGGACACCGCCCTGGGGGACCGGAAAAATATGGTCCTCTCCGGCACGGTGGTCACCGGAGGCCGGGGGATCTGCGTGGTCACCGGCACCGGTATGCGCACCGAGATGGGCCGCATCGCCGGGCTGCTCCTGGAGGAGGGGGACGGGGAGACCCCCCTCCAGCGGAAGATGGGGGAGATCTCCAAAAGCCTCTCCTTCCTGTGCCTGTGCGTCTGCGCCGTCATGTTCGGGGTGGGGCTCCTCCAGGGGAAGAACCTGCTGGACATGTTCCTCACCGCCGTGTCCCTGGCGGTGGCCGCCATTCCTGAAGGGCTTCCGGCCATTGTCACCATCGTCCTGGCCCTGGGGGTCCAGCGGATGGTCCGGCGCAGCGCCATTGTCAAGCGCCTGCCGGCGGTGGAGACCCTGGGCTGTGCCGGGGTCATCTGCTCGGACAAGACGGGGACCCTGACCCAGAACAGGATGACGGTCACCGAGGTGTGGAGCCTGGGGGGAAAGCACCGGCGGGAGGCCCTGACCATCGGAGCGTTGTGCAGCGACGCCATTCTGACCTGCAAGTCCGGCGGGGAACCCGCCGCCTCCGGGGACCCCACTGAGGCCGCCCTGGTGGAGGCCGCCCTCCGGGAGGGCCTGGACAAAAACGCCCTGGAGCGGGACCTCCCCCGGTGCGGGGAGCTGCCTTTTGACTCCCAACGCAAGCTCATGAGCACCGTCCACCCCCTGCCGGGGGGCGGTTTCCGGGTGCTGGTAAAGGGGGCCCCCGACGTGCTCCTGGCCCGGTGCTCCTCCGCCCTGGGGCGGCTGGGCCGGGCCACCCTCACCGGGGAGGTGCGGCGGGACATCCTCAGCGCCAACGAGACCATGGCCCAGCGGGCCCTTCGGGTACTGGGGACGGCCTACCGGGACCTGGCCGCCCTGCCGGAGCCCCTGGCCTCCGGGAATCTGGAGCGGGGGCTCACCTTCGCCGGGCTCATCGGCATGATAGACCCGCCCCGGCCCGAGGTCCCCCGGGCGGTGGCCCAGTGCTTTGCCGCCGGCATCCGGCCGGTGATGATCACCGGGGACCACAAGCTCACCGCCGTGGCCATCGCCCGGGAGATCGGGATGTTCCGCCCCGGGGACCTGGCCCTCACCGGGGAGGACCTGGACTTCATGCCCCAGGAGATGCTGGAGGAGGAGGTGGCGCGGTTCTCGGTCTACGCCCGGGTCTCCCCGGAGCACAAGCTGCGGATTGTCCGGGCCTGGCAGAAGACAGGAAAGGTGGTGGCCATGACCGGGGACGGGGTCAACGACGCCCCCGCCCTGAAGGCCGCCGACATCGGCTGCGCCATGGGCCGCTCCGGCACCGACGTGGCCAAGGGCGCCGCCGACATGATCCTCACCGACGACAACTTTTCCACCATCGTCCACGCGGTGGAGGAGGGCCGGGGCATCTACGCCAACATCAAAAAGGCCATTCACTACCTCCTCTCCTGCAACATCGGGGAGATTCTCACCATCTTCTGCGCCACGGTGCTGGATTTCCGTCAAATGCCTCTGGCCCCGGTGCAGCTCCTGTGGCTGAATCTGGTCACGGACTCCCTGCCCGCCCTGGCCCTGGGGGTGGAGCCGGTGGAGGAGGGAATCATGGAGGAGAAGCCCCGGGACGCCCGGGAGAGCCTGTTCACGCCGGCCTTCACCTGGCGGCTGGCCTGGCAGGGCCTCCTGGTAGGGGGCCTGACCCTGGCGGCCTACCTGCTGGGGGAGCACGTCCTCCCCTCCGGCGGCGGCGCGGCGGCCAACACCATGGCCTTCGCCACCCTGACCCTGTGCCAGCTCTTCCACGCCTTTGACGTCCGCAGCGAGCGCCAGTCCCTGTTCCATATCGGGGTGTGCTCCAACAAGGCCATGAACCGCGCCTTCCTGGCGGGCGCGGCCATGCAGCTGGCCGTGCTGTGCCTGCCGCCCCTCCAGGCCGTCTTCGGCACCGTCCCCATGACCGCGTCCCAGTGGGCCTGCGTCCTGGCCCTGGCCGCCGCCCCAGTGGCCGTCTGCGAGCTGAGCAAGGCACGGGCCCGCCGCCGGGAGGCGGCGCCCGCCTGGCGGCGCCAGCGCCGGACCGTCCCCAGCCGGTAGGCCCGCATCCCGGGAACAGACTCCGCCCACCCCCTGAGCATCCGGCCCAACACAGCGGATATGCGGCGGCGGTCTGGAACCATCGAGCGGCAAAAAGCGCGTCAGATTTCACTTTTATGGTGGAATCTGGCGCGCTTTTTCTTGTTTTGCCGCCCCTTGCGGGCGGACCTCCCCCGCCGGGGGCGTGGTTGACCCGCCTTGGGGAGGTGTAGAAATTCCGCACGGATTGTGCTATTTCTAACCTTGCTCTCACCGGCAGGGCGGTGCGCCGGGGGAAGTACAAAAGGAGGTCTTTTCATGGATACCAGAGAGAGAATCAAATTCCGCCCCGTCCATGCCTATGGATATGTCCGGGTGAGCACCCGGGAGCAGAACGAGGACCGGCAGCGCCTGGCCATGGAGGCGCTGCCCATCCCTGAGAAAAACATCTACATGGACAAGCAGAGCGGGAAGGACTTCCAGCGCCCCCAGTACAAGCGCCTGCTGCGGAAGCTGAAGCGGGACGATGTGCTCTATGTGAAGAGCATTGACCGGCTGGGCAGGGACTACCAGGAGATTTTGGAGCAGTGGCGGGTGCTGACCAGAGAGAAGGGGGTGGACATTGTGGTGCTGGACATGCCTCTGCTGGACACAAGAAGGGGCAAGGACCTCATGGGGACCTTTCTCAGCGATATTGTGCTGCAAGTGCTGTCTTTCGTGGCGGAGAACGAGCGCGACAACATCCGCCAGCGGCAGGCGGAGGGCATCGCGGCGGCCAGGGCCCGGGGGGTGCGGTTCGGACGGCCGCCCAGACCCCTGCCGGAGAACTTCCATCAGATGTACCAGCTCTGGAAGGGCGGAAAGGTCACGGGCGCCGCCGCCGCAAGGCTGTGCGGAATGCCCCTGTCCACCTTCCGCTACCAGGCGGAGCGGTACGAAACAGCCCCTCCGGCGTGAGGGGCTTTTTACAAAAATATGTATTTTTTTGACGCTGGAATGATGCCTTGATTTTACCACAATGAGCCGGCGATATCAACTGTTTTTGCCTCCGAAATTGCCTGAAAAACAGAAAATTTTACAGGTACATTTCTTGCGCCCGGCCTGCCAAAAGGTACACAATTATGCAAAGGAGAAGGGTGTTATGAAAAGACGAAAAAGACTCGTCAGTATGTTGTTGGCGTGCTGTCTGCTGATTACGTTATTTCCAACCATAGGATTCGCCTCGGAAATCACCTCTCAGGCTGCTATCTGTTTGCGGACAGTACGACTGTGATTATACTTGCGGAAGATGTACAGATTACAGCAGTTCTGAGTGGACGGGTGGCTCATAACTACACGATTACCTTAATTCCAATGGTGGAAACATAGATATTACAAGTGCAGTCACAGACGAAGATGGGAAACTATCCTCTCTTCCTACTCCAAATCGTAATGGTTATACCTTCAACGGTTGGTATACTGCGATTAGGGCTTGTTTGAAAAATGTCAACATACCTAATCAGCGGGGCTTTTGCCCCCTGGACGGCGCAATTTTTCCTTGAAATCCGCCAGGATTCCTGCGAAAAAATTGCTTGCCAGAGGCCCAAAATCCCTCGCTGCTGGTCACATCGCCAATTTTCAAACAAGCCCTAGCGGCGGAACAATAATTACCCTGGATACCGTTTTCAATGCTGACGCTACGGTATATGCACAGTGGAGTGAACGCGGTAGCACTGATAGTGATAATCGGCCCTCTGACGGCGGCTCCACCGGTAGTGGTGGTTCCTCTGGTGGCGGCGGTGTCAGCGGCTCCGCCAACTACACCGTCTCTGTGGAGCAGAGCAGCGGCGGCGCCATCCGTGTCAATCCCACAGGGCCGAGCGCGGCGACACCGTCACCATCACCGTGGACCCGGATGCCGGCTACGAGCTGGACCGCATCACTGTCGTCAACAGCAGCGGAGGCGAGATTGACGTGGAGCGGCTGAGCGCCGCCGAGTACACCTTCGAGATGCCCGGCAGGCGCGTCATTGTGGAGGCGGTCTTCACAGAAATCCCGGAGGAACCGGCACCCGAACCGGATCCGGAGCCCAAGCCGGCCGCCCTGCCCTTTACCGATGTCGGGACCGGCGACTGGTACTACAACGCGGTGCGGTTCGTCTATGAGCGGGGCATGATGGCCGGGACCGTGGACAACCGGTTCAGCCCAAATCTCACCACCACCCGGGCCATGATTGTCACCATCCTGTACCGGCTGTGGTTTCCAATTTTGTAATGTGGAATACAAACGAAGATCATGGAGCAGAAATATAAGGGAGGCATGAAAAAATGTTAAAAAAATTCCCTGCGATCCTGATCACTGGCGTATTGTGCGCGGCGCTGCCTGCCCCGGCTATGGCCACAGCTCTTTCCCCGTATCAC
The DNA here is from genome assembly GCF_944387725.1 of uncultured Intestinimonas sp. Lineage (GTDB taxonomy): Bacteria > Bacillota > Clostridia > Oscillospirales > Oscillospiraceae > Intestinimonas. Next base: position 12,797 of record NZ_CALXGA010000036.1, on the reverse strand, counting down.
CAAAGCATATCTTATGCTGACGAGTCGGAGTTGGATAAGGTATTCAGTACCTATGACTTCTCTATTTTATCTGGCAATTCTGTCGCAGGCACAGATCCAATTACCCTTCAATACTATGATGGTTCCGCATTTGTAGAGCAGGACACCTATCTAAGAATCGCGCCGGGAACAGAGTTTTCCCTTCGCTATGATGACAGTGAGGAATATGCTTTTATTTATAACACGCTGAGACTGGAGGTTAATGTATACGACTCAAACACGAATTACGATTGGGACGCCCTTGACTACGAGCTGAAGGATGACGGGGACTTTATCAGCTACTATTCATCCGGGGGCTATGCCGGCCCGGAGAAGCGCTATCTTTCCGCAGGAGAATCCGTCACATTTCAACTGCCAGAGGCTGGATATGGAGACCGTTCGCTGTATCGGGTCTTTGTTATGATAGACCATCCAAAGCCCGGCGATCAACTTATTTACTGGGCCATATATGACTTTGTAGTGGACAGCAGCTTGGGAAGCGGTTCTGCTGCCTCAGAGGCCCCCTCTGATCCTGTCGCGACATCAGATACTGCGTACTCCACCAGCTACTCCATTCTCGTCGATGGGCAGTCCTTAGACTTTGACGCCTATGCGCTCAAGGATGAGGCGGGAAATGACACCAATTATCTCAAGCTGCGGGATATCGCTCATGTGCTGAACGGCTCCCAGGCCCAGTTCAATGTGGGATGGGACGGGACGGCTAATGCGATTACTATTACTACGGGAGAGCCTTATGCGTCCAACGGTTCCGAGATGTCCACTCCCTTTTCTGGAGATTGGGCTTACACCCCCAACCAGGCATCCATTCTGGTGAATGGACAGCCGGCCAGTCTGGAGGCAATCACGCTAACGGATAATCATGGAAACGGCTATACCTACTTCAAATTGCGAGATCTGGGCCAGGCTGTTGGATTCAATGTCACTTGGGATGGAGAAACCGGCGCGATTGTGATCGATACCACTCAGCCCTATCAGGGTTAAGGCCCGCTAAAAAGGGCAGCATACCCAACCGCAGGAGCTTTTACCTTGGTCAGCGCAATTTTGCCTTACAGTCTGTCCTGGTCCTTGGGCCTATGCTGAATGCCGTGCCATATTTTTTACAATACCTACTTAGAATCCTTTTAGACGGCCTGCCGTTTTGCGGCTGGCCGTCCTTTTTTACCAGGGGTCCGCTGGCAGGGGCCCTCTGCCGCCCCCGCCCGCCGCAAAATTACCCGCCCCCTCCCCCGGATTTCCTCCCTTTTGCTGAAAATGGCCCCAAAGGGTTGATTTTCCTGGGAAAACGGATATACTGGTACCCGTATGGCCGGGTCCGCCCGGCCCTTGCCAGCCGCCAGGGGGAGCCCCGCTCCCTCCAGAATCCAGAGAGAAGAGGGAGCGCCCAATGGAACCCAAGGATTTTTATGTCAACGCCACCAAAAAGCTTATCATCCAGGTGGACGGCAGGACCTACGCCCGCCACGCCATCCAAATCCCCTTTGTCCAGGTGGGGGATGACTACGACGCCCTGGTCCGGCAGTATGTGGCCCCCATTTGGGAGCCCGGCGACATCGTCTCGGTGAGTGAGAAGATCGTCTCCCTCTGCCAGAAGCGGGTAGTCTACGCCCAGGACGTAAAACCCGGCCTCCTGGCCAGGATTCTCTGCCGCTTTGTGGCCCAGACCGCCGCCGGCCCCGGGGCGGGGGTGCCCTACAAGATGCAGTTTGCCATCAACCAGTGCGGGGCCCCGAAAATCCTGTGGGCGGCCTTCCGGGCGGCCATTGACAAGCTCCGGGGCGTCCGCGGCACCTTCTATAAGATCGCCGGGGACGAGGTCTACGGCCTGGACGGCTTCTTCGGCCACGACATCGAGGAGTACGCCGAAATGGGCATCCGCATCCCCGCCGACCCCGACGGGGTGTGCGAGAAGGTGCTGAGGGAGACGGGGGTGGTCTCCATGATTGTGGACGCCAACGCCCTGGCCCAGGAGATTCTGGGCAAGTGCTCCGCCCTGAAGGACTGGCCGGACGAGAAGCTGGCGGGGCTCATCGGGGACAACCCCGCCGGGCAGGTCCGGCAGCTCACCCCCTTCATCCTCGTCCGGGAGGTCCCCCAGGCGGAGGCCGAGGCCCTGGAGGCCGGGGCCCAGGCCGCCATCGCCGCCCGGGCCGCCGCCGGGGAGACCCTCTGAGCGGTCCCGGTATATTGAAGAGAGAAGGGGTCCCGATGGATCTCATCGGTCAGATCTATGTGCTGTCCGGCGGCTTTCAGGAGGAGGGTCCCAAGGCCCTGCCCCGCGTTTTCGGCCGGCAAGCCCGCTTTTCCGCTTGTCATTGGGGCGGAAATCGGCTATACTGGGAGAGCATCGCCGCCGCTGCGGCGGCAAATCAGAAATGAGGATTGGAGATGACGGCATGGAACTGAAAAATTTTGACGCCATTCTGGAGCGCGTCCCCAAGATGTCCCGGCCCATGCGGGTGATCCTGGCCGGCTCCGACAACGAGAACATGCTCCAGGGCCTTTTCACCGCCCAGGAGAAGGGGCTGGCCCAGCCTGTGCTGGTGGGCGACCGGGCCCGGACCGTCACGGTGCTGGAGAAGCTGGGCCTGGAGAAGGAGCCCTACACCATGGTAGACACCCCGCCGGGGCACAACATCACCCAGGCCGCCATTGACATCATCAACTCCGGCGACGGCGACGTGCTCATGCGGGGCAACCTCCCCACCCGGGACTTCCTGATGCCGGTGCTGGACGGCAAAAACGGCCTGCGGACCGACCGGCTCATGAGCCATGTGTCCCTGTGCTCCCTGCCGGAGTACCCCAAGCTCCTGGCCCTGAGCGACATGACGGTCATCATCAAGCCCAACATGACCCAGAAGAAGGCCATCATCCGCAACACCGCCGACGCCCTGAAGGCCTTCGGCTACGAGGACCCCAAGCTGGCCCTGCTGGCCCTGGTGGAGCATGTGACCTTTCACATGCCCGACACCGTGGAGGCCCAGCGTCTGGTGGCTGAGCAGAAATCCCGGCCCTTCGCCGGCTGCGAGCTGTGGGGCCCCATCGCCTACGACCTCATCCTCAGCAAGGAGGCCGCCCGGCTGAAAAACTACGACTGCCCCTGGAGCGGCGGGGGATTTGACGGCATTATCGCCCCGGACCTCTCCACCGCCAACACCCTGGTAAAAAGCTGGCTTATCCACGCCCACGCCGTAACCTGCGGCGCGGTGGTGGGGGCCAAGGTGCCCATCGCCCTCACCAGCCGCAGCGCCGCCGCCCAGGAGACCTACCTCTCCCTGGTCTTCTGCGCCGTACTGGACCACTGGCGGAAGCAGAACGGGGACTGACCCGCTCCCCTCTTGGCAGGGGCCCGCTGTAACCTGCGGCCCGGCAAATCAAATGGAACGCATCAAAAAATGGAGGCAGGGGATATTTCCCATGCCTCTATCTTTTATGTCTGGCTGGCGGCGTCTGTTTCCAGCTGCCTTTTCCCGTGACAGCATACAAATCACCCTTTTCGGCCGCAGACTGCTTCCAGCCCCCACAGGAAGGCGGCCCAGTACTCCACCAAGTTGGAAATTGCAGATTGGATTTCGAGCGGAATTTGTGTGGAACAAGGCAGAGGACGCCGGTGGGCTGACGCCCACCAAGGACGATAACGAAGTGACCCGGAAATTCCGCCGGAAGACAAATGCAAGCTTCTGGCTTGGTGGAGTACTAGTACTCCACCTTCTTTTTCAGCTTGGTCTTGTTTCCCTGCTCATCCACCACATAGGTGTTGTCCAAATGGGCGGTCAGGTTGGCCCGGACGGCGGCCCGGTACTCGGCCCGAAGGCCCTCCCGCTCCGCCTCCTCCTCCAGCGTGAGGCCGCCGGCCTTAGCCTTCCGGGCCAGCTCGTTGATGCGGTCGATTTTGTGCTGTTCCATGCTCAGGTCCCTCCTTTCCCAACAGGGCTCACAGATACCGCTCCAGTACCAGCAGAATCCGTCCCTTCTTGGAGGTGCCGGACACCTCCTTGAGCACGCACTTTCCCAGCCCCCGGCAGGTGAGCACGTCCCCCTCCCCCACAGTGCGGTCTGGCTTGTCGCACTCCCGGCCGTTGAGGGCCACCTTTTTGGCGGAGATAAGGGCGGCCATCTTGGACCGGGACTGGGAGAAGCCAGAGGCGGCCACTGCGTCCAGCCGCAGGGCGGCTGCGGTGTCCCGGATTACCTTGACCTTCTGCTCGGGGGGACGCAGCTCTCCCAGGGGACAGGGGGACACCCGCACCCGCCAGCGGCCCACCTGGTCGAGCTGGGTCAGCAAAACGTGCTCCACCTCCCGGAGCAGAGGCACCTGGCACGTCCCCTCCTCCACCAGCAGATCCCCGATCTTCTCCCGGGTGAGGCCCAGACCCAGAATGGCCCCCAGGTAGTCCCGGTGGGTGAGCCTTGCGTCGGGGGACGCCGCCACGGCCACGGCGGTGAGGGGGCAGTCCTCCCCGGTCTGGAAGTCCTCCGGCGCCATCCAGTCGGGAAGGAAGGCGCAGATTTTCCGCTCAGCCCCCTCCCAGCCCCCCCAGAAGAGGTGTTCCGGGTGTCCGCAGGCGGCGATGAGCCGCCCCACGGCATCCTGCTCGGCCAGGGAGAGGAATGGAGTATGGGCGGGGATGCCCCGGTTCCGGGCCAGCTCCAGCTTGTCCATGGCCCGGGCCAGCACCAGCCGCTCCTCCGGGCCGACGGAGAGCTTTCCCAACAGCTCAGTCTTGTTCATGGCCTCACTCCTGGGTCAGGGGGGCGAAAGAGGCCCCGATGAGTTCCGCCAGGGCCTCCGGGCTCAGCTCCACCTGGCTGCCAATCTTTCCGGCACTGACCAGCATGGTCTCCTGGCCCTGGGCAGAGGCGTCCAGGACGGTGGGAAAGCGCTTTTTCATGCCGATGGGAGAGCAGCCCCCCCGGACATAGCCGGTGAGGGGGGTGAGCTCCTTGACGTGGATGAGCTGGATGGACTTCTCCCCCACGGCCTTGGCGGCCTTTTTCAAATGCAGCTCAGCCAGCACCGGCACCACAAAGACATAGTGGGCTCCAGAGGCCCCACGGGTCACCAAAGTCTTGAAGACCCCGGCGGGGTCCCGGCCCAGCAGGGCGGCCACCGCCGCCCCATCCACCGCCGCCCCAGGCTGGTGGGGGTAGCTGTGGGGGGTGTAGGGGATTTTTTTTTGGTCCAAGACCCGCATGACGTTGGTTTTTTCTTCTGACATCCTCCGATATTCCTTTCCGCAGCGTGCCACTGTGGCGTTTTGTGCAGTAAACCAGGCAAAATCAGCCCCCAGAGGGCGGCGCCCTCACACTTCCCTCCGGCACCAGGGGGTGGGGTCATCCGTCAGCCCCAACAGGTAATCCGCTGACACCCGGTAGTGTTCACAGATGAGGGCCATCTTTTCCACTGTTGTGGTTTTCTTCCCGTTCTCCATATCGCTGACCTGGGGGACAGAGACATCAATCAGCTTGGCAATGGCCGTTTGGGCCTCTCCGCACTGTTTTCTGACCTCCCGAAGGCGTTCCCCAAATACTTTTTTGTTGAAGGGCATGGAACCTCCTTGATATATTAGCTTATTACTAATATAATAGCATTAGCTTTTTCATAAGGAGTGCAGCCAATGAACGAATTTCTTCACGACCTGCTTCGCGGCGAGCTGGAGGCCGATCCGGCTCATTCTACCACAAACTCCCATACCCACGCCATCTAGGAAATCCGATCCCTCCAATACGAAAAATCAAGTCGGTCATGGGAGGGGACTTTGCTGAGGAGGTCTGGACTGCGGCGGGCGACGAGCTTTTGCCGGCTTCCGAGCAGGCCTTCCAGAACGGCTTCCGGCTAGCCGGGCGCTTTCTTCTGGCTAGGGCTTGTTTGAAAATTGGCGATGTGTCCAGCAGGGAGGGATTTTGGGCCGCCGGCAAGCAATTTTTTCGCAGGAATCCTGTCGGATTTCAAGGAAATATTGCGCCGTCCAGGGGGCAAAAGCCCCGCCGGTTGGGCATGTTGACATGTTTCAAACAAGCCCTAAGCTCGCTTGAAGAGCTTTTCCAGCTGCCCCCGGGTGAGCTCCACCGCTACGGGCCGGCCGTGGGGACAGTATTGGACCTCCCCGGCCAGGACGGCTGCGGCCACCCGCTCCAGCTCGGCGGGGCCGTTCCGCTGGCCCCCCTTAATGGCCGCCTTGCAGGCCATGGTGGCCATCAGGTGGTCCCGTACCCCCTGGGGATCGGTCCGGCGCTCCTCCAGAAGCCCGGCGGCAAGCTCCAGCAGGGTGGCCTCGGCCTCTCCGGCGTCCACATAGTCGGGACAGGCCCGGACGATCACCGCCCCGCCGCCGAAGTCCTCGCAGTCAAAGCCGAACCGGGCCAGAAGCTCCCGGTTCTGGAGGAGGGAGGCGGCCTCCTCCGGTGTGGGGGTGAACACCACCGGGGCCAGGAGCGCCTGGACCATGGGGGTGTAGCCCTGGGCCTTGAGGCGGTCGAAGTTCATCCGCTCATGGGCGGCGTGCTTATCAATGAAGAAGCAGCGCTCCCCCTGCTCCACCAGGATATAGGTCTGGAAGAGCTCCCCCCGGACGGTCCAGGGCTCCGGGGCGGACCCCTCCTCCGGGGAACGCTCCGGCTCCGCCGGGGGCCCCTCCTCCGGGGTCTGAGCACCGCCTTTGTCCTGGGCATCGGGCGCCGCTGGGACTTCCCGCGCTGGAGGCGCCTCCTCCGGGACCAGGACGGACGGCGGGGCTTCCTCCTGGGGCGGCGGAGCCTCCGGCTTCTGGAATTGTGGCCGGGTGAAATCGTGGAGGGGCAGCCCGCCCCCCTGCTCGATGCGGTCTACCCGGGTGGAGCCGGGGACCCGGCGGGACCCGACGGCCAGGGCGGCCTCCCGCCGGGAGGAGGCCGGAGGCCCCCCCCTGCGGTACTCCTCCGCCGTCATGCGGAGGAAGGCGGTCTGGTTGGGGGTGACGGTGTCGTGGGGGGCGGTCCTGGGGGCGGAGAGCACCGCCAAAGGCCGGCGGACCTCCCCCTCCAGGGTCCCCTTGACCGCATGGTAGACACTGTCGAAGACCCGCCGCTCACTGACGAACTTCACCTCGGTCTTGGTGGGGTGGACGTTTACGTCCACGCTGTTGGGCCGGACGGTGAGGTGGAGGACGCAGGCGGGGAATTTCCCCACCATATGCTGGTTTTTGTAGGCCTCCTCCAGGGCAGCCATCATGGTCCGGGACTTGATGAAGCGCCCGTTGACAAAGAAGAATTGGTAATTCCGGGACCCCCGGCAGCAGGCGGGGAGGGAGGCGAAGCCCTCCACCCGGATGCCGTCCTCTCCGGAGCCCTGGACGGGGGTGAGGCCCAGAGCCAAATCCCGGCCCAGCACGGCGTAGACGGCGGAGCGGAGCTGGCTGTCCCCGGGGGTCAGGAGGTCCTGCTTTCCGTCCCGGAGGAACTGAAAGGAGACCTCCGGGTGGGCCAGGGCCTCCCGCTGGACGGCGGCAAAGACGGCGGCCCCCTCGGCGGCGTCCTTTTTCATGTACTTGAGCCGGGCGGGGGTGTTGTAGAAGAGGTCCCGCACCACCATGGTGGTGCCCTGGGGCCCTCCGGCCTCCTGCCGGCTGGTGACCACGCCCCCCTCCAGCTTCAGGGCGACGCCGAAGTCACTGCCGGCGGTGCGGGTGAGGAGCTCCATCCGGGACACCGAGGAGATGGCGGCCAGGGCCTCCCCCCGGAAGCCCAAGGTGCCGATGGCCTCCAGGTCGTACTCGGAGCGGATTTTGCTGGTGGCGTGGCGGAGGAAGGCGGTCTCGGCGTCGGCGGAATTTATGCCGCAGCCATCGTCGGTGACCCGGATATAGGCCATGCCCCCCCGCTGGATTTCCACGGTGACAGCATGGGATCCGGCGTCAATGGCGTTCTCCACCAGCTCCTTCACCACCGAGGCGGGGCGCTCCACCACCTCGCCGGCGGCAATGAGGTCGGCCACATGGCTGTCTAAGACTTGGATATGGGGCATCGGGTTCACCCCTTTCTGTGGTGGTTTTGGGGCGCTCCGGCCCTGGGGGCAGGGCGCCGGGCCCTCCTGGGGCCAGGCGGGCCCTTCAGAGCATCTTCTTAAGCTCATAGAGCAGATTCATGGCCTCGATGGGGGTCAAGGTGTCGATATTCGTCTGCCGGAGCCGCCGGGCCACCTCCCCGGCCTCCATGTCCTGGAAGGAGACCTGTCCGTCCTCCCCGGCAGGGCGCACCGGGGCGGGTGCGGGAGCGCCCTGGGCCTCCAGCTCCTCCAGGATGTCCCGGGCCCGGTCGATGACCCGGCCGGGCACCCCCGCCAGACTGGCCACCTCGATGCCATAGCTCTGGTCGGCGGGGCCAGGGACAATCTTCCGCAGGAAGATCACCCCGTCCCCGCGCTTTTTGGCCGCCACATTGTAGTTCTTTACCCCGGGAAGCTGCCCCTCCAGACAGGTGAGCTCGTGGTAGTGGGTGGCAAAGAGGGTCTTGCACCCCAGGCGGCGCTTGTCCGCGCAGTACTCCAGCACCGCCCGGGCGATGGACATGCCGTCGTAGGTGCTGGTGCCCCGGCCGATCTCGTCCAAAATGAGGAGGCTCTTGGATGTGGCGTTTTTCAGCAGCTCGGCCACCTCGGTCATCTCCACCATAAAGGTGGACTGCCCGGCGGAGAGGTCGTCGGAGGCCCCCACCCGGGTAAAGACCCGGTCCACGATACCGATGTGGGCGCGCTTGGCCGGGACAAAGGAGCCCATCTGGGCCATGAGCACCATGAGGGCCGTCTGGCGCATGTAGGTGGACTTGCCCGCCATGTTGGGGCCGGTGATGATATAGACCAGGTTGTCCTTCCCGTCCATGTGGACGTCGTTGGGGACAAAGAGGCTGTCCTTGAGAACCTTCTCCACCACGGGATGACGGCCCTCGGTGATGTCCAGCTTGTCCGAGAGGTCCACCGTTGGCTTGCAGTAGCCGCTGGCGGCGGCCACGGCGGCAAAGGATGTGAGCACATCCACCTGGGCGGCGGCGGCGGCGCTGGCCTGGATGGCCCCCACCTGGGCGGCGGCGGTCTCCCGGAGCTGGCAGAAGAGCTCGTACTCCAGGGCCGTGATGCGGTCCTGGGCAGAGAGGATGGTGTGCTCCATGTCCTTGAGCTCCTGGGTGATGAAGCGCTCACAGTTAACCAGCGTCTGCTTGCGGATGTAGGTGTCTGGCACCAGGTCGTAGTTGGACTTAGAGACCTCGATATAGTAGCCGAAGACCTTGTTGTAGCCCACCTTCAGGCTCTTGATGCCGGTCTTCTCCCGCTCCCGCTGCTCGATGGAGGCCACCAGAGATTTGCCGTTGGCCATTACGTCCCGGATCTGGTCCACGTCCGCATGGTAGCCGACCTTGATGAATCCCCCCTCCCGAACGGAGAAGGGGGGCTCCTCCACCAGGGCCCGATCCAGCTGGTCCCGGAGCTCCGGCAGGTCGTCCAGGGCCCCTGCCAGGACGGTGAGGAGAGAGGAGTGGAAGCCGGAGAGGAGCTCGCGCAGCTGGGGGAGCCTCCCCAGCCCGGCAGAGAGGGCGGTGAGGTCCCGGGCCCCGGCGGTGCCGTAGACGATGCGGCCGATGAGCCGCTCCAAATCTGTGACCTCCCGCAGGCACTCAGAGAGCTCCTGGCGGGTGATGGCGTCCCCCACCAGCTCCTCCACGGCGTCCAGCCGCTTTTGAATCTGGGCCGGAGAGAGGAGGGGCCGCTCCATCCAGGCGCGGATGAGCCGGCCCCCCATGGCAGTGCGGGTCTTATCCAGCACCCACAGGAGGGAACCCTTCTTCTCCTTGCCCCGGAGGGTTTCCGTGAGCTCCAAATTCCGCCGGGCGGTGAGGTCCAGCTCCATAAACGCCCCGCTCTGGTAGTAGTGAAAGGCGGTGAGATGGCTCAGATCGGTCTTCTGGGTCTCGTAGAGGTAGGTCAGAAGGCCCCCGCAGGCCTGGAGAGCGGCTCCCGCCTCCGGGGGCAGGTCCTCCAGTCCGGTGCGAAACTGCTTTTCGGCGGCGGCCCGGGCGGTCTCGGGGGCGAAGTCGGCCTCACGGCCCCGCTCGCAGCGACAGTCCAGCCGGGTCTTGAGGAAGGTCTGGAGCTCCAAATCCTCCCAGGCGACGGTGTTGAGCACAGCCTCCCGGGGGGTGTAGCGGCCCAGCTCGTTGTAGAGGTGCTCCCGCCAGTCCCCGCCCTGGAAGGCGGCGGCCGAGACCTCCCCGGTGGAGACATCGCAGAAGCAGACCCCCGCCCCCTTCGGGGTGAAGCAGAGGGAGGCCAGGAAGTTGTTGCGCCCCTCCTCCAGCATGGAGGAGTCCATGAGGGTGCCGGGTGTGACGATACGGATGATGTCCCGGTCCACCAGCCCCTTGGCCGTGGCGGGGTCCTCCATCTGCTCGCAGATGGCCACCTTATAGCCCTTGGCGATGAGCCGGGCGATGTAGGACTCCACCGAATGGTAGGGCACCCCGCACATGGGGGTGCGCTCCTCCTTGGGCTTGTTCCGGTCCCGGGTGGTGAGGGTGAGGTCCAGCTCCTGGGACACCAGCTTGGCGTCCTCATGGAACATCTCATAAAAGTCCCCCAGCCGGAACATCAGGATGCAGTCCGGGTGCTCAGCCTTCATCTTGAGATACTGCTTCATCATGGGGGTGGTCTCACCGGACATGGCTTTGTTCTCCTTTTCGATAGGTTGGAGGGGGCGCCGGGGCCGCTTCATACGGGCGCCTCCGCTTTTGCCGCATCCCTCCCTCAGGCCAGCGCCCCGAAGAGGGCCCAGGTGGAGGCGCCGGTGATTTTCAGGTCCACGAATTGGCCCAGCAGGGCCTCGTCCCCGGAGAAGTGGACCAGCCGCCCCCCGGCGGTACGGGCGTTGAGGTTATGCCGGGGGTCGTCGCTGCAGACATCCACCAGGCACCGCAGGCTCTTCCCTACATAGGCGGCCTGTTTTCTGGCGGAGATGGCGTTCTGGAGGTCTACAAGCCGCTGGAAGTTGGCGGCCTTTTCCTCCTTGGGCATGGGGTCGGGGAGCTCCGCCGCCGGGGTCCCCTTCCGTGGGGAGTAGAGAAAGGTGAAGAGGGCGTCGAACTCCACCGCCTCCAGCACCTTCAGGGTGTCCTCAAACTCCTGGGTTGTCTCCCCCGGGAAGCCCACAATGACGTCGCTGGTGAGGACGATATCTGGGATGCGGGCCCGGAGGGATTGGATGAGTCCTAAGTAGTGCTCCTGGGTATAGCCCCGGTGCATGGCCCGGAGGACCCGGTCGTTCCCCGCCTGGAAGGGCAGGTGGAGGTGGGGGGCCACCTTCTCGCAGCCGGCCATGGTGTCGAAGAGCCGCTCCGAGGCGTCCTTGGGGTGGCTGGTCATGAAGCGGATGAGAAACTCCCCCGGCACGGCGTTGACCTGCTCCAGGAGCCAGGCAAAGTCCACTCCGTGGAGTCCCAGGTCCTTTCCATAGGAGTTGACGTTTTGGCCCAGAAGGGTGATGTCCTTATATCCGTCCTGGGCCAGGTCCCGGACCTCGGCCAGGATGTCCTCGGGCTGCCGGGAGCGCTCCCGGCCCCGGACATAGGGGACGATGCAGTAGGAGCAGAAGTTGTTGCAGCCGTACATGATGGAGACCCAGGCCTTGACAGAGCCCTCCCTCCGGACGGGGAGACCCTCGGCGATGGATCCGGCCTCGTCGGGGGTGTCGAAGACCCGGCCCCGCCGGGTGACGACCCGCCAGAGGAGCTCCGGGAACCGCCAGAGGGCGTGGGGTCCGAAGACCAGGTCCACATGGCGGAAGGACCGCCGGATTTTCTCCACATTGTGGGGCTCCTGCATCATACAGCCGCACAGGCAGAGGATTTGGCCGGGGTGGGCGCGCTTGGCGTGGACCAGGGCCCCTACATTGCCCAGTACCCGCTGCTCGGCGTGCTCCCGGACGGCGCAGGTGTTGATGACGATGACGTCGGCCAGGGCCTCGTCTGGGGTGAAACCGTAGCCCATCTCGCTGAGAAAGCCCCGGATGCGCTCCGAGTCGGCCTCATTCTGCTGACAGCCGTAGGTGTCCACAAAGGCCAGAGGGGGCGCGGGCAGGGCGGCGTTCCGCTCCCGCACCTGGGCGCAGAAGTCTCTCTGCCGGGCGATGTCGGCGGGGTCAATCCGTGTGGTGTGCTCCATGTGACAGGGTCCTCCCGAAAAAATAGGGTTTTGGGTATTATACCATTTTCCCCGGGAAATCTCAAGCCGTCCCTGAGGCCGGACGGAAAAATATCCTTGACAAGAGCAAAAAGATACGGTATTATAGTATACCATCTAACAAAAGTTCCTCAAATATGCTGGAATAGCTCAGTCGGTAGAGCAGCTGATTCGTAATCAGCAGGTCGCGTGTTCAAGTCACGTTTCCAGCTCCAAAAGCAGCCTTATCTGAGGATAAGGCTGCTTTTTTATATAAAAGTCAATTAAAATGGGCTCTTCCAACTTTATGGTTGTTTAAGCTCTTCAGAGGAAAGTAGGACCGAACCTATTTCCGCAATGATATTGGCAAAGGGGACGCCAAAATCCCTGAGAAGCCGTATTCATAAGCGTTTCACGAGTGTATGAATATGAGAGATTTTAACCATTGTCTCTTCAGAAGCGGAGAGGATCTCATAATCTTTGCTGAGACGTCTGGAATGGCCCAGCCATGCCAGCGTGCGCTCAACAACCCAGCGCCAGGGGAGCTTTTCCCATTGATGAGGCTTAATTTTCTCCGAAA
>NZ_CALXGA010000035.1 GCF_944387725.1 uncultured Intestinimonas sp. | reverse complement strand
AGAATTGCCTGTGGTTCTGGAGGAACTTTCTGACCTGGTGTCTGGCAAGGATGATGTTGAGCAGGCATTTGACCAAACGGAACTCACGAAAGCCATTGATACATTTCTGGATCGTCTATCACCAAAGAAAAGAAGCATTTTCATCAGCCGATACTGGTACACCGATAACATTTCGGAAATCGCTGTCCGGCACAGCATGAATGATGGGGCAGTATCAATGACCCTTCATCGCCTCCGCCTTAAACTGCACAACTACCTTTTAAAAAGGGGTTTTGAACTATGACGAACGAAAAACTGTATGAAGTCCTCGGCGACATCAATGAGAAGCATATCAACGAGGCAAGGGCATATCACAGAGCAAAGAAGCCCGGCTGGGTAAAGTGGGGAACTATGGCAGCTTGCCTGTGCCTTATGGTTGTGACAGCAGTCTCCGTTTTGCCGAACTACTTGAACCAGCAAGGTACTATACCGCTGGATAATCCGAACGGAGTTATTGTTGACAATCCTACCGATGATACGATGCCTGCAACATCTGAAATCCATATCAGCATGAGTAATATTGTGATGAACCAAATTAGTGATTCTTTCAATACGGATTATGCGAGATATAACCCTGAAACTGATATTAAGGTCGTTTGGAATCGAGAAGACATTATTGCTTATTATGGAACCGATTTGGTTCCCGCATATATTCCCGATGGCTTTTCTGCATCTGGAGATAACAACAAAGCAATCGCCTACATTGGACAAGACGGTTCCGTTGTGGAAGATACAGTTTATCTTGATTTTTATAAGGGTGAAGCTGCACAAAATGGTATAAAGCAAGGTTTTTCTATCACAGCATCTAAGATCGGAATTGTTCAGACCTGCTATGTTCTGCCAGAAGATAAACTAAAAACCTCTGATATTGGCGGGACAACAGTTGCATTTGGGCATCGTTCCGTACCTAATGGGCCTTATGACCCCGATACGCACGAGCCGTCCGGCTATTATGATATGTATGTAGCAGAATTTGAATATAACGGTATCGAATATGAGATAGTCGCAGAACAAATGGAAGCAGAAGAGGTTGTAAAAGTTGTATCGTCTATCATCTATGGAGAAGAAGTATTCATTGATAAATAAACTATAGGGTAGCAGGGCAGCCGAGAAAATCGACTGCCCTTTTTCTATGCCTACAGACAGAGAGAAACTTTAATAAGCTGTCGGGATTTCCGTCAATTTGACGGGAATTTTCAATTTTCTTTGAAATCACTACTTTCCTTGAAAAGGGAGTTTTTGGAACAACCACGCCTGCCTCATAGACTGACAAGATGCACAGCTCAATCGCAGCTAAGCGGTCAAGGGTCTGGTCCTTGGGGTCCGGCGTCCCGCCGGAACGGGTTTGCGGCTCCGCCGCAGGGCAAGAATCCTTTCTTTTTCTGCGGAAAAAGAAACGGTTCTTGACTCCTCGTCACAACAAATTTCGCTTCGCTCCGTCCCCCTGCGGGGGACATCCGCTCCACGCTATTTCTTCTTCCTCTCCCCACAAAAGCTGCGCTTTTGCGAGGCCCCCTTCAGGGGGTGGGTCTTCGAAGGAGATTGGGACGTACACGGCGGTCGGCGGCTTTCGTATAAGTGCGGGGACCCCTCCCGGCCGGTACGGCCTGAGTCTGTGGCGCAGGGATGGGTTCCTGTTCTACCCGCCCGCCGCCTGCGGTACTTCTCGCCTGGCAGAGTGCCCGGCGCGGGTTGTGCGGGTTGGCCCGGCTTTGTGCTGGACTGGGTGGTCTGGCGTGGGTCCGCCAGGGCTCCCTGAAAGGGAAGTTGGCTGCGGCGCAAGCCGCAGCCTGAGGGGTTTCCGCCAGGACCGCACCAATGTGTGCGTAAAACCAGCAGCACCCATTTATGAGACGGGCGTGTTTGGGATAACCACGACAAGCGCGGGAATCCCTTTCTGAATATGAGACGGGCGCGTGCGGCGGAGTCAACAGCCCCGCGCCCAACCGCCCAAGGCCCCCGGCCTCCTCCCGTGAGGAAGCTGGGGGCCTTTCCTTGCCTCGCGCTCAGCCGGGCTTCTTTGCGGCCAAGGCCGCCAGGTCCTGCCCCTTGAGCACCCGCTCCAGCAGTTCCGGCAGCCGGTCCGGGGCGCAGGCGAAGCAGGGGATGTCCATGGCGGCGATGCGCTGGGCGGTCTGCGCGTCGTAATAGGGCTTGCCGCCGTCGGCGATGGCCAGCAGGACCACCACCGTCACCCCCGACGCCTTAAGCTCCTCCAGCCGGCGGAGGAGGGCGGCCCGGTTGCCCCCCTCCTCCAGGTCGGAGATCAGGAAGAAGATGGTCTTGGCCGGCTCCTGTACCAGGCCCTGACAGTAGGCGATGGACTTGGCAATGTCGGTGCCGCCCCCCATCTGGAATCCGAAAAGCAAATCCACGGGGTCGGCACACAGGGGGGTGAGGTCCATAATCTGGGTGTCAAAGGCCACTACATGGGTCTGCACCGCCGTCATGGAGGCCAGAATACAGGCCATCACCGACGAGTAGAGAATGGACTCCCCCATGGATCCGCTCTGGTCAATGTCCAGAATGACGTGCCAGCGGTTGGTCCGGCTGGAGCGGTCAAAGAACCACACCCGCTCCGGGATGATGGCCCCCAGTTCCGGGTTGTAGTGGCGCAGGTTCCGCCGGATAGTACAGGGGAAGTCAATGGCGGCGGCGCTGGGCAGGGGGGAGTGGGCCCGGCGGTTGAGGGCGGCGGTCACCGCCCGGCGCACATCCTGTTCCAGAAGCTTGTTGATTTCCTCCACGATTTTGCGAATAAACTTCCGGGCAGACTCCTTGGATTTTTTGGGGATCTGATCCTTGAGCATGAGCAGGGTGGAGGCCAGATCCAGATCCGGCTCCAGCTCCTCCAGCAGCTCAGGCTCCAGAAGGAGCTGCTGGAGCCCCTTGCGCTGGACGGCGTCGTTTTGCACCACCGCTACGATCTCCGGGTCGAACAGGCTGCGCAGATCCCCCAGCCACTTGGAGATATGGGGGGCAGAGGGCCCCCGGCCCGCCCCGCCTCCGGTCTCGAAGGCCTCCCCCGGCCCGCCGTAGATGGCGGCCAGGGCGCTGTCCATCAAAAGCTCCTCCTGGGAGAGGGGGGAGGCCCCCATCCCCTCCAGCACCGGCTGGCTCTCGGCCCCCAGGATCAGCCGCCACCGGGCCATTTGCTCACGCTGCATCATGGCAGGTCCTCCCCTCTAAATGTCGTCAAAATCAAAGTCGTCCAGGTCCTTCAGGGCCTCCTGCTCGGTCTGGGTCAGCGCCCCCATCAGCACCTCGGCGGCCTGGTTCTGGTTCACGCCCCAGATCTCCCCCAGATTCTCCGCGATGTCGTTCTTCTCCGACGGACCGAAGCCGGCAAAGGCCCGGCGGAGAAAGACCAGCGCCCGGCGGAACTGGCCGTCGTCCAGGGCGCTCAGATAGTCGTCCAGATGCCGCCACAGAGACAGCCGGGCGATGAGGGCATAGCGGTTTTTCCCCGCCAGTCCCTCGAACCACCCCGCCCCCAGGTCGGCGGGCACACCGGGGGAGAGCCGGCGGGCCACCTCCCGGGCCAGGAGCGCCTCCTCCACCGCCCCCCGCTCCAGCAGGATGGCCATGGCAAAGCCGGAACAGAGGGTGTTCAGATCGTCCCGGTCGGAGACGCAGCTCAGCAGCTCCAGCCACCGCTCCCCCTCCAGGCAGTCGTGGCTGAGCTGGAGGCGGTCCAGATGGTCCATGGCGGCGGTGACCCCAGGGGCGGCCTTGGCGTCGCACTGACAGGCCTCCTCCAGGGTCAGGCAGGCCCGCAGGAAGAGCTGCTGGAGGAGGGGGACCACGGGGGCGGCGTCAAAGCGGCGCAGGTCGCCGTACCGGACCACCAGGGAGAGGCGTCCGGCGGTCTCCGCCACCTCGGTGAGGGCGGCGGCGTCCACCGACAGGGCCTGTAGGACGGACAGGGCGTGCCGGGCGGCGGCGGGCATCCCGCACAGGAAGGCGTCCTGGAAGATGCCGGCGGCCTCCCCGATGGAGGTGCTGGCCTCCCCCCGCTCTTTGAGGGCGAAGGCGGCGGCCCCCTCGATGGTGTCCCCCAGCAGGGAGGACTCCACCACTTCAATTTCCACCTCGGGGGTCCAGCGCAGATCCCAGTATTCCCCCCAGTTGGCCCCCTCCTGCCGGGAGGGCAGGGGAGCGGCAAAGTGGATGCCCAGCACCCGCAGCCGGTGGAGGAAGAAGGAGCGGCGCAGGTCCAGAAGAGCCGTCTGCTGGTCCTTCACATGCAGCCGCTCCCGCAGATCCAGATCCAGCTGCTGCCGCTCCAGGCCCCGGTACTTCTCCAGGCGCAGCTCCTTGAGCTGCCGGTAGAAGTCCTCCTGCACCGAGGTGCGGCTCACCCCCTCCGGCAGAGCGCCAATGCCACTGCCGATCTCCGTGGCGGCCACCGCCGCCGCCAGCTCGGAAAAGTTCCCGTGGCCCATGGTGGTGACAGCGGCGTCCCGCAGATCGGCCAGGCAGGGATAGCGGCTGCCCCGCATAGCGCACAGGGTCTGGGCCAGGCGCACCCCCTCAATGACCTCGGCGGAGGATACCAGGTTGCCCGCCTTCCGGTGGGCCTCGGCCAGATGGGCCAGATAGCGGCTGGGCAGGCCGGACAGCCCCTCCCGGTGAAGGGCGTCCCACAGCAGCTCAAAATAGGCGGGGGCCTTGTTGCCCGCCCCGTAGCCGGAGCGGCTGGAGAGGCGGTAATAGGAGTAGGGCATGAGGGTGGCCGCGCAGTCCGCCTGGGGCAGGGCGGCCTCCTCCTCGTCGGTCATGGGGGTGTTCTCTTGCAGGCCGGGCACATGGAAGGCCCCGCAGACACAGAAGATCTTCTCCGGGGGGGTGCCCTGGTCCACCGCCTGACCGATGACCCGCTTCATATACGCCTCCCGCACCAGCGTCTGGGCGGTGCGCCGCTTGCCGTCCTGGGCCGCCGCGCGCAGCTGGGCGCCGAAGGTGTTGGCGGCCTTCCGGCAGGTCTGCCAGTCCCCGATCTGCTCAAACTTCCGCTCCCAGAAGGTGTCATGGCCCTCCCCGGTCACCTCCTCCAGGCGGCGGTACACCCACTCGGTGTTCTCCTCCGGCTCCTCCTCATCCTCCAAAGGTTCGGAGCCCTCCTCCAGGGCCAGCATGGTCCCGGAGGGCAGATCCATAAAGCGGCACTCCACCCCGTGTTCATGGGCCCACAGAATGGCCTGCAATTCGGGGGAGTAGACGGCCAGCGGATAGAGGATGGTGCGCACCGGCGGGGCCTTGGTGTAGGCCAGAATGGCCGCCGGAAAGCGGGTCTCCGGGTGGCACAGCCAGTGCATCTGGTCATTGAGGTCGCTGGGTCCCTCCACCAGCACCAGGGCGGGCCGGTGGGCGTCCAGCGCCTGACGCAGGTGGAAGGCCATGGCGGGGGACAGGTGGCGCACCCCGTACAGCACCGGCCTGCCCATCATCCATTCAGCTCCCGGCAGGCCTGATACAGGGGGAGCCAGCCGCTGCCCCGCTTTTTCATCACGTTCTCCAGATACTCCTTCCAGGAGATCTTGTCGCTCTCCTCGTCCTTGACCACCGCGCCCTGGAGGCCGGCGGCTAGATCCGCCGCCGAGATGACGCCGCTGCCAAAGCTCCCGGCCAGGGCCATGGAATTGGCCAGCAGGGAGATGGCCTCGGCGGTGGAGAGGACGCCGCTGGTGGTTTTCAGCTTCTGCTTGCCGTCCAAAGTGGATCCGCCCCGCAGCTCCCGGAAGATGGTGACCACCTGCTCCACCGTGCCGCTGTCCGGCAGGCTGGCGTTCAAATCCAGCCCTGCGGAGAGCTGCTCCACCCGCGTGCGGACAATCTCCAGCTCGGTCTCCAAATCGGAGGGAGTGGGCAGCACCACGATGTTGAAGCGCCGCTTGAGGGCGGCGGACATGTCGTTGACCCCCTTGTCCCGGGTGTTGGCGGTGGCGATGACCGAAAAGCCCTTGGCCGCCGGCACCTCCATCCCCAGCTCGGGCACGCTCAGCCGCTTCTCCGACAAAATGGAGATCAGGGCGTCCTGCACCTCGCTGGCACAGCGGGAGATCTCCTCGATGCGGGCGATGGAGCCGGTCTCCATGGCCCGGTATACCGGGCTTTTCACCATGGCCTCGGGGCTGGGCCCCTTGGCGATGAGCATGGCGTAGTTCCAGGAGTAGCGGATCTGCTCCTCGGTGGTGCCGGCGGTGCCCTGGACCACCTTGGTGGAGTCTCCGTTGACTGCGGCGGCCAGATGCTCGCTGAGCCAGGACTTGGCGGTGCCCGGCTCGCCGATGAGCAGCAGGGCCCGGTCGGTGACCAGGGTGGCGATGGCAATTTCCACCAGGCGGCGGCTGCCGATGTATTTTGGGGTGATCTCCACCCCCTTCACCGAGGCGCCCCCGATGAGATAGGTCAGCGCCGACCGGGGGGACATCCGCCAGCCGGTGGGGACGGGGTCCTGTTCCGCCGCGATGAGGGCGTCCAGCTCCCGCTGGTAGAGCGCCTCCGCCGGGAGGCGCTGTACGTTTTTCTCAGACATGGTTCTCCTCTCCTTCTCTCTGTGCCGCTTGCTCCCACTCGTCCAGGCATTTTTGTACCTCCGACGCCGGCCAGTAGCCGTTGTTCCGAAGCCTGACCTTCCCGGCGGACACTAGCTGATTGACCTGCCGGAGCTGTTCGGCCTTCTTGCGGGCCGGAATGGGTAGGGAGCGAATGATATAAAAAACCTCCCAGTAGGAGAGGTCGGAGCCGCCCAGCGTGACCGCCCACTGGGCGGCGAAGCCGTCCCACTCGGTCCAGCCAAATTCACCCAGCAGCTCCACAATGCGCAGCACCATGCTGTAGTCCCCCAGCGAGAGGGCGGAGCGGTACAGGTGCTCCAGCACCCGCCGGGGCAGGCCGGGCAGCTTCCGGCCGTGGAGCAGGGCAATCAGCGTGTGGTCCATGGAGCGGCCCATCTGCGTCAGCAGGGAGAACCACCGGATATCCAGCGGGGGGACGGAGGGGACGGCGTACTGGACCGGCTGCGGATACCAGGCGGTGAGATAGCGGTACACCCCGTCCTGCTCCACCCAGTTCAGGTTGCCCAGCGCCACCCGGAGGGGGTGGAGCGCCTCCTCCCACAGCCGCTTGCCCAGCAGGCGGGGCCAGAAGATATGTCCCTCCGCCCAGGTATAGCTGTCCTCCGGCGTCCGGCTGATCAGCCGGGCCGTCAGGGCGGGGGCCAAAAAGTCGTCGCCCGCCTGCTCCTGAAGCTGGATGGCCAGGCGGCACAGCTCCAGATCCTCCACATTTTTCAGGGTGTCGCTCAGCGTCAGACCGGCCAGCAGACGCAGCGTTCCCTGCTCATGGCCGTTGTAGCAGGAGAAGCGCATCACTACCGGCTTGCCCCGCGCCCCCTCCACCAGCCGGTCCAGCTGCTGCTGGCTCAGACCGGCCAGGCGGTGGTAGAGAGCGCAGACCTCCGGCCCTGTCTTTCGCACCAGCACGCTGCACAGCACCTTGAGCCGCTTCCACACCTCGGCGGGCAGAACGGCCTCCGGGTCGGCCTCCATCTGGTCCAGAATGTGGTTGAAAATCATGGCGGTGAACCGGCTGCCCGCCTGGGATGACGTGTTGGCCAGATACACCAGCATCGCGTCCTGCTCCGTCTTGGCCAGCTGGGTGAGGTAGTCCGCCGCCTCCGGCGTATCCAGCTGGAGCAGGGCGCAGCGGGCCCGGTCCAGCGCCTCCCCCTTCCGCTCTTTCCGGCAAAGCTCCAGAAGCAGCTGGGTGTTGGCCGGGGAACAGCCCAGGGCGCCGATCAGGGCCAGCCGGACCTCCTTCTTGGCCTGGGGCAGCTGGGCCAGGAAGAAGTCGTTGGCCTGGGCTCCGGCGGCCTGCGCCAGCACCTCCACCCGGCGGGCCATGGCCCGGCCCCCGGCGGGGTCAAAGCCCTCCTCCAGCAGGGGGGCGACGCCGGGCCCCTGCCGGCTCAGAATGGCCGCGTTGAACTCGGCCAGCTTCCCGTAGCTGTCCCCCAGCCCCTGCACCAGGGCGGGGAGGACCCGGTAGTCGGAGAAATATTCCGGGTGGTTTTCATAGGTCTCCTGCACCACGTTGAACCGCCCGCCGCCGGTACCGGTGAGGGCCTCCAGCAGGGGGTGAAGCTGGCTGTAGGAGACGTCCTGACAGGTCCCCGTGCCGGGGGGCAGGGGCTCCAGTGCGCCGGGCATCCCCACGGCGGCCTGGGTGTAGGCCACCGCGTCCACCAGGGCCAGTGCGTCCAGCAGGGCCCCGCCCCGCTGTTCCGGCGGCGCGGAGAGCAGGGCCTCCACGCCGGCGTGGATTTTGGCGAAGACAGGGCTGGCGGCGGCCAGGGTGGCCAAACCCTCCAGGGCCCGCTTCAGACGAAAATCCTCCCCCAGAAGGCCGGTACCGGCCACAGCGGCCCGCTCCAGCCGCTCTTTGACCTCGTACAAGGGCTGTAAATCCATCACGCTTCCCCCTCCATACCGGGCTCCAGAGGGCGGCGCGGATTCTGCTCAGTCATGCGCCTCTCCTCCTCTGTCCCGGATCTCCTTCTCCCACTTCTTTGTGTACGACTGCACCAGATCGCGCGGCCACCCCCCGGCGACATCAAGCTCATCTTCGGACCACATCCGGGTCAGCTCCCGGAGCTGCCGGAGCTTTTCCTCCGGGGGTACGGGCAGACGGTTCAAGACATCGTATACAGTCCAATAGCTGCTCCACGCCATCTCGCCTTGAAGACACCGGACCACAAAGCCGTCCCAGTCGGTCCAGCCCAGCCCACCCAGAATCTCGATCGCCTGTTCCAGGGGATAGATCGTCATCCGCTGGGCGGCATGGTACAGGCGGGCGAGGAACGCCTGAGACAGCCCAAGGTCTCTCCGGCCGCGCAGGAGATTCAACAGCGGCTCGTACAGATCGTCCCCCGCCTGGAGCAGCAGGTCGAACCACCGCCTGTCCAGAGGCGGGAGCGGCACGGGGCCATGGGTGGCCTGACGGAGGAGGGGAGACCACAATCCGGCAAACCAATAGACCGCCGCTTCCTCGTCCCAGTGCAGATTGCCCAGCACCGCGCGGAAGGCGGAGACGGCCGCCTCCTGCGGCTGCGCCCCCGGTCCGTTGGGGAAAAGCTGTTCCTCCGCCCAGGGATAACAGGCCTCTGGCCCCTGGAGGATCAGCCGGGCGGCCAGGGCGGGGGCCAGGAAGTCCCTGCCGTACTGCTCCTGGAGGGCGATGGACAGCCGGCACAGCTGCGGGTCGGGACGGCCCATCAGGGTGTGAGTGAGCACCAGGGGGATAAGCTTCCGAAAGGGGACACCCTCTTGTGGGGCCAGAGCGTGGGAAAAGAGCAGCTTTTCCTCTTCGCCGTTTTTGGTGGGCATATAGGTAGTGATGGGGTACACATCGGCGGCCCAGCGGTGGAACTGGCACACCTCCGGCCCGGCCTTCCCATCCAATGCCTTACTCAGGGCTGCCAGGCGGGGTTGGGTCTTTGCGGTGATGGGGGTGTCGGGCTGCGCCTCGAAGGGCGCGAGCTCCTGGAGGAAGAGCTGGGCGGTGAGGCGGCCGGCCAGGGGCGTATCGGAATAGGAGAGGGCGTCCACCGCCTCCCACCAGTCCTTCCGGCTCAGGGTCAGAAGGGCCTCCTCCACCTCCGGCGTGTCCAGCTGGGCCAGGGCCCGCCAGGCCAGGTTCCGGCCCGCCCCCTTGCCCTCGGTCTGGCACAGCGTCAGCAAAAGGGGGGCGTTGGCCGGGGAGTGGCCCAGGGCGACGATCAGGGCCAGCCGGACCTCCTCCTTGGCCTGGGGCAGCTGGGTCAAATAGAAGTCGTTGGCCTGGGCCCCGGCGGCCTGCGCCAGCACCTCCACCCGGCGGGCCATGGCCCGGCCCCCGGCGGGGTCAAAGCCCTCCTCCAGCAGGGGGGCGACGCCGGGCCCCTGCCGGCTCAGAATGGCCGCGTTGAACTCGGCCAGCTTCCCGTAGCTGTCCCCCAGCCCCTGCACCAGGGCGGGGAGGACCCGGTAGTCGGAGAAATATTCCGGGTGGTTTTCATAGGTCTCCTGCACCACGTTGAACCGCCCGCCGCCGGTACCGGTGAGGGCCTCCAGCAGGGGGTGAAGCTGGCTGTAGGAGACGTCCTGACAGGTCCCCGTGCCGGGGGGCAGGGGCTCCAGTGCGCCGGGCATCCCCACGGCGGCCTGGGTGTAGGCCACCGCGTCCACCAGGGCCAGCGCGTCCAGCAGGGCTCCGCCCCGCTGTTCCGGCGGCGCGGAGAGCAGGGCCTCCACGCCGGCGTGGATTTTGGCGAAGACGGGGCTGGCGGCGGCCAGGGGGGCGAGGCCCTCCAGGGCCCGCTTCAGACGAAAATCCTCCCCCAGAAGGCCGGTACCCGCCACAGCGGCCCGCTCCAGCCGCTCTTTGACCTCGTACAAGGGCTGTAAATCCATCACGCTTCCCCCCTCAATACTGCAAACGGATGATCCGGGACCGGGTCACGGCGCTGTAGGGGTGCAGGCACAGGGAGCGGTCCGCCCCGTCGTAGAACATCAGGCCGAACAGCGCGTCCCCCTGTCCCAGTCCACCGGGGAGGGCGGCCACCCGGACGGTGGAGGCGTGGCCGGGCCCATCCTCCCGGCGGTCCCGCAGGACGACGCGGCCGCCGGCGGGGTCCTCCAGCACAAAGGTTCCGTCCACCGCCCCCACCCGCCCCACCGGGACCAGCACTGGCAGGAACTTGGGCAGGAGGGTGTTCTTGATCTGCCCCTTGGTGCGCTTGACGGCGGCGGCCAGGTCGGGCTGGGCCAGGGCGGGCAGCCCGGCCAGCACCTCTGGCGTGAGGCTCCGGGGTACGGCGCTCTCCCAGCGGATGCGGCGGCAG
Organism: uncultured Intestinimonas sp.; assembly: GCF_944387725.1. Lineage (GTDB taxonomy): Bacteria > Bacillota > Clostridia > Oscillospirales > Oscillospiraceae > Intestinimonas. The sequence goes on along the minus strand of NZ_CALXGA010000035.1, from coordinate 9,393 downwards.
CCCTCCCCGGGGTAGGTGTATAGTACCGGCACCTCCAGCAGGGAGAAGCAGCTGTCCTCGCCCCTGACGTGCTTGAGGGCCTTTGCCGGCCGCAGGTTGAGGGTCTGGTCAATGCGCCCGCTGTCCAGATCCAGCCAGAAGCCCCGCTCCACATACTCCCGCTTGGCCTCGTCATAGAAGACGTCGAAGGAGAGCTGAATCAGCCGGGCGTTCTCCTGATAGGCGCCGATGGCGTGCAGGTCCTCCAGCCGCCACACGCCGCCCATGGCCTCGAAGAGGACGGTGTCCTCGGCGGAGAACTGCCCCGCCTCCAGCTTCTGCTGGAGAAAGCTCCGGCCCTTTTTGATGGTGGAGCGCAGGGCGATCAGAATCCGCAGGGCCTCGGCGTAGGCGTCCTGGGCCTGGTCGGGGGACTTTTGAATGTTTCGCACCGCCAGGGCGATGCGGACGAAGGCGGTCTGGGGGCCGGTGAGGTAGTGATTCCCCAGCTCCTTGGCCAGCTTTTCGTAGGTCTGGGCGGAGGTCCCCCCCAGACTGCCCACCCCGGCGCGCAGGAGGTCCTCCACCATCTGTTCGGCCATGTCCAGCCCCTCCAGCTGCCGGCTCAGGCGTTTGGTCTGGGCGGCGGCGCTGGTCTTGCGGGGCTTGGCGGGGGTCTGGGCGCCGGCCTCCTTTTTGGCGGCCCGGGCCGCCTGCCTGGCCAGCTTTTCGGCCAGCTCCGGGGGAACCTCCCCGGTCTGGAAGGAGGCGCCCCGCAGCTGTTCAAACATCAAGCCCAGGGCGTGCTTGCAGGGGAACTGGCGGCTGGGGCAGGAGCAGCGGCACACCGGGGCCTGGGGATTCGACCAGTCGATGGACACCCGGTAGGGGGTCTTTCCGCTGCCGGCGCACGCCCCCCAGACTAGGGCGCCGTCCGCACTGCGGCCCAGGCCGGAAAACTTGCCGCTCTTGGAGAGCTTGCGGCCATTTTCCGCCGCCGCAGCATTGGGGGCTTGCAGCAGGATGAATGCTTCTGTCAGTTCCATCAGATGCCTTCCTTTCTTTTGAAGCGGCTCGCGCTGGAGCCTCTGTGTGGGATTGGGCCGGGGAAGCGCGCTATAACCGCTGGAAATACCGCAGGCCCTCCCGGACGGTGAGGTTCATCTGGCCCATGTCCACCAGGTACTCGGCCATGGCGTGGACGCTGCCGCTGTAGAGGCTGGCCTTCTCCACATGGGTGGTCATCAGGCGCATTCTCCGGTAGTAGGCCAGGCAGAGCTGATCCATGGACAGCGGCTCCTCCGCCAGATCCAGAAGCACCCCGCACAGCCGGTCCAGCATGGCCAGGTTCTCGTTGACCAGGGACACCAGATCGGTCCCCACCCCCCGGTGGGCGGCCACATAGCACCCGCAGGAGACCCGGCGCAGCTTCTCCATGCTCCGCCGGGCCTCCTCGTGGTAGGCGTGGTAGGGCAGCCGGGCCTTGGCCAGATCCTCCCCGTCCATGAGGGCGTCGGCGGTGTAGAGGACCCCGTCGGGGGTGACGGTGCAGATGTGGTCCGGGGTGTGGCCGGGGGTGTGGACCACCTGAAGGGGGACCCCGCAGAAGGTGACGTGGGACTCCTCAAAGGCCACCGTCTGGTCCACCGGCCCCAGAATATGGCCGATGGCCGCAGTGAGCTTCCGGGGAGAGAAGGAGGGGTAGAGGGATTTGTACATGGGCAGGCTGGCGCTGAGGGCGGCCTCCCCGAAGGGCAGGCAGATCCAGGCCCCGTAGCGCTCCCGGAGAAAGGCATTGTTGCCGGCGTGGTCCCGGTGGGCATGGGAGCAGAAGACCCCCAGGGGCCGCAGTCCCGCCCGGTCCAGGGAGGCCGCCAGGCCGGCCCCCTCAAAGCCGTGGCCGCTGTCCAGCAGGATGCACCTGCCCCCCTCCAGCCGGACGAGGGGGATATGCTCCGCCCCGTCCAGATACCAGGTATCGCCTTTGATGGGCACTAACTCCATATCCGGTCACTCCCTTCAATCCAGGCACTGCCCACCACCACGTCCTCCCGGTAGAAGACGGCCAGCTGTCCGGGGGTGGGGGCCCGGGCGGGCTCCTCCAGCAGCACCTCCACCCGGACGCCGGGCAGGGGGCGGATGACCCCCGGCGTCTCGGTCCGGGAGTGGCGCAGGCGGACCGTCACCGCCAGGGGCTCCTCCAGGGCGTCCACGGCGATCCAGTTGGGGCGGGCGCAGAGGACCCGCCGGGCCATAAGATCGCTGCCGTCGGAGAGGGTGACGGTGTTGGCGGCGGGGTCGATGGCCGAGACAAACCAGCGGTGGGGCCCTGAGATCCCCAGCCCCCGGCCCTGGCCGATGGTGTAGTGGTGGATGCCCCGGTGGCGGCCCAGCACATGGCCCTCCCGGTCGATGAAGTTCCCGGGGGGCGGGGTTTCGCCCCGGCGGTCCAGCCAGGCGGCGTAGTCCCCGCCGGGGATGAAGCAGATCTCCATGGAATCGGGCTTCCAGGCCACCGGCAGGCCCAGCTCCTCCGCCAGGGCCCGGATCTGGTCCTTCTCATACCCGCCTAGGGGGAAGAGCGCCCGGTGGAGGAGTCCCTGGGTGAGCCGGGAGAGCATATAGGACTGGTCGTTGGCGGGCATTCCCTTCCGCAGGAGGATCCGGCCGTCGGGGCCGGGGGAGGTCCGGGCGTAGTGGCCGGTGGCTACATACTGGGCCCCCAGGTTCTCCCCCGCCTCCACCAGGGCGGGGAACTTCACCAGGGGATTGCACCGGGCGCAGGGCAGAGGGGTCCGCCCCGCCAGGTACTCCCGCTGAAAGTCGGTGCAGACAAAGTGCTCCAGCCGCTCCCGGATGTCCACGGTCTGGAAGGGCAGGCCCAGCTGGCCGGCCAGCGCGGCGGCATCCTCCCCGCCCCCCAGGCCGATATCCAGCCAGACGCACCGGACATCGTAGCTGTCCCGGAGCAGGGCCGCCGCCACGGCGGAATCCACGCCGCCGGACAGACCAAGCATGACGGTTGGCTTCATAAAATACCTCCCTTGGGTGTTTGCCGGGAATCGTTCCTTTGCGCGGCGCGGGGGCGGACCTCAGCCGCGCCCCCGGTGCTCCAGCCAGACCATCAGGGCGGCCACATCGGCGGGGCTGACGCCGGAGACGCGGCTGGCCTGGCCAAGGCTCAGGGGCCGAAGCTGCTGGAGCTTCTGCCGGGCCTCCAGCCGCAGGACCGGAACGGCCAGATAGTCCAGGTCCGGAGGCAGGGGGCGGCGCTCCAGCTTCTGCATCTCCTCCACCTGCCGCTGCTGCCGGGCGATATACCCCTCGTACTTGAGGGCGATCTCCACCGGTTCGGTGATCTCCGGGGGGAGGTCCGGCCGGCCGGGGTCGAAGGGGGCCAGGTCGGGCCAGCCCACCCGGGGCCGCCGCAGGAGATCGGCCAGCCGGGCCCCGTCCCGGGCGGGAGACTCCCCCCTTTCCGCCAGCATGGCGTCCAGGGCCGGGGAGGGGGGGGCCCCCGTCCCCTTCAGCCTCCGGATCTCCCGGTCCACGGCGTCGTATTTGCCGCATACCCGCCGGTACCGTGCCTCACTGACCAGCCCGACGGCATAGCCCACCGGGCACAGCCGCCGGTCGGCGTTGTCCTGGCGGCAGAGGAGGCGGTACTCCGTCCGGGAGGTCATCATGCGGTAGGGCTCGTTGGTCCCCTTGGTCACCAGGTCGTCGATGAGCACGCCGATGTACCCCTGGTCCCGGGTGAGCACCAGCGGGGGCCGTCCCAGGAGCTTCAGGGCGGCGTTGACCCCCGCCACAAAGCCCTGGACGGCGGCCTCCTCATAGCCGGAGGAGCCGTTGAACTGTCCCGCCCCGTAAAGGCCGGGGACCTTCCGGTGCTCCAGGGTGGGAAGGAGCTCCGTGGGGTCGCAGCAGTCGTATTCAATGGCGTAGGCCGGGCGGGTCATCTCGGCGCGCTCCAGGCCGGGGATGGTGTGAAGCATCTCCACCTGCACGTCCTCTGGGAGGGAGGAGGAGAAGCCCTGAAGGTAGAGCTCCTCGGTGTCCAGACCCATGGGCTCCAGGAAGAGCTGGTGCCGGGGCTTGTCGGCAAAGCGGACCACCTTGTCCTCGATGGAGGGGCAGTACCGGGGCCCGATGCCCTCGATGACTCCGGAGAAGAGGGGAGAGCGGTCCAGGTTGGCCCGGATGACGGCGTGGGTGGCCTGGTTGGTGTAGGTGAGCCAGCACACCGCCCGGTTTTGGGGGATCTGCGCCGTCTCGAAGGAGAAGGGCACGGGGGTCTCGTCCCCCTCCTGGCGCTCCAGCCTGGAGAAGTCCACGCTCCGTCTGTGAATCCGGGGGGGCGTCCCCGTCTTGAACCGCCGGAGGGAGACCCCCAGCCGCCGAAGGCTCCCGGCCAGGGGGAGGGCGGCGGCCAGGCCGTCGGGCCCCGAGGTCTGCTGGATCTCCCCCAGAATGGTGCGCCCCTCCAGATAGGTGCCGGTGCAGACCACCACGGCCTGGACGGCGTAGACCGCGCCGGCGGCGGTCCTGACGCCGGAGACGGCCCCATCGGCGCCGGTGCGCACCTCCACCACCTCGGCCTGCTTGACCCAGAGGTTCTCCTGGCGCTCCAGGGTGTGCTTCATGATCTTCTGGTATTCCCGCCGGTCGGCCTGGGCCCGGAGGGACCACACCGCCGGACCCTTCCCCTTGTTGAGGACCCGGTACTGGATACAGGCCCGGTCGGCGGCCTTGGCCATCTCGCCCCCCAGGGCGTCCAGCTCCCGGACCAGGTGGCCCTTTCCGGTGCCCCCAATGGCGGGGTTGCAGGGCATGTTGCCCACCGCGTCCAGATTGATGGTAAAGCAGACCGTCCGCAGGCCCAGCCGGGCGGCGGCCAGGGCCGCCTCGATGCCGGCGTGACCCGCGCCGATGACGGCGATCTCGTATGCTCCGGCTTGATACTCCATGGTATTCTCCTTTGAGTGGGTTTGCGGGGCCTCTCCGGCGGATGCTCAGGCGTAGAGATGGGGCAGCGCCAGCGCCGGGGCGGCCATCAGGGCCCCACCTGGACCCGCTCGACCCCCGCCAGGGCCTCCTCCACCAGGCCCGCCACATCCAGGGGGGCCTCAATGGCCTCCACGTCCTCCAGCCGGGGGCGGGTCCTGGGGTGCCGGGGGGCGAAGACGGTGCAGCAGTCCTCGTAGGGGAGAATGGAGGTCTCGAAGGTGCCGATCCGACGGGCCAGGCGCACCACCTCCTCCTTGTCCATGCCCACCAGGGGCCGGAAGACCGGCAGCGCGGCGGCCGCCCCGGTGACGGCCATGGCGTCCATGGTCTGGGAGGCCACCTGGCCCAGGGACTCCCCGGTGACAATGGCGTGACAGCCGCAGCGGCGGGCCACTCCCTCGGAAATCCGCATCATGAACCGGCGCATGAGGAGGGTGAAGTAGTCCTCCGGGCAGGACCGGCGCAGCTCCTCCTGGATGCGGGTGAAGGGGACCACATGGACCATGAGCCGCCCCGTCCAGGGGGTCAGGAGCCGGGCCAGCTCCAGGACCTTCTCCTTGGCCTCCGGGGAGGTGTAGGGGTAAGAGTAGAAGTGGACCATCTCCAGGGCCACCCCCCGCTTGGCCATCATCCAGGAGGCCACCGGGGAGTCGATGCCGCCGCTGAGGAGGCTCAGGGCCCGGCCGCTGGTGCCCACCGGGAGCCCTCCGGCCCCAGGCTCCGGGTCGGCGTGGACGAAGGCGGCGTAGTCCCGGACCTCCAGGTGGACGGTGAGCTCCGGGCGGCGGACGTCCACCGTGAGGTTGGGGTAGCGGTCGTCCAGCTCTCCCCCCACCCACTGGCTCAGGGCGATGGAGGTCATGGGGAAGGTCTTGTCGGCCCGCTTGGACTCCACCTTGAAGGTCTTCGCGGCGGCGAGCCGGTCCCCCAGGTAGCTCCGGGCGGTCTCCAGCATGGCTTCCTTGGTCTTCTCGCAGGCCTTGGCCCGGCTGAGGCCCACCACCCCGAAGACGTGCTTCATGGCCTCGTAGGCGGCGTCCATGTCGCAGCCCTCGTCCATGGGCTCCACATAGGTGGTGGACTGCCGGGTATAGACCTTGAACTTACCAAGGGGCCGCAGCCGCCGGGCGATGTTGGCGCGCAGCTTGTCCTCAAAGGTGTGGCGGTTGGTCCCCTTCAGAACCATCTCTCCCTGCTTGAGCAGGATCATCTCGGTCATAAACAGCGCCTCTTTTCCCGTTGTTGATTCCAAATATCGAGAGACATTATATCGAACCCACCGGGAAATGTCCAGGGAAAAGCGCGGCATAGAGTAAGGATGCTAAAAATCATGGCGATGGCCGCAATCAGAGCCGAAGGCTGCAAATACGCAGACAATGCGCTCGATTTTTTGAAAACATTCCGGGTCAGATAGCGTGTCGTCCAATAAGATTTCGCGGATTTGGCACAGGGCCTGATAGCTGGCGCTTTCCAACAGTTCCTTTGCACTCAGCTCCAGCTCCGGGCCATTCGGGACATCCTGTCCACCACCTATGAAGAGCTGTTGAAAAAGGCCCCCTGAACGGTGGCGGGTCCGGTCCGTTCAGGGGGTCTTTCACCGCCGGAGGTAGGCGCTCTCCCGGTACTGGATGGCCTCGGCCAGGTGGGGGACCTGGATGGCTGCGCTGTGGTCCAGGTCGGCGATGGTCCGGGCCACCCGCAGGATGCGGTCGTAGCTCCGGGCGGTGAGGCCCATGCGCTCATAGGCCCCCTTCATCACCGCCGTGCAGGCGCCGTCCAGGGCACAGCACTCCTGGAGCTCCCGGGGGCCCATGTAAGCGTTGCAGCTGGGCCCCTCCGGGCCGAAGCGGGCGGCCTGGACTTCCCGGGCGGCGTCCACCCGGGCCTTGACCGCCGCCGAGGGCTCGGCCCGGGGTCGCTGGGAGAGCTCTCCAAACTCCAGGGGCGGCACCTCCACATAGAGGTCCACGCGGTCCAGCAGGGGCCCCGAGAGGCGGCCCAAGTACTTCTTTACCTCCCCCTCGGTGCAGCGGCAGCGGCCCGAGGGGTGGCCATACCAGCCGCACTTGCAGGGGTTCATGGCGCACACCAGCATGAACCGGGCCGGAAAGGTCTCGCTCCCCGACGAGCGGGTGACGTGGACCCTCCCCTCCTCCAGGGGCTGGCGCAGGACCTCCAGCACATCCTTGTGGAACTCGGGCAGCTCGTCTAAGAAGAGGACCCCGTTGTGAGCCAGGGAGATCTCCCCGGGCCGGGGCAGGGGGTTGCCGCCCCCGGCCAGGCCGGTGGCCGAGATGGTGTGGTGGGGGGAGCGGAAGGGCCGCCGGGTGACCATGGGCGCGGCCCGGGTGGTGAGGCCCAGGACGGAGTGAATCTGGGTGGTCTCCAGGGCCTCCCGCTCCGTGAGGTCGGGGAGGATGGAGGGCAGCCGCCGGGCCAGCATGGACTTCCCCGAGCCGGGCGGGCCCACCATCACCAGGTTATGGCCTCCGGCGGCGGCAATCTCCAGGCAGCGCTTCACCTGCTCCTGGCCCTTCACGTCGGCGAAGTCGGGGGCGGCTCCGGCCTCCTCCCCCGGGGTCCACCGGGGGGCGGGGGAGAGGGGGGCCTCCCCCCGCAGGTGGGCGGCCAGCTGCCGGACGTGATCCACCGGGTAGACCGTCAGGCCCTGGGCCAGGGTGGCCTCCGGGGCGGAGTCGGCGGGGACATAGAGGACCTGGAGGCCCGCCGCCCGGGCCGCCAGGGCCATGGGCAGCATCCCGGTCACCGGACGCAGCTCCCCGGATAGGGAGAGCTCCCCCAGGAAGGCGGCGTCGGCCGCCGGAGGGGGGAGCTGCCCTCCGGCGGCCAGAATCCCCACCAGGATGGGCAGGTCATAGAGTGTGCCCCCCTTCTTTCGGTCGGCGGGGGCCAGATTCACCGTGATCCGGGAGACCGGGAACTGAAAGCCGCAGTTCTTCACCGCCGCCCGGACCCGCTCCCGGGCCTCCTTCACCGCCGTGTCGGGGAGGCCCACGATGTCAAAGTTGGGCAGCCCTCCGGTGAGGTCGCACTCGGCCGTCACCAGATAGCCCGTAATGCCGTGGAGGCCCAGAGAGTTCAACTTGCAAAGCATAGCGCACCGCCTTTCGACAGAAAGCCCGTACTTGGAAAAGAGCCCGGAGCCGCCCTGGTGGGGTCCGTCCCGGCGGGGGTGTCCACAGGGGGCGGACGCCGCCGGGCCCGGCTCCGGGCCGCCGGGAAACCGGGGACTTTTTGACAACTATATCCTATTTTCTGTCCCTTTGCAAGGGCTGAAAGGACTCCTTTTTGAAGAATTGTCAAATTGGCAGGACCAATTTTGGACTCATTGACGAAAATCTCGCGGAAGCGCAAATTGCGATTTACAAGCCTCCAAAAAAGTGATAGTATTACTTCGGAAAAAATGGAGGAAGCTCCATTGAAATAAGGAGGAACGAACAGCATGGCAAGAAAAAAGAAGTCCATGGACGGCAACACCGCCGCAGCGCACGTCTCCTATGCGTTTACGGAGGTGGCGGGGATTTACCCCATCACGCCTTCCAGCCCCATGGCCGATAACGTGGACCAGTGGGCCGCCGCCGGCCGGAAGAACATCTTCGGCGACCCCGTCCGCGTCATCGAGATGCAGTCCGAGGCCGGCGCCGCCGGCACCGTCCACGGTTCTCTGAATGCCGGCGCCCTGACCACCACCTACACCGCCTCCCAGGGCCTGCTGCTGATGATCCCCAACATGTACAAGATGGCCGGGGAGCTGCTGCCCGCCGTGTTCCACGTCTCCGCCCGGACCGTGGCCGCCCAGAGTCTGAACATCTTCGGCGACCACTCCGACGTCATGGCCTGCCGTCAGACCGGCTTCGCCATGCTCTGTGAGACCAACCCCCAGGAGGTCATGGACTTGGGCGCCGTGGCCCACCTGGCCGCCATCAAGGGCCGGGTCCCCTTCGTCAACTTCTTCGACGGCTTCCGCACCTCCCACGAGATCCAGAAGATCGACATCTGGGACTACGACGAGCTCAAGGAAATGCTGGACATGGACGCCGTCAACGCCTTCCGGGCCCGGGCTCTGAACCCCGAGCACCCCGTGATGCGCGGCTCCCACGAGAACGGCGACATCTTCTTCCAGCACCGGGAGGCGGCCAACCGCTACTATGACGCCGTGCCCGAGATCGTGGAAGAATACATGGGCAAGGTCAACGACAAGCTGGGCACCAACTACCAGCTCTTCAACTACTACGGCGCCCCCGACGCCGACCGGGTCATCGTCGCCATGGGCTCCATCTGCGACGTCACTGAGGAGGTCATCGACTACCTCAACGCCCACGGCGAGAAGGTGGGCCTGGTGAAGGTCCGCCTCTACCGCCCCTTCCGGGCCGACAAGCTCCT
>NZ_CALXGA010000034.1 GCF_944387725.1 uncultured Intestinimonas sp. | reverse complement strand
GCCTTCGTTTACCTTGCCGCCATTGCTATTTTGTTGCTTTAGTACAAGCCTCCTGATTTTTCAAACAAGCCCTAAGCCTGCATCGACACGGCCAAGGCGGAGCTGCGGCAGAACGCCCGCCCGGAGCTGAAAGCGTATCTGGACAGTTTGGATGGGTACGGCACCATCTTTGTGGGCTATCCCAACTGGTGGGGAACCATGCCCATGGCCATGTTCACCTTTCTGGAGCACTATGACTGGTCCGGCAAGCGGATCTGTCCCTTCTGCACCAACGAGGGCAGCGGCCTGGGCGACAGCGAGGGGGATTTGAAGCGGGCCTGCTGGGGCGCGACAGTGGAGAAGGGGATCTCCATCCACGGGGCTGAAGCCGCCCAGTCCCAGAGTAAGGTGGAGGCCTGGGTCAGGAAGCTGGTGTAAGAAGGGAGGATGGATGCCCAGGGAGAACGGCCCTGCGGCCCCTGACGACGGAGGAGCACGCCCAAACTGGACCCCGGGAGCTTTGCCGCATTCGGCGGACACGGCGGTAAATCATCCATATAAACCAATGCATTACAATAAGGAGGATATTGTGGAAGCGTATTTTGGAGCAAACACCCCCAAGCTGGGTTTTGGCCTGATGCGGCTGCCCAAGGACAAAAAGGGGAACATTGACCTTGAGCAGGTCAAGGAGATGGTGGACCAGTTCATGGCCGCCGGGCAGACCTACTTCGACACCGCCTATGTCTACGACGACGGCGGATCCGAGCGGGCGGCCAAGGCTGCCCTGGTGGACCGCTATCCCCGGGAGAGCTACACCCTGGCCACCAAGCTGTGCGCCTGGATGGGGGCCCACGATGAAAAGAGCGCTAAGCAGCAGTTTACCACCAGCCTGGAGCGCACCGGCGCGGGGTATTTTGACTACTACCTCCTCCACGCCCTTCAGGCCGGAAATTACAAGACCTATGACAAGTACCACCTCTGGGACTTTGTGCGGGAGCAGAAGGAAAAGGGCCTTATCAAGCACTGGGGCTTCTCCTTCCACGCCACGCCGGAGATCTTGGATGAGGTGCTTACCGCCCACCCAGACTCGGAGTTCGTCCAGCTCCAGCTTAACTATGCCGACTGGGAGAACCCGGCCGTCACCGCCCGGGCCAACTATGAGGTGGCCCGGAAGCACGGCAAGTCCATCGTGGTCATGGAGCCCATCAAGGGCGGCGCCCTGGCCAACCCCATTCCCGCAGTCCAGGACATCTTCCGGGCGGTGGATCCCGACGCCTCCCTTGCCTCCTGGGCCATCCGGTATGCCGCCTCCCTGGACGGCATTATCACCGTCCTCTCCGGGATGTCCAACCTGACGCAGATGGAGGACAACCTCGCCTACATGAAGGATTTCCAGCCCTTGAACGAGACAGAGCGGGCGGCCATTCAGAAGGTCCAGGAGGTCATCAACGGGGTAAAGTCCATCCCCTGCACCGCCTGCCACTACTGCACCGCCGGCTGCCCCAAGCACATCCCCATCCCGGAGATCTTCGCCGCCCGGAACAAGCAGCTCCTCTGGGGCCAGCTGGAAGAGGGGAAGGCGGACTACGCCAAGGCAGTGGAAAACGGCGGAAAGGCCAGCGACTGTATCGCCTGCGGCCAGTGCGTCAGGGCCTGCCCCCAGCAGCTGCCGGTCATCGACCATCTGAAGGACTGCGCATCCCAGTTTGATTGACGCAATTTTGAAAAAGAAAAGGTGATTCTCATGAGCATGACAGAGGCTGCCAAGCAGTATCACGAGAAACTGTTCCCCGGCTATCACTCCCCCTTTCAGGAGACGGACCCGGAGTTTATCGAGCGGTTCGACAACTTCGCCTTTGACGAGGTGGTGAATCAGGATGACCTGGACGGCCGCACCCGAATGATGGCCATTCTGGCCACGCTGCTGGGCTGTCAGGGCATGGACGAGTTCAAGTTCATGCTGCCCGCCGCCCTGAACTTTGGGGTGACGCCGGTGGAGGTCAAGGAGATCGTCTATCAGGCCGCAGCCTATCTGGGCATCGGCCGGGTGCTCCCCTTCCTCCACGCGGTCAATGACATCCTCACAGCCCGGGGTGTGAAGCTGCCCCTGGAGGGGCAGGCCACGACCACCTTGGAGGACCGGCTGGAGGCCGGCGAGCAGGCCCAGGTAGACATCTTCGGCCAGGGGATGCGGGGCTTTTCCAAGTCGGGTCCGGAGGAGAGCCGCCACATCAACAAGTGGCTTTCGGACAACTGCTTTGGGGACTACTACACCCGCAAAGGGCTGGACTACCGGCAGCGGGAGATGATTACCTTCTGCTTTCTCTCCGCCCCAGGGCGGATGTGAGCCCCAGCTTACCTCCCACGCCGCCGCCAATCTGCGGATTGGCAATGACAAGGCGTTCCTCATCAAGGTCCTCTCCCAGTGCCTGCCCTATATCGGCTGCCCCCGCAGTCTGAACGCCCTGCGCTGTGTCAACGAAGCCGCCTCCCAGGAGAACGCATAACGCGGAGAAGGCTGGGACGGCCGGGCAAGCGTGCTTCGCCGTTCCAGTGAAAAAGGAGTTGTTTTCCATGAAAAACGTCATGATTTTAACGGGCGCCGGACAGATCGGCATGGCCGTCGCCCGCCGGATGGGCTATGGCATGAAGATCGTGATTGGAGATAAGAAACCGGAGAATGCTCAGGCCATTTCCCAGATCATGAACCAGGCGGGCTTTGACACCGTGGCCCAGGAGATGGATCTGTCCTCCCGGGCATCCATTCAGGCCCTGATTGCGGAGACTCAGAAGCACGGCCCCATTACCATGCTGGTCAACGCCGCCGGCGTCTCCCCCCAGCCAGGCCCCCATCAAGGCCATCCTGAAGGTAGATCTCTATGGCACTGCCGTTCTGCGGGAGGAGGTGGGCAAGGTCATCGCCCCCGGCGGCGTGGGGGTCACTATCTCCATTCAGTCCGGCCACCGGATGAGCACCCTTACTCCCACAGAGGATGAGCAACTGGCCTGCACCCCCACCGAGGAGCTTTTAAAACTGGATATCCTCCAGCCTGAGCACAGCCGCGACACCCTCCATGTAAAAATCCCCCTTGACAAGCCCTGACGGGGAAGCTATAATAAAGCCGACAACTGAATCCCCTTATCAAGAGTGGCGGAGGGAACGGCCCGATGAAGCCCGGCAACCTGCGGAGGTCCGCAAGGTGCCAAATCCGGCGGCAGAGCTCGAAAGATGAGGATGAATGCTTTCATGCGCTCCGCTGCTGCGGGGCGCTTTTTGTCGGAAAATCGCATCAAGCCGTACGGGGTCCAGCCCCGTCCACCCAAACAGAAAAAGAAAGGAAGCCAATTTATGAGTCACCGAGTCTTTACGTCCGAGTCTGTCACCGAGGGACATCCCGACAAGGTCTGCGACCAGATTTCCGACGCCGTTCTGGACGACATTCTGGCCAGCGATCCCGAAGCCCATGTGGCCTGCGAGACCTTCACCACCACCGGCATGGTGGTGGTCATGGGAGAGATCTCCACCAGCCACTACACAGACATCTCCGCCATCGTCCGGGAGACCGTGAAGGGCATCGGCTACACCGACCCCGCCTACGGTTTTGACTACCGCTCCTGCGCTGTCCTGACCGCCATTGACGAGCAGTCCCCTGACATCGCCATGGGGGTCAACCAGTCCTACGAGGTCCAGCAGGGGGGCGATGACGATCCCCTGGACCTGGTGGGAGCCGGGGACCAGGGCATGATGTTCGGCTATGCCTGTGACGAGACCGAGGAGCTGATGCCCGCCCCCATCTCCCTGGCCCACCGGATCGCCCGCCGCCTGGCCCAGGTCCGCAAGAGCGGGGAGATCCCCTGGCTGCGGCCCGACGGCAAGAGCCAGGTCACCGTGGAGTACGACGAGGAGGGCAGGGTCCTCCGCTGCCCCGCCGTGGTGGTCTCCACTCAGCACGACCCGGACATCGCCCTCAAGGACCTGCGGGAGGCGGTGGTGGAGACCATCATCCGGCCCGTGATCCCCAGCCAATACCTGGACGCCGGGACCAAGATTTACGTCAACCCCACCGGGCGCTTCGTGGTGGGTGGCCCTGTGGGGGACACCGGCCTCACCGGGCGGAAAATTATCGTGGACACCTACGGCGGCTCCGCCGCCCATGGCGGCGGGTGCTTCTCCGGTAAGGACCCCACCAAGGTGGACCGCTCCGCCGCCTACATGGCCCGGTACGCCGCCAAGAATCTGGTCTGCGCCGGCCTGGCCCGCCGCTGCCAGATCGAGATTGCCTACGCCATCGGCGTGGCACACCCGGTTTCGGTGCTGGTAGACACCTTCGGCACCGGGGCTCTGCCCGACGACCGGCTGGCCGAGATTGTCACCCGCCACTTCGACCTGCGCCCCGCCGCCATTATCCGGGACCTGGACCTCCGGCGGCCCATCTACCGGCAGACGGCGGCCTACGGCCACTTTGGCCGGACCGACCTGGATCTCCCCTGGGAGCGGACCGACCGGGCCGAGGAGCTGAAACAGTACCTGTAAGCCCAACCAGCCCATGCGGCACTTTTGGCAGCACTGTGATTTTTCAGCTTCAAGTCTGCGCTTAGGGCTTGTTTGAAACATGTCAACATGCCCAACCGGCGGGGCTTTTGCCCCCTGGACGGCGCAATTTTTCCTTGAAATCCGCCAGGATTCCTGCGAAAAAATTGCTTGCCAGCGGCCCAAAATCCCTCGCTGCTGGACACATCGCCAATTTTCAAACAAGCCCTAGGGCTTGTCTGAGATATCGCAATGTGCCCGGCGTGTCCCAGTCCTGGTCAAGAAAGCCCTTGCTTTTCCGGTCTCGATATGCTATACTGAGAAAAAAGGTCGTGTCGCCTGCCCCGCAACGGATTTTCCAGGGGCAGGTGTTAGATGGAATGGGGTGCAAAAGCCCCGCGCTGCCGGCACTGTGAGCGTGAGACTGTACCGAAGCGGCGAAGCCGATTCGCCGTCTGGACGAAAGTCCGCCACTGTGGGCTTGCCCATGGGAAGGTAGGATACAGGCGCAGGAGAGCCTTCTCTCCCTAACGCGAGTCAGGAGACTTACACGATTTGATATGGCAATGGGGGAGGAGCCTCCATTGTCCTTTGGGAGCACAAAAAAGCGGTTGTGCCGGTGATTTCCGGTGCAGCCGCTTTTGATTTTGCGCGGTGAGGTGAGAGACTTGACGAAAAAGCGCGTGCTTTACCGGCTGCTGCATATCCTCCTGGTGGTGATTGGGGTGAGCTTTCTCAGCTTTCTGCTGATGTACGCGGCCCCCGGCGACCCGGTGCGGGCCATGTACGCCGTCAGCGGCAGCATCCCGCCGGAGGAGGTGTTGGAGCAGACCCGGGAGGAGATGGGCCTCAACGATCCCTTTCTGGTGCAGTATGTCCGCTGGGCGGCGGGCTGCCTCCGGGGGGACTTTGGCACATCCTACTCCCAGGGGCTTGCGGTGTCCGGCCTGCTGCTGGAGCGGGTTTGGCCCACCGTCCAGCTGGCCCTGCTGTCTCTGGTGATGATGGTGGCGCTGGCTGTGCCAATCGGCATGTTCTCGGCCCTCCGGCAGAATACACGCCTGGACTACCTGCTGCGAGGCATCACCTTTGTGGGCATCTCCATGCCAAACTTTTGGGTGGGCCTGCTGCTGCTCTATGTGGTGGCCATGAAGCTTCACTTGCTCCCTGTGGTGTCCACACAGATGAACTTCCAGCGCCTGATCCTTCCCGCCCTCACCCTGGCCCTGGCCATGGCGGGCAAGTACGCCCGGCAGGTGCGGGCCGCCCTTCTGGAGGAGCTGCGGCAGGACTATGTGGCCGGGGCCCGGGCCCGGGGACTGTCCGAGGGGTGTATCCTCTGGCGGCACGTGCTCCCCAATGCGGTGCTCCCCCTCCTCACCATTCTGGGCCTGTCTCTGGGCTCCCTGCTGGGGGGGACTGCCGTGGTGGAGGTCATCTTCTCCTATCCCGCCCTGGGCAGCCTGGCCATCGACGCCATCACCTCTATGGACTACCCCCTCATCCAGGGCTATGTGCTGTGGATTGCCCTCATCTATATGGCGGTGAACCTGGCGGTGGACCTGGCCTATCACCGGCTGGATCCCCGTCTGCGAAAGGAGGGGCCGGCATGAACCGGGCACAAAAGCGGTTCCTGATCTTCAGCCTCCTGACCCTGGCCATCGTCCTGGTGGCTGTCCTGGCCCCTCTCATCGCCACCCACAACCCCCGGGAGGCCGTACTGGCCAACGCCGTCCAGCCCCCCGGCTCCGAACACTGGTTCGGCACCGACCGGATGGGCCGCGACCTGTTCTCCCGGGTGATCTACGGCGCCCGCGCCTCCATTCTCTCCACTTTGATCCTGGTGGCCGGCATTTTGGCCGTGGGGGGAGCGCTGGGCATCGTGGCCGGCTTTGCCGGCGGGCCAGTGGAGGCGGTCATCATGCGCATTGCGGACATGATGGTCTCCTTTCCCGGCATGGCCCTGGCCATCGCCCTGGCTGGTCTGATGGGAGGCAGCCTCACCAGCGCCATCCTGGCCATCATGGCGGTGAGCTGGACCAAATACGCCCGTCTGGCACGCAGCCTGGTGCTGAAGGTAAAGCACCAGGACTATGTGCTGGCCGCCCGCGTCTCCGGCGTTCGGGAATGGGATATCCTCCTGCGCTACATGCTCCCCTCGGCCCTGCCAACCCTGGTCATCACCGCCGCCACCGATGTGGGGGGCATGATGCTGGAGCTGGCCGGGTTTTCCTTCCTAGGCCTGGGGGCCCAGTCCACCTCCATCGAGTGGGGGTATATGCTCAACGAGGGCCGGGCCTATATGGAATCCGCCCCCTGGCTTATGGTGTTCCCCGGCCTGGCCATCTTTTTGACTGTGTCGGTCTTTAACCTGCTGGGGGACAGCCTCCGCGACCTTCTGGACCCCAGGGAGGACGATGGCCTCCCCGGTGCAAAACGGATGAAAAGAGGGAAACAGATGAAAGGAATCAAGAAGATGTCCCTGCGCACTGCAGCCCTGCTGCTGACGGCGGCCCTGGCGGCGGGCCTCCTGTCCGGCTGCGGCAGCCAATCCGCCGGAAGCGGCGCCGGCCCCTCCGGCGGGACAGCGGCCAGCCACCTAAACTTTGGCTGCTACAGCTACTCGGACTCCCTGGACCCTGTGGTCACGGTGAACTCAAGCTGGGCCGCCATGCGCTACGGCATTACGGAATGCCTGTTCCGCTTTGACAGGCAGGTGGCGGCCCAGCCCTGGCTGTGCGACGACTATGAGGCCTCCGATGACTACACCACCTGGACCCTCCACATCCGGGACGGGGTGCAGTTCTCCAACGGAACTCCCGTTACCCCCTCTGCGGTCCAGGCCGCCTTTGAGCGTCTGTACGCCGAGACCGACACCGCACGCGGCGGCGCCGGCAACTCCAACCCGGAGATCTATCTGCCTGAACCCTCCTTTTCCGCCGACGATGAGGCAGGCGTCCTCACCGTCATCTGCCAGAAGCCCACCAGCAACCTGCCCGGCATCCTGGCCTACCCCTATTTCGGCGTCATCGATGTGACGGTGATCGACCGGCAGGTGGTGGGCACCGGCCCCTACCAGGTGGACAGTATGCGGCCCGGCGTGGGTGTGGAGATGTCCAGAAACCCGTACTACTGGAATGGTCCGGCGCCCTACGACACCGTATCCATCGTGTTCATCAAGGACAGCTCCACCAAAGCCATGGCCCTCCAGAGCGGAGACGTGGACCTGGTGGAGAACATCACCACCGCCAGCGACCTCCAGAAGCTGGAGGCCGACCCGGCCTACTACATCTCCACCGCCGCCGGCGTGCGGGTGGGCAGCTCCTATATGAACTTCAACGGTCCCCTGGGCAGTGAGGCCCTGCGGCAGGCCATTCTCATGGCGCTGGACAACGATACCATGTGTGAAGTCACCGTGGCGGGCATGTACACCGCCGGCTTTTCCGTGCTCCCGTCCGCCCTGGCCTACAACTACGACCAGCTCACCAACCCCTACCCCTACGACGTGGAGCGCGCCAAGGCCGTTCTGGACGCGGCAGGCATTGTGGATACTGACGGAGACGGTATCCGGGAGCTGGACGGGGAGAATTTGAACCTGGTCTATCTGGCCTACACCAGCCGCAACCTGAACGATTTTGCCGAGGCGATCTCCCTTCAGCTCCAGGAGATCGGCATCGGCGTCACCCTGACCGTCAGCGACTACGACACCATCACCGCCCTCCAGAACGCCGGGGCGTTCGACCTGGTCACCGCTAACACCACCACGGTGGGCACCGGCGATCCCCAGGACTTCCTGGGCTGCTGGTACTCGGGCAACTCCCAGAGCTACGGCTATTACAGCAGTCCGGAGTACGACGCCTGCTATGAGGCCCTGGAGGTGGCCACAGATCCAGACGAGCGGCTGGCGCTGATCACCCGTATGCAGCAGATTCTCATTGACGATGCCGCCGTCATTGTCCACGGCTACTACAACAGCCGCATGTTCAGCCGGGTGGACGCGGTCACCGGCGCGGAGATCGCCACCATTGATTACTACTGGCTCACCAGCGATATCGCGCCGGCCGCCTGAGGGGCATATTATGCTGGATATCCAACATCTGAGCGTATCTTACGCCGGGGGCGTGTCCGCGCTGTCTGACTTCTCCCTCCACATGGAGCGGGGGGAGGTGGTGGCTCTGGTGGGGGAGAGCGGCAGCGGGAAGACGACCGCTGTACGCACCATCCTGGGCCTGCTGCCCCCCGGCGGAACGGTGGAGGGCGGGACGGTGAACTTTGAAGGGCGCTCCCTGCTGGACCTGAGCCGCCGGGAGTGGGGCCGGCTGCGGGGGAAGGAAATCTCTGTGATCTTCCAGGACTCCGGCGCCATGCTCAACCCCATCCGCACCGTGGGCTCTCAGTTCCGGGAGTACATCCGTGCCCACAGCGCCCTGTCCAGACGGGAAGCGGCGGAGTTGGCCGGGGAGATGCTGGGGCGGATGGGCCTGCCCAATCCTGAGAGCATTTTGGCCTCCTATCCCTTCCAGCTCAGCGGCGGACAGCGCCAGCGGGTGGGCATCGCCATGGCCATGACCTTCCGGCCCAGGCTCCTCCTGGCGGACGAGCCCACCTCCGCCCTGGATGTGACCACCCAGGCCCAGATCGTCCGGCAGCTTCTGGAGCTGCGGGACGCCTGCCGCACCGCCGTACTGCTGGTCACCCACAACCTGGCGGTGGCCGCCTACATGGCCGGCCATATTGTGGTGATGCGCAGCGGGAGGATCACGGACCAGGGGGACCGGGAGCATCTGCTCCGCAGTGAGGAGCCCTATACCCAACAGCTGCTCCGGTCCGTTCCGGATTTGGGAGGTATGTGGGATGTCTGAGTGTATTCTGGAGGGCCGGGGGCTGACCCGGCGCTACCGGAGGCCCGACGGCCGCACCCTGACGGCCTGCCGCCGGGTAGGGCTCCAGCTCTTTCCCGGTGAGACATTGGGCGTCGTCGGGGAAAGCGGCTGCGGCAAGAGCACCCTGGTGCGTATGCTGGCCCAGCTGGAGCGGCCGGACGAGGGGGAGCTGCTCTTTCAGGGAGAAACAATCACCGGACTGAGGGGGGAGGCGCTGCGCCGCCACCGTCCCCACGTTCAGATGATTTTTCAGGACTCCGCCGCAGCCTTTTTCCCCCGTATGCGTGTGTGGGACGCGGTGACTGAGCCTCTGCGCAGCTTTCACCCCCTTTCCCGCGCTCAGAGGCGGGAACAGGCCGCCCGCCTGCTGGAGCGGGTGGAGCTGCCTGTCGATTTCCTGGACCGCTATCCCCATTCCATGAGCGGCGGCCAGCGGCAGCGGTTGGGCATCGCCCGGGCCTTGGCCCTGGAGCCGGAGGTGCTTCTGTGCGACGAGGCCACCTCTGCCCTGGACGTGTCCACCCAGGCCCAGCTGGTGGAACTGCTGGTGTCACTCCAAAAAAAGCAAAATCTGTCCATCCTGTTCGTGTGCCACGACCTGGCCCTAGTGCAGTCCCTGTCCCACCGCATTACTGTCATGTACCTGGGCACTGTGGTGGAGAGCCTCCCCAGCGCCCGCCTGGCGGCGGACGCGGTCCACCCCTATACCCAGGGCCTGCTGGAGGCGGTATTCTCTCTGCATACGC
This sequence comes from uncultured Intestinimonas sp., assembly GCF_944387725.1. Lineage (GTDB taxonomy): Bacteria > Bacillota > Clostridia > Oscillospirales > Oscillospiraceae > Intestinimonas. The sequence goes on along the minus strand of NZ_CALXGA010000034.1, from coordinate 10,241 downwards.
CCCCCGGCAAAGCCATCGCCCCTCTGTCCGGTGAGGCGCCCAGCCCCACCCACCGGCCCCTGGGCTGTCCCTTTCACACCCGCTGTCCCCGCCGTATGGAGCGCTGCTCCGCAGAGGAGCCGCCCACAACGGTTGTCGCACCGGGCCACACCGTGGCCTGTCACCTTTATTAAGACTTGTCACACATTGCGCCGGACCGGCGGAGGAGGAGGTCAAAAGCAGTCATGAAGCTGGGAACATTAGAAATCCGTCCGGGGGAAAAGCAATCAGGCGTACTGCGGGTGGAGGGCTGCGGCCACGAGCTCCCCCTTACCGTCATCCGCGGCGGGGAGGGGGAGACGGTTCTGGTCACCGCGGGGATTCACAGCGCGGAGTATGTGGGGATTCAGGCGGGGATCGAGCTGGCCCGGGAGCTTGCGCCGGAGCAGCTCCGGGGGACGGTGATTCTGGCTCCCCTGGTCAATGTCAGCGGCTTTGCTCACCGGACCATGAGCACGGTCTACGAGGACCAGAAAAACCTGAACCGGGAGTTCCCAGGCACGCCCAGCGGCACCCCGGCGGAGCAAATCTGTCACGCCATTGTGACGGAGCTCCTGTCCAGGGCGGACGTTTACATCGACCTCCACTCCGGCGACGGCTACGAGGCCCTGCACCCCTACGCCTACTATGTGGGCCCGGTGGAAAAAAGCGTGCGGGAGCGGGCCTTTCAAATAGCCCGCCGGGTGGAGGCGGAGTATCTGGTGGAGTCCCCCCTCACCACAGGCGGGGCCTACAACCACGCCAGCGGTATGGGGATTCCCTCTGTCCTCATCGAGCGGGGCGGGGGCGGTCTCTGGAGCCGGGCGGAGGTGGAGGCGGACAAGAGGGATGTCAGACGCATCCTCGCCTATCTGGGGGTCCTGGAGGCTCCGCCGGAGGCGGGGGAGCCGGTCCGGGACCAGCTGGTGCTGCGGGAGGCGGTCTATGAGACTGCTCCAGAGACAGGCTGCTGGTATCCGGCCCTGCGGCCGGGGGACCGCTTTGCCAGGGGAACTGTCCTGGGGGAGGTTCGGGACTGCTTTGGGGAGCGGCTCCACACCTGCGTGGCCAGGGCGGACGGGGTGGTCCTCTACCAGACGGCCAGCCTGCCGGTGCTGAAGGACGGACCCATGGTGGCCTACGGCGTGCTGCCTTGAGCAGGCGGGGCCTGATCTTGATTGTTCGGGACAATATGCCCAGCCGGCGGAGCTTTTGCACCCTTGAACCGCGCAATTTTGCCGGAAAAGCGCACGGTGCGGCGGTCATCTATTTTTTTCCTTGCCTTTTCCGGGGGAAGCGCGTATAATAGTTCTAAGGGCGAGAGATCGTCCCCGGAACCAACGACAAGTTGATTAGCCAGGGGAGCTGCCGCGCGGCTGAGAGTAGGGCGAAAGGCCCTAGACCCTTTGAACCTGTTTGGTAATGCCAACGTAGGAAGGCCGTTTCCGAAGGGAATCTGTATCGTAATCGGAGCATCCGTATGGCGTGGGCTTGGCGGGTGTTCCGATTTTTATTTTGGGGAGGGGCGGGAAACCGGACCCAAAGGGCCGCCCGCCGGCCCTCCCGGTATGGAGGTTTTTCTCATGAAAGCAAGCATCGCCATCCAAATCGAGCCCAACCAGCAGAGCGACCGCGAGGCCGTCCGCATTGTGGACGAGGTTATCGACTATATCCGCTCCACCGGCCTGCACTACTATGTGGGGCCCAGTGAGACGTCCGTCGAGGGGGACGACCTGCACCAGCTCATCGACATTCTGGAGCACTGCATGGATGTGGCGGCCAAGGCCGGCAGTGAAAAGGTCTCCGCCTACGTCAAGCTGGTCTACAAGCCCCACGGCGCCGTGCTGACCATTGATGAAAAGGTCACCAAGCATCACCAGTAAGCTGCCGCCTCTGCTGGCTCTGGCGGCGGTGCTGGCCGTCTGGCTGATTGCCAGCGAGGGGGGGCTGGTGCCCGAGTTCATGCTCCCGTCCCCGGCCCAGGTGGGCGCGGCTCTGGTGAGCGAGTTTCCCACCCTCCTGGATAACGCCGCCGTCACCCTCCAGGAGGCCGCCCTGGGCCTGGGCATCGGCATCGCCGTGGCCCTGGTTCTGGCCACCCTGATGCACCGGGTCCGGGCCCTCTACCGGGCCTGTTATCCCCTGCTGGTGGTGACCCAGACCATCCCCACCGTGGCCATCGCGCCTCTGCTGGTGCTGTGGATGGGCTTCGGCATGGCCCCCAAGGTGACCCTGGTGGCCCTGACCACCTTCTTTCCCATTGCGGTGAGTCTGCTGGAGGGCTATGCCAGCACCGACAAGGCCGCCGCCGATTTGCTGCGCTCCATGGGGGCCAGCCGGTGGCAGATCTTCCGCCACCTGGAGTTTCCCACCGCCCTGAGCTACTTCTTTTCCGGCCTGCGGGTTTCGGTGTCCTACGCCGTGGTGGGGGCGGTGATCTCCGAATGGCTGGGGGGCTTCGAGGGCCTGGGGGTCTACATGACCCGGGTGCGGAAGGCCTACGCCTTTGACCGGATGTTCGCCGTCATCCTCTTCATTGTGGCGGTGAGCCTGCTGCTCATGGCCCTGGTGACCTTGCTGCGGCGGCTGGCCATGCCCTGGGAGGCCTATGAAAAAATTGAGAGGAACGATTAGACCATGACATACAGAAAGAAAATGGGGGCGGCGGTGCTGGCCGCGTCTCTGGCCCTGAGCCTGGCCGCCTGCGGCGGGCAGGCCCAGCAGCCGGCGGGGGAGGACCTGACGCCGGTGACCATCTGCCTGGACTGGACCCCCAACACCAATCACACCGGCCTCTATGTGGCCCAGTCCCTGGGCTATTTTGAGGAGGCCGGGCTGGAGGTCTCCATCGTCCAGCCCCCGGAGGACGGGGCCACCGCCATCTGCGCCGCCGGCCAGGTGGAGTTTGCCGTGACGGTGCAGGACAACCTGGCCGCCGCCTTCGCCCGGGAGGACCCTCTGGGGGTTACGGCTGTGGCCGCCCTGCTCCAGCACAACACCTCCGGCATCATCTCCCGGGCGGGGGAGGGGATGGACCGTCCCAAGGGTCTGGAGGGCCAGCGCTATTCCACCTATAACGGGGAGATCGAGCTGGCCATCATGAAGCAGGTGGTGGAGGCCGACGGCGGGGACTTCTCCAAGGTGGAGCTCATCCCCTACACCCTGGAGGACGAGGCCGGGGCCCTGCGGGAGGGCCTCACCGATGCCATCTGGATCTACTACGGTTGGGGCGGCATCTCGGCCCGGCTCTCCGGCCTGGATTTTGACTACTTCTATTTTAAGGACATCGACCCGGTCTTCGACTACTACACCCCCATCATCATCGCCAACAACGACTTCCTGGCGGAGGACCCGGACACGGCCCGGGCCTTCCTGTCCGCTGTGGCCCAGGGCTATGAGTATGCCATTGAGAACCCCGAGGAGGCCGCCCAGATGCTCATTGATGGGGACACCACCGGCTCCCTCTCCGCCAGCGAGGAGCTCATTGTGGAGAGCCAGAAATGGATGGCGGACCAGTACAAGGCGGAGGCGGCGCGGTGGGGCTACATCGACCCGGCGCGTTGGAACGCCTTCTACAACTGGCTCAACGAGAATGACCTGGTGGCCGTGGAGATCCCGGAGAATACAGGCTTCTCCAACGACTACCTGCCAGAATGAGCGGAGAGGAGTCTGCCTCCGCCCTCCGGGCGGAGGGCGTCACTAAGGCCTATGACGGGCGGGTCATCATTCAGGATATCTCCATCCATCTGGAGACTGGGGAGCTGGTCTGCCTTCTGGGGGTCAGCGGGGCGGGGAAGACCACCCTGTTCCATACCCTATCCGGCCTGGAGCGGCCGGAGGCGGGCCGGGTCCTCCTACAGGGCGAGGACATCACCGGCCGGCCGGGGAAGATCAGTTATATGCTCCAGCGGGACCTGCTGCTCCCCCACAAGAAGATTCCAGACAACGTGGCCCTCCCCTTGGTCATCCGGGGGGAGAAGCCCAGGGCCGCCCGGGAAAAGGCCCTGGGCTACTTCGCCCAGTTCGGTCTGGAGGGGACCCAGGACAAGTACCCCGCCCAGCTCTCCGGAGGGATGCGCCAGCGGGCGGCACTGCTCCGCACCTTTCTGGGATCCCAGGGGGTGGTGCTTTTGGACGAGCCCTTCTCGGCCCTGGACGCCCTGACCAAGCGGGAGATTCACCGCTGGTACATGGGCATGATGGACCAACTCCAGCTCACCACCCTCTTCATCACCCACGACATCGACGAGGCCATCCTGCTCTCCGACCGCATCTACATCCTCTCGGGCCAGCCGGGGCGGATCAGCGCCGGGCTGACCATCCAGCCTCCCCGGCCCCGGGATCTGGAATTTTCCCTGTGCGGGGAGTTTCTGGCGTATAAAAAGCAGATTCTGTCTCTGCTGGAGCGGCAGGGATAAAGGACCCGCAAAAAAACAAAGGAGCCCCCCGCCCAAGCGCTGGCTGCGCGGGGCGGGAGGCTCCTTTTGTGCGCCGGGCGGGCGCCCTGTACAGCGGCGGAGCTTTGGGAAGGCGGCGGAGGGGTCACCATTCGGTGAGGCACAGGTTCAGGTCCACCCGGCCCGGAATGCCGTCCACCGACCCATTGCTGGTGTACTGCCACATCTGGTAATAGTAGGGATAGGAAGTGGGGGCCCAGTCCTCGGTGTAGTGGGCCAGCCAGAAGGGGTAGTCCAGGAGCTGGGAGAGGTAGAAATCGGTGCCCACGTCGTTGGTGTTGCAGTAGACCATGGCGGTGTAGCCCGCGTCCCGGATGATGCCGCAGAAGACCTGGGCGCAGGCGGTGATGGTCTCCCCGGGGGTATCTTTGGTCCGGGAGGAGGAGGTCTTCATCCGCTCCCAGTCGAAGACCACGGGGTAGGTGATGTCGTAGCCCTGAATCCACTCCAGCACCTGCCGGGCCTCCTCCGCAGCCTCCTGGGTGGTGACGGCCTGGGAGTAGAAGTAGACGCCCACCTCCAGCCCGGCTTCCAGGGCCCCGGTGATGTTGGCGGTGAAATAGTTGTCCTGGTAGATGCTCCCGGCGGTGTATCCCCGGTAGCCCACCCGGATCATGGCGAACTCCACCCCGGCGGCGGCCACCCGCTGCCAGTCAATCTCTCCCTGGTGGGAGGAGACGTCCACCCCCACATAGCTGGGAGTGCCGCCCTGGTAGATCAAAAAGCCGTTCTCCACCACAAAGAGGCTGCTGTCGTAGGAATGGAGCGGGAGGGCCTCCGGGGCCTCCGGGGGCAGGGGGGCCTCCACCTCTCCACCGGGGGGTTCCGTCCCGGAGGAAGGGATTTCCTCCAAAGGAGCGGAGGGAGTCTCCTGGGCGGGACCGCCGCCAGGAGAGACGTTGTTCTCCGGCGTCTCCGACGCTTCCGGCGGCGTTTCGGCGGAGGTCTCCGGTCCGGCTGCGCCGGGGAGCTCCTCTGTGGGGAGAGGGCTCTCCGAAGGGGCTTCTGCCTCCGGCGTCTCGGACGCGGGCGCCTCCGTCTCCGGGAGGAGGGCGCCGGCATCCTCAGGCTCCTCCTGGGGGGCCTGCTGGAGGTAGCGGGTCAGAAGGGCGGCTGTCTCGGCCCGGGTGGTCTGGGTGGAGGGGTCGAAGAGATTGCCGGGCCGCCCGGTGACCAGGCCGCCGGAGGCGGCCCAGTGGACGGCCTGGACCGCCCAGGCGGAGAGCGCCCCCTCGTCGGTGAAGGGCGTGGAGACGCCGGCCTGGGGACTGCCGGCATAGCGCCACAGGACGGTGACCAGCTGCTCCCGGGTCACCGGGTCGTTGGGGCCAAAGGTCTGGGGGTCATAGCCGTTGATGTAAGCGCCCTGCTGGGCCCAGAGGACGGCGCTGGCATACCAGGCGTCCTCTTGGGCGTCGGAAAAGGGGGCGCTTCCGGACACCGCCGGACTGCCGGCCATGCGGTAGAGGACGGTGGCCAGCATGGCCCGGCTCATGGGGAGCTCCGGGGAGAAGAGGGTCTCGGTGGTTCCGCTCATAAGGCCCTGCCCCTGGACGTAGGCCACGGAGCCGGCATACCAGGCGCTGGGGGAGACGTCGGAAAAGGCGGTCTCTGCCGCCGGAGCCGCCCCAGCGGGGACGTTCAGGACAAAGAGGGACAGAGCGGTTAAGAGGGCGGGAAGGCGTTTGGAAAACATAGGGACTCCTTTCTCGGGGCAGCACCGTTCAAAGCCGCCAGACGCTCTTTGCGCGGGATTGTCTTAGGGCTTGTTTGAGAGGATGCGGCCGGTGAAACGGCAAAATACGACATGAATAAACATATCACCTTGGGGAGGGGGTCCGTCAAGCCCCGGGAGCCGGATAAAGATGAATTTTTTGTGAACAATCTCTAACTTGCAGAGTACTGGGGCGTTCTGCGGGGACCTCCACCGGACGACTGACAATTTGACTTCGTTTTTGAAAAGGGGGTTGAGTGTGGCGGAAATTTCCGTTATAATCAAAGACAGCCTGCGGGAATATGAATTCCGCCTATGCAATGCGCACTGAACAAAGCCGCAAGCCTTGAAAACGGAGGCTTTCAAGGCTTGCGGCTTTGTTCAGGTGCAGGGGGCTTGGGCGGAAAAGGCCCAAAACCCCTGCACTCCTGCGGCGGCATCTCCATGCCGCCGCAGGAGGACGCATTGCAGCAATGGCTGAATGTTTCCCAAAACCGCCGCTTTCGGCGGTTTTGGGAAATATTGCGCGGCTGCGCCGCGCGAAGAAACCCCTTTGCGGTTTCTTCAGCAGACATGGTGTAGATGGAAAGAATGTCCTGACCATCAAAAAACTGACACAGTAGGAGAAGAACAAACGTTATGATCGCATTTCAAGACCCGGAGATCGGAGACCGGAGCTGGGTGGAGGAGCGGTTCCGCATATCTGGAAACCAGGGCTGTGAGTACAGCTTCGCCACCCTTTTTCTGTGGAGCGGGACCTACCGGCAGCAGGTGGCCCGCATGGACGGCTATGTACTGGAGCGCCTGCAGGGGAGCATCGGGCCGGTATATCTCTTCCCCGCAGGCAGCGGCCCCCTGGAGCCGGTGCTGGCGGCCCTGGAGAAGGACGCCGGGGACCGGGGAGAGGTCTGCCGCTTTGTCTGCCTGACGCGGGATCAGGTCCAGGAGCTGGAGGCCCTCCGCCCGGGCGTTTACCAGTTTACGGAGGACCGGGACGGCTTCGACTACCTCTACGAGATCAACCGTCTGGCCGACCTGGGCGGAAAAAAACTCCACGCCAAGCGCAACCACATCAACCGGTTCCTGGAGCGGTACCCGGACTGGCAGGTGGAGGAGATTACCATGGACAATCTGGCCGAGTGCGCCGAGATGGACCTGGAGTGGAATCACCGCTACCGAAGCCTGGATACCGCAGACGAGGAGGAGGAGGCCCGCACTCGGATGGACGAGCGCCACGCCATGTCCAAGGCCTTTGCCCGCTACGAGGCCCTGGGCCTGGCCGGGATACTGCTCCGGGTGGAGGGGCGGGTGATCGCCTTCACCATGGGCAGTTCCATCGGAGCGGACACCTTTGACATCCATTTTGAAAAGGCATACAGCGACATTCAGGGGGCCTATCCCATGATTAACCGGGAATTTGCCCGCTGGATTCGGGACCACTTTCCACAGGTCCGCTGGCTGAACCGGGAGAACGACATGGGCATGGAGGGCCTTCGGAAGGCCAAGGAGTCCTACTACCCAGACCGGATGGTGGAGAAATTTTCCGCAGTGCCCCGGTAGAAACGCCTTGAGCCGCGTTGCCGCTGCCCCTTCTGCGGCGGCATGGAGTGGAGGATTCGGACCTTGGACCACCGGGAGCCGCCGTGCTTTCACCCCTGGCCGCTTCTGGAAATGGCGCGGCGCTTTGAGAAGGGGGAAGGGGGCCGTCCGGCGCTGAAGCGGCCCCAAAAGGTGAGACAATATTTTAAGGCAGCACCCCACGAAGCCGCCAGGTGCGCTTTGTGCGGCGCTGCCATAAACATGAGAAGGCGTGTGATTCTGCCGGTCCGGGCGGAACCGGCAGAGAGGCCTCAATACGCGGCAGGTATGGAAGAGCATTGAAAATCGGTATTTGCCATGGCCGAGGATCTGGTCTATAATCTGGATGAAAAATTGATCTGCAGGGCCTCCGCAAGGGGTGCGGGGAAGGAGCAAACAAACAATGATCTACGAGAGCTTTCAGGATTTGAAGCTGTCCGCGCTGGGCATGGGCTGTATGCGCCTGCCAGTGCTGAACGGGGACGACGCCAAGGTGGACGAAAAGGCCGCCGCTGAGATGGTGGCCTGCGCCATGGAAAGCGGCGTCAACTACTATGATACCGCCTGGGGCTACCACGGCGGCCACTCCGAGACCGTCCTGGGCCGGGCCCTGGCGGCCTATCCCCGGGAGCGGTTCTACCTGGCGGACAAGTTCCCCGGCTACGACCTGTCCAATATGGGGAAGGTCCGGGAAATCTTCGAGGAACAGCTCAAAAAGTGCGGCGTGGAGTATTTTGACTTCTACCTCTTCCACAACGTCTGCGAGATGAACATCGACGCCTACCTGGACCCCCAATACGGCATCCTGGACTTCCTGCTGGAGCAGAAGAAGAACGGCCGCATCCGGCACCTGGGCTTCTCCTGCCATGGGGCCATGCCGGTGCTCAAGCGGTTCCTGGAGGCCTACGGCAAGCACATGGAGTTCTGCCAGCTCCAGATCAACTACATCGACTGGATCTTCCAGGACGGGAAGGAGAAGGTGGAGCTGCTGGGACAGTACCACATCCCTGTGTGGGTGATGGAGCCCCTGCGGGGCGGCCGGCTGGCCCGGCTCACCGAGGCGGAGGCGGCTCCGCTGAAGGCCATGCGCCCCGATGAGGCCATCCCCGCCTGGGCCTTCCGCTTCCTACAGAGCATCCCGGGCGTCACCATGGTCCTCTCCGGCATGTCCGACCTGGAGCAGATGAAGGAAAACATCGCCACCTTCCAGACCGAACGGCCCTTGAGCCGGCAGGAGATGGAGGGCCTGCTGGAGGTGGCCAAGGGCATGGTGAGCAAAACCGCCCTGCCCTGTACCGCCTGCCATTACTGCGTCAGCCACTGCCCCAAGGGGATGGACATCCCGGAGCTGCTGGCCCTCTACAATGAGCACAGCTTCACCGGCGGCGGCTTCCTGGCCCCCATGGCCCTTGCCGCCATCCCCCAGGATAAGCAGCCCAGCGCCTGTATCGGCTGCCGGAGCTGCGAGAAGGTCTGCCCCCAGCAGATCAAGATTTCCGAGGCCATGGCCGACTTTACATCCAAGCTGGGCGCCTAACCAGCCCCTTCAGGCGATGAATCCCAACAAAATACCACTTTAATGTGGAGTTCCGGAACAGGGACGCCGGACTTGCCGATGACCTGGGCGGGATTGGAACCTGAGCACAGAAGAGATTAGGGCTTGTTTGAAAATTGGCGATGTGTCCGGCAGCGAGGGATTTTGGGCCGCTGGCAAGCAATTTTTCACAGGAATCCTGGCGGATTTCAAGGAAAAATTGCGCCGTCCAGGGGGCAAAAGACCCGCCGGTTGGGCATGTTGACATGTTTCAAACAAGCCCTAGGCTCCTCACCGGTGCAGGGTAGGAGCGGCCCCTTTGTGCCAGAGGATCGGCATGGGCATACTTAGATGGGCGGGCTCCCCATAGTCTGCGGCGGAGGCACTTGCTTTTTAGAGGGCGCATACGCTATAATAATGCCTGCTGAATCAACCGCAAAGCGTCCTCCTGCGGGAGCCGCCTGAGCCGCCGCGTCCGCCGCAGGTCAGGACGGCCGGCGGCAAGGGCTCCGGGAGGCTCCGGCGGAGAAAACAGAAAGAGGAGCGGTACCGTGTTCAAAGTGATCCAAACAGAGGGCCACGCCAGGCGGGGCGTCTTCACCTGCGCCCACGGCGGTGAGGTCCAGACCCCCGTATTTATGAATGTAGGCACCCAGGGGGCCATTAAGGGGGCGGTCTCCGCCCACGACCTCAAGGAGATCGGCTGCCAGATTGAGCTCTCCAACACCTACCACATTCACCTCCGGCCCGGGGACGATGTGGTGCGGCAGATGGGGGGGCTCCACCGGTTCATGGACTGGGACGGCCCCATCCTTACCGACTCCGGCGGGTTCCAGGTCTTCTCCCTCTCCGGCCTGCGGAAGATCACCGAGGAGGGGGTCACCTTCGCCTCCCACATCGACGGGCGGCGCATTTTTATGGGGCCGGAGGAGTCCATGCG
>NZ_CALXGA010000033.1 GCF_944387725.1 uncultured Intestinimonas sp. | reverse complement strand
TCGGCTGTTTTGGGGCAAAGTTAAGCCGTTTTTGAAAAAATTTTTTCTGTTCCAAAAAGTACACTTTTTGGAACAGCGGGCGGGAGGTGACGGCGATGGAGCGCAAACAAAAAACGGACCGGTCCAGGCCGGAGATCCAATATAACACCATCAAGGTCCCCCTCTATCCCACGCCGGAGCAGGAGGCGCTGTTCCAAAAGACCTTCGGCTGCTGCCGGTACATCTGGAACCGGATGCTCTCCGACCATGAGCGGTTTTACAGCGAAACCGGCGCCCACTTCATCCCCACCCCGGCCAAATACAAGAAGGAAGCCCCCTTCCTGAAAGAGGTGGACAATCAGGCGCTGATTCAGGAGCACAACAAGCTCTCCCAGGCGTTTCGGAATTTTTTCCGCAGCCCGGCGGCCTTTGGGTATCCCCGTTTCAAGCGAAAAAAGACTGACCGGGACCGCTTCACCGCCTGCAACCATGTGATGGGGGAAAGCGCCACCATCTACATCACAAAAAACGCCGTGCGCATGACCAAGGCGGGGCTGGTAAAGGCCAAATTCCCCCGGCGGCCCCGGAGCGGCTGGAGGCTCACCCGCATCACCGTGGAGCGCACCAAGACGGGCAGGTATTACGGCTGTCTGCTCTACGCCTGCCCGGTGCGCAGGCCGGAGCCGGTGACACCCACAGAGGAGACCACCATCGGTTTGAAATACTCCCTGGCTCACTTCTATGTGGCGGACGGCGGAACCGCCGCTAATCCGCCCCGGTGGCTGAAACAGTCCCAGGAGAAGCTGGTCAAAGTACAGCAAAAGCTCAGCCGCCTACAGCCAGGTTCCAGGAATTATCAGGAGCAAGTCCAAACATATCGCCAGCTCCACGAGCGCATCGCCAACCAGCGGCGCGACTTCCTCCACAAGGAGTCCCGGCGGATAGCCAACGCCTGGGACGCCGTATGTATCCGGGGCGACTCTCTGCGGGCGATCTCCGGGGCGTTGGGGGGCAGTGATGTGCTCAATTCCGGCTTCGGGATGTTCCGGGAGCTGCTGCGCTATAAGCTGGAGCGGCAGGGCAAGCAGCTGCTGGAGGTGGACCGGTTCACCCCCACCACCAAGGTCTGCTCCGCCTGCGGCGCGGTGACTGAGAGCATCCCGCCCAAGGCCCGCCGCTGGGTCTGCCCTGTGTGCGGGGCGGAGCACAGGCGGGGCGTCAACGCCGCCGTCAACATCAAGACCAAGGGGCTGGCCCGGTATCAGGCCGGGCAGGTCCAGGAGGCGGTTTCTTAAAGAACTGAGATAAAAAGATTGCCGGTGGGAACGCCGGTGCAGGCCCATGCCTCCGGCTGGGGCGCGTTGAGCGAAGCGGCGGACCGCTGCGGCTTCGCTCAGCGCACCCAAAAGCAGCGGAGGACCGTTGGGAAACGAGAAGACGCCTCCCCCCTGGGGCCGCGTCCGAAGCCCGGAAGGGCGTTCCAAATATTATGACGATGACCATTCCAATGGTTTCACCCGGCCTCGCGAGCCGGTTGAAATAGAGAGGTGCGCGGAACGGCGCAGACCCCCAAAGGCCACGGAGGCTGCGGACCGGACCGCCCAGGCAGGAACCCGCGCCAGAGGAATACGGCGCGGCGGAGCGCAAATCCCCAACATCATTTCAAAGAAAGGAAGCTATCGAAATGAGAATCCAGCATAACATCATGGCTATGAACTCCTACCGCAACTACACCAACAACACGTCCGCCCTGTCCAAGAATCTGGAGAAGCTCTCCTCCGGCTACAAGATCAACCGGGCCGGCGACGACGCCGCCGGGCTGGCCATCTCCGAGAAGATGCGGGCCCAGATCACCGGCCTGAACAAGGCCCAGGACAACGCCAAGGACGGCATCTCCCTGGTGCAGACCGCCGAGGGCGCCCTCACCGAGGTCCACGACATGCTCAACCGCATGGTGGAGCTGGCCACTCAGTCCGCCAACGGCACCTATGACAACGATGTGGACCGGGCCAACCTGCAGCTGGAGGTAAACGCCCTGCTCGAGGAAATCGACCGCATCGCCGAGTCCTCCAACTTCAACGGCATCACCCTGCTGGACGGTAGTTACGCCACGACCGGCGTGACCCTGCAGATCGGCGACACGGCCGCCCAGACCCTGTCGGTGACCATTGGCAGCGTTTCCGCTGCTGCGCTGAGCATTGATGCTCTTGACATTAGCAGCGTTTCCGCCGCCAACTCGGCCATCGACACCGTCAAGGCCGCCATCAACACGGTGTCCACCATCCGGGGCAATCTGGGCGCCGCCCAGAACCGCCTGGAGCACACCATCAACAACCTGAGCGTCATGGAGGAGAACATCCAGAACGCCGAGTCCACCATCCGCGACACCGACGTGGCCGAAGAGATGATGTCCTATGTCAAGAACAACATCCTGGTCCAGTCCGCCCAGGCCATGCTGGCCCAGGCCAACCAGGTGCCCCAGGGGGTCTTGCAGCTCCTACAGTAAGCCTTTCGGGAGCCTGCGGCACGGCGGCTGCCGCAGCGCACATGCGCTGGCCGGCATGGCCGCCAAAAAGGGGCCCCCGCGCGGCGTAAGCCGCGTGGGGAGCTGAGGAGCAAGGGAGCCAGGCGGACTTTGCGGCGAAGCCGCACCACACCCAGCACACGGCGGGGCCGGCCCGAAAGGGCCGGCCCCCTTTCCTCAGCCGGCAAAGCCGCGGCCGGCTGAGGAAAGGGACGCCAGAGAAAGAAAGGAAGGAAACGCGATGCGCAAGCCCCTCTTGTCCATTGGCATGATTGTGAAAAACGAGATCCGGTGCATCGAAACATGCCTCCGGGCCCTCCAGCCCCTGCGGGAGGCCATCCCCTGTGAGCTGGTCATCGCCGACACCGGGTCCACCGACGGCACCCGGGAGATCGCGGAACAATACGCGGACCTCTTGTTCGATTTCGCGTGGGTGGACGACTTCTCCGCCGCCCGGAACGCGGTGCTGGACCGGTGCGCGGGGAAGTGGTATCTGGCCGTGGACGCCGACGAGTACCTGGACCCGGACTTCACCCAGCTGACCGGCTTCCTCACCGGTCCGGAGGCGGACCAGTACTTCATGGCCATGGTGAACCAGTACAGCTACAACAACCTGGAGATGAAGGGGCCGGGGGCTGACTTCCTGGCCGGCCGGATGGCCCGTCTGGACCTCCACCCCCGCTATTCCGGCGCCATCCACGAGACCCTCCCCGCCGTGCCGGCGGACAAAAAGAAAATTTTAATGGATGTGAAGCTCCACCACGACGGCTACGCCAAGGACCCCCGGCGCCCGGAGCGCCAAATCCAGAAGATGGAGCGGAACCTGGCCCTGCTGGAGCGGGAGCTGGCGAAGAACCCCCAGAGCCTGCGGCGGCTCCTCCAGTGTGTGGAATCCGCCGGCCCCTTCCCCGCCCGGAAGGCGGATTATGTCCGCCGGGCCATGAAGGCCCTGGCCCGGCAGCGCGGGAGCCGGGAGGGGGAGGCCTATGGGGCCGTATTGTGCCGCCACGCGCTGCAGACGGCCGCCGCCCAGAAGATGCCGGAGCTGGAAAAGTGGCGGCGCTGGGCCGGGGCCAATTTCCCGGACAGCATGTTTCTGCGGCTGGACGGCAATTTCTTCCTCTTAAAATACTATTTTGAGCAGGCCCAATATGAGGAGGTCCCCGGCCTGACGGAGGCCTTTCTGGCCGCCTGGCGGGATTGCCGGGACCGGAACTTCGACCTGATGATTTTAAGCACCTCCATTCTCAACTGTTCGGCCCGGAAATTCGAGGTATACGCCCGGACCCTGGGCGGGAAGGCCCTGGCCCGGCTGGGCCGGACCGGGGAGGCGGCGGCGCTGCTGGCCGGGGAGCCGGACTGGGAGGGCCTGGAGCCGGCGGAGCTGCACACCCTTCTGGAGGGCTGCGCCTGGGCCGCCGGGGAGCCGGAGATGCAGGACTTCGCGGCGGCGGGGGCCGCCGCCGTCCGGAGCCTGCCCGGCAGGGAGGGCGGCCCGCTGTGGGAGCGGTTTCTGACGGCGGCGGAGGCCGCCTTCCGGCCCCAGCCGCCGGAGGAGGAGGGCCCGGAGCGCCCCTGGCGGCTGTACGCCCGGGTGGAGGGGGCCCTGGGCCGGGCGGTCCGGCTCATGGAGGGGGCCCTGCCCGAGGTGCGGGCGGTCCTCTCCCAAATCCCGGCGGAGGACTGGCCGGACGTGCCTGCCCCGGCGGCGGTCCGGGCGGCGGAGCTGGGGGCGGAGCTGCCGGAGGGGTTTTTTGCCCAGAGCCGGGAGCGGCTCCAGGCGGCGGCGGTACAGCTCAGCGAGGCCCTGTCTCCGGCGGCGGTGCTGGACTGGGAAGGGCGGTGGGATTTTACCGGCTCCATGGCCCGCTTCCAGTTCCTGATGGATCTGCTGACCGCCGCCTGCCAGGCAGAGAAGACCTGGGAGGGGGAAGAGGCGTGGCGCGGCCCTCTGTGCCGGCGGTTTCTGGCCGTGGCCGCCGACTACCTGCCCAACTACTACAACCCGGAGCTGCTTTCCGACGCCGGGGAGTGGGCCGCCCTGCCGGGGCTTCACCGCTTCGCCCTGCACCTCCTCCGGGGGCAGGAGGCCCTGGAGGAGGAGGACGCCGCCGGATACCTCCGCGCCCTGCGCCGGGGCCTCCGGCAGGCCCCCAGGATGAAGCGCATGGTCCAATTCCTGATGGATGAGGCGGGCGGCGGGGCGTCCGCCGTCTCGGAGGATTTGGGGGCTTCCATGGAGCTGACCGCCCTGGCGGCGCAGGTGCGGGCCATCCTGGCCCGATTCGCCCCCGGCGACCCGGCGGTGGACGCGCTGAAGCAGAGCCCCGCCTACCGGCAGGTGGCCCACCTGCTGGAGCCGGAGGAGGAAGCCCGGGCGGCGGTCCATCTGCACGCATGACGAAAGGAGGAGCCTATGCTCACCATTGTGATTCTGGCCGGGAGCCAGGCCCAGCCCCTGCGCCGGACGCTGGAATGTCTGGCAGGGCTGTCCGGCCTGGATTATGAGATCGTGGTCACCCAGCCCCGCGCCGGCGCCGCCGTGCCGGAGCTGCTGGACCAGGGGGACGCCCCCTGGTCCGGGCGGGTGCGGCATCTCTCCCTGCCCGCCGGCGCCAGGCCCGGCGCCTGCCTCAACGGGGCCCTGCGCCTGGCCCGGGGCGGGTATCTCACCTTCCTCCAGGCGGGCGCCGTCCTGGACCCCGTCTGGCTGCCTGGGGCGGTGAAGGCCCTGGAGCAGGACCGGATCGCCTGGTGCTACACCGCCGCCCGGGTCCGGGGGACGGAGGACACGCTGCCCCCGCAGGACTGGCCGGCGGTCAAGACGTGCGGACGGATCTTCCCGGACATCTTTGCGGGCGGGGTCTCCCCCCAGACGGCGGTGATCCCCCGGGCGCTGCTGGAGCGTCTGGGCGGATTTGACGAGGACCTGTCCGCCCTGGTGGAGGAGGAGCTGCTGCTGCGCCTGTCGCTGACGGCCCCGGCCCGCTTCAACCGGGGCGCTCTGGCGGAGGTGGAAGCGCCGGTGCGCACCGACCCTGGCGCCCTGGTGGCCCGGTGCTACTGGATGAGCGCCTTTCTCCTCCCGCTGGGACGGGCCGGCCTGAAGGAGCGCGCCCTCAGCCAGCTGCTGGAGGACATCGAGGACGCGGACGCCTGGGAGGCCGCCGGGCCCTACCTGGAGATTTTGTCGGGGGACCCGGAATACGCGGCCTGCCTCCAGGCGTATCTGGACCGCCGGAATCCCCAGCGGGAGCCGGAGCCTGTGGAGACCGCCGACGTGTCCGGCGTCAAGCGCTGCGTGGGCTGCGGAGGGTGCGCCTCCATCTGCCCGGAGGGGGCCGTTGCCATGGCGTACCGGGAGGACGGCTTTCTATATCCCCAGGTGGACGGCGCCGCCTGTGTCTCCTGCGGCCTCTGCCTGCGGGTCTGCCCCACCCAGTACGCGCTGTCCGCCGCGCCCATCCCCAGCCGGTGCTATGCCCTGCAGGCGGCGGACGCGGCGCGCATGGGGGCCTCCTCCGGCGGCGTCTTCCCCGTGCTGGCCCGGCATATCCTGGACCGGGGCGGCTATGTGGCCGGGGCGGTATTCGATGAGGGGTTTGCGGTGCGCCATATCGTCAGCCGGGACCCGGAACGGGTGCGGGCCATGCAGACCTCCAAATATGTGCAGAGCGACACCTCCGGGGTCTACAGCCAGATTCGGGACCTGCTGAGGGAGGGGAAAACGGTTCTCTTTACCGGCTGCGCCTGCCAGGCGGCGGGCCTCCGGGCCTTTTTGCAAAAGCCCTATGAAAATCTGTATACTATGGATGTGGTGTGCCACGGCGTCCCCTCCCCGCAGGTGTACCAGAGCTACCTACAGGAGATGGAGCGCCAGGAGGGGCCGCTGGCCGAGGTGAATTTCCGCCGGAAGGAGGCCTTCGGCTGGAAAACCGGGCTCTATCTGCGATTTGCCTCCGGCCGCACCTATCAAAACGCCGGGGATCTGTATCTGGCCGCCTTTCTGAGCGACTGGATTCTGCGGGAGAGCTGCTACCGCTGCGCATTCAAGAACGGGCGGTACAGCGACCTGACGGCGGCGGATTTCTGGGGCATCCAGTATGTCGACCCCCAATTTGAGGATGGAAAGGGGACCTCCTATCTGACGGTGAACACCGAAAAGGGCAGGGCCCTTTTCCAGGCGGTGCGGAGCGAATTTCCGGCCCGGAAGGAGCTGGGCCGGGCGCAGACCGCCCTGGCCCACCGCTGCAATCCCAGCGCCTGCTCCGGCGTGGAGCGCCCGCCCCTGCGGGAGCTGCTGCTGAAAAGCTGGAGGGAGGACCCCTCCAGCCTGAACCAGGCGGTGGTCCGGGCCTACCAGACCCTGCGCTTTGACGTCGCCCTGATTCTGCACTGGAGCCCTAATTTTGGCAACGCCCTGACCAACTACGCCCTCTATACATACCTGGCAAAAAACCGGCGGGTCATCGCCGTGGACAACTGCGGAACCCTCCGGCCCCAGGGGAGCTTTCAGGAATTCGCCAGGGCGCATTATGTCTGCTCCTCCGGCTACTTTCTGAGCGGCGACATCAAGTGGGTGGAGCAGTGCAGCAGGGCGCTGGTGGTTGGCTCCGACCAGGTGTGGAACCGGCATTTCAACCGGCAGTCCAATTCCGGGAATTACTACCAGCTGGAGTTTGCCGGCAGCCAAATCAGGAAGGTGGCCTATGGCGCGTCCTTCGGCGCCCGGGGGGCCGAGCCGGAGAAAGCGTGCGCCCCGCTTTACCGGCGGTTCCACCGCATCGGGGTGCGGGAGCGGTTTGGCGTGGAATCCTGCCGGCAGCTCTACGGCGTGAAGGCGGAATGGGTCCTGGACCCTGTTTTTCTGCTGGACCAGGCCGCGTACAGCCAGCTGGCCGAGACATCCCGGCGCAAGCGGAGCCGGCCCTTCCTCCTGGCGTATATCCTCAACCCCACGGAGGAGAAGCGGCTGGCCTGCCAGCGGGTCCGGGAGCAGCTTGGGGGGGAGGAGATCGACGTCATCGGCCTGTGCGAGCCTGTGGAGTCCTCCCTGGAGCTGCTGCGGCACATGCTGGACTTTGCGTGGGTACAGCCCGACGCCCAGGTGGAGGATGTGCTGTACTTTTTCCAGGCGTGCCGGTATGTCATTACCGATTCCTTTCATGGCACCTGCTTTTCCCTCATTTTTCAGAAGAACTTTATGAGCTTTGTCAACCGCCAGGCGGACCGGTTCTCTGTGTTTCAGGAGCTGGGAGACGCCGCCGGCCATATTGGCAGCAGCTTCAGCGAGGCGTTCTTTGCGCGGTGCTTGACGCCCCCGGACTACCAGGCGGTCAACGCGGTCCTGGACCGGGAGCGGGCGCGGTCCCGCCGCTGGCTGGAGGAGGCCCTGCATTAGGGCTTGTTTGAAACATGGCAGCATGCCCAACCGGCGGGGCTTTTGCCCCCTGGACGGCGCAATTTTTCCTTGCAATCCGCCAGGATTCCTGCAAAAAAATTGCTTGCCAGCGGCTCAAAATCCCTCGCTGCTGGACACATCGCCAATTTTCAAACAAGCCCTAGGCCGGAACCCCGCGCCTTTTTTGACCGCCCGCCGCGCCAGTTATCCCGAAAAACCGGCCGCCTGTCGCAAATCTGTAGACAGGCGGCCGGTTTTTGCCTATACTGGGGGTGAAGGAGGGGATGGTTTAAAAATGAAGGTGGAGGTCCGCATTGACCCGGCGTGCGGGGAGCCGGAGGTGACCATCACCGCCCCGGCCCTCACCGACGAGGTCCGGGCCCTGGCCGCCCGGCTGGAGGGGGGCGGGGTCCTCACCGGCTGGCGGGGGGACGTGGCCGTCCCCCTGCGCGAGGACCACATCCTCCGGTGCTTTGCCCAGGAGAAGGGGGTGAAGGTCCAGACCCCGGACGGGGTCTACGACCTGCGGGAGCGGCTCTACGAGCTGGAGGGGAAGCTGGACCGCCACACCTTTGTGCGCATCTCCCACTCGGAGATCGTCAACCTCCGGGCCGTCACCGCCCTGGACCTCTCCCTCACCGGCACCATCAAGATGACCCTGGCCGGAGAGACCGCCTGCTATGTCTCCCGGCGGTATGTGAAAAAGCTCAAGGAAGCCCTGCGGCTTTGAAAGGAGGCGTTTCGCATGACGGACCGGCAAAAACAGTGGCTCCTGCGCATCCTGCTGGGGGGCGGGGCGGGGGTGCTGCCTGCCCTGGCCCTGTGGGGCCCCCTCTTCGCGGGGGGGTACTCCGCCCCTCCCGTCTGCCGGGGACTCATGGACGTCCTGGGCCTGCCGGGGGCGGCGGCGGTCACCCTGGGGCTGTGCTTCGGCTTCGGGGCGGCGGTGGGGGTGGCCACCCTCCCCTTTGAGGACCAGGGGGGCCGGGTCCTCCGGCGCTCCCTCCTCCACTTCGCCGTCACCGCCTGCCTCTTTTCCGCCCTGCTGACCCTCTCCCTGGGGATGGAGCCCCGCTGGCTCCCCCTGTGGCTGCTGCTGCTGGCCGCCGTCTATCTGGTGATCTGGCTGGGCCGCTGGGTGGGGTGGTATGGGGAGGTGCGGCAGCTCCGCCGGGCCCTGGGCCTGGACGCGGGGCCCTCCCCCCTCCACTGGCGGGAGACCCTGCCCTACCTCCCGGTCCTCCTGCTGGTAAACGCCGGACTGCCCCTGCTCCTGGCCCTGCTGGACGCCCCGGATGTGCCGGTGCTCCGGGCCCTGGTGCTGCCCTGCCTGGTGCTGCCCCTGGGGGGCTTCTGCCCCGCTCTCTCCCTGGGGAAGCGGCAGGGCCTCCGGCCCCTCTACCCCCTGGCGAGCCTGCTG
The DNA here is from genome assembly GCF_944387725.1 of uncultured Intestinimonas sp. Classification (GTDB taxonomy): domain Bacteria; phylum Bacillota; class Clostridia; order Oscillospirales; family Oscillospiraceae; genus Intestinimonas. Next base: position 13,035 of record NZ_CALXGA010000033.1, on the reverse strand, counting down.
GTCTTCGTCCCGGCCTCCCTGTGGGTCTACGGCGGGCAGACAATCCCCCTGTTCTGGGCCGTCTCCCTGTGCGCCCCCCTCCTGGGGAACCTGGCCGGATGGGCCTGGCGGCGGCAAGGGAGGCGCGGGCCATGACGGAATGCCGCCGGAGGCCATTTGGCCCCCGGGACGCCCGGCGCTTGTGGAAGGGGCGGGCCGGGAAGTCCGCCCCGCAGGAACAAAGGAGGTCTGAACCATGTTCTATCTCATGTATCACGCTCTGTTCCCCATGCTGGGGAGTCTGTTGCAGCTTCTGGAGGGCTGGCTGGCGTACCTGTACTTTCTGGCAGACCTGGGAGAGGACCTGCTGGCCCTGGTGACCGGCCTTCTCCCCCTGCCCCTCCTCACCGGGGTGCTGCTGACCTGGATCGGGTGCATTTTCTGGTACCACCGGGGGGACAGATGGTGACAAAAAAGGGACTGTAAAGCAGCCGCCCTAAAAAGCCGCGCCCCGCACCGTCTGGTGCGGGACGCGTTCTTTTCCCGGGTCTTTCACCGGCCCTTTTGTGTCCAGCGGAAACCGGGCGGCGCCTATTTCCCGCTCTTGAGGTGGTTCATCAGCACCCCCGCGATGTTCTCGCAGGAGGCCTGGATCATCACCGCCCCGATGTCGTAGGCCACCATGGGCATACCGTAGACCACGCAGGAGTCCTTGTCCTGGCCGATGGTGTAGGCCCCGGCCTTCCGCATCTCCAGCAGGCCGTTGGCCCCGTCCCGGCCCATGCCGGTCATGATGATGCCCACCATGGGGCACTTGACCTGGGCGGCCATGGAGGAGAACAGGGCGTCCACCGAGGGCCGGTGGCCGCTGACCTTCTCCCCGGGCATACAGGACAGGGTGTACCGGGAGCCCATGCGGACCACCCGGGCCTGGAGGTCCGCCGGGGCGATGAGGGCCAGGCCCCGGTGGATTTCATCGCCGTTTTTGGCCTCCCGGACCTCCATCTGGCACAGGCGGTTGAGGCGTTCGGCGTACATCTTGGTAAAGCCCACGGGCATGTGCTGGACGATGACCATGCCGGGGATGTCGGCGGGGAGGCGCTTGAGGACCTCCAGGGTGGCCTCGGTGCCGCCGGTGGAGGCCCCCAGACCGATGATGGTGTGGTCCAGGTCCATCCCGGCGCTCTTCCCCAGGGCGGCCACGGCAGGGGCGGCCTCAGGGGCCGAAGAAGGAGCCGCCGGCGGGGCGGAGGCCGCCGGCTGGGGGCGGTGGACCTTGGCGTAGGAGGCCGCCACGATCTTCTGGGCCAGAGAGTTGAGGAAGCTCTCCCGGTTCTCCACCCCGTCGGGCTTGCGGACGAAGTCCACCGCACCGGCGGCCAGGGCGTCGAAGACCCGCAGGTTCAGGGAGGAGACCAGGATCACCGGCAGGGGGTGGACCGGCAGAAGCTGCTTCAAAAAGTCGATGCCGTTGGTGCCGGGCATCTCCACGTCCAGGGTCATCACGTCAGGGGAGAGGCTGTCGATTTTTCGCTTGGCATCCTCGGCGTTGATGGCGTAGCCCACCACCTCGATTCTGGGGTGGCCGGAGAGTCCGCGGGTCATAAAGGTCCGGGCCACTGCGGAGTCGTCCACCACCAGGACCCGGATCTTGTGTGTGTTGTTTAACATCTGGCAACGTCCTTCTTTCAACGTCCCGCCGGGGGCTTCCGGTAGACCGCCGGGGCCACCGTCTGGAACAGGGGATTCTGGTTGAGGGATTCGGAATGGCTGATGAAGAAATAGCCCCCGGGGTACATGGCGTCGTAGAAGCGCTGGACCAGGGCGTCCCGGGTGGCCTGGTTGAAGTAGATCATCACGTTCCGGCAGAAGATGACGTCAAATTTCAGCCGGAAGCGGATGGGGTCCATGAGGTTGAAGGGGCGGAAGATGACGTTCTTCCGAATATCCTGGGAAACGGTGTACAACCCCGTGGACAGGTCCCGGGTAAAGTACCGCCGCAGCCAGGCCTCGGGCATGTCCGCCGGAACCTGGTACACCCCGGCCTGGGCCTTGGCCAGGGCCTGGTGGGAGATGTCCGTGGCCAGCACCCGGGTATCCCACTGGGAGGCATGGGCGCCGAAGAACTCCTTGAGGTAGATGGACAGGGTGTAGGGCTCCTCTCCGCTGGAGCAGCCGGCGCTCCAGATGGAGAGGATCTTGTCCCGCTGGTGCTTTTGGACCAGCTCGGGCAGGATGTGCTCTTGCAGATAGGTGAAGTGGTCCTTCTCCCGGAGGAAGAAGGTGTAGTTGGTGGTCAGCTTGTCCAGCACCAGCTCCAGGTCGTCGGGGTCCTTGGTCCGAAACAGGTGGTCCAGAAAGGACCGGAAGTCGGCGTAGCCCCGCTCCTTCAGGGAGTTGGAGAGGCGGCTGGAGATGAGCTGCCGCTTCTTGCTCAGGTCCATGCCGTAGTTCTTCTGCATGAACTGGACCAGGCGCTGGAAGTCGGTATCGCTGATGGTCAGGTCGTGAAACATGGTGCTCACAGTATGCCCCTTCCGTTTCCCCACTCAGGAGCGGGTGAGGATTTGGGGGCAGTCAAAGAGCAGGACGGTCTGCCCGTCCCCCAGGGAGTACATGCCGCAGACCATGTCCCGCCCCTGCCCCGGGGCCGGGAGGATGTCGTCGGTCTTCAGGTCCACCATGCGCTGGACGGTGTCCACCAGAATGCCCACCAGGGTGCCCTCGATGTTGAGGATGATGATGCAGCTCTCGTCGGAAATCTGGTGGCCCAGCAGCAGCCGGATGTCCACAATGGGCAGAATCTGCCCCCGGAGGTTGATGACCCCCCGGATATATTCCGGCACCAGGGGCAGGGGGGTGATCACATGGTTGGTGATGATCTCCACCACATACTCCGCCTTGGCCCCGAACAACAGGCCGTCAGACAGGAACAGGAGGTATTTCTCCGTGCCGGTCTCCACAGCGTCCTGGGAGGCGCCGCCCTCTTCCGAGGGATCGACGGCGAACATAACGTCTTCTTCCATAGCAATCAAGTCCTCCTTGTATTTGGGCGGTCAGACCGGGACGTAGAGATTGGACACGTCCAGAATGATGCTGATGTTGCCGTCGCCCAGAATGGTGCAGCCGGCGATGCCGCTCTGCTTGACGCTGAAGCGGTTGAGATAGCTGGGCAGGGGCTTTACCACCACCTGCTGCTCCCCCAGCAGCTCGTCCACGAAGAGGCAGTAGGACAGCTCGCCGGACTCCAGCCAGATGAGGATGCCGTCGCCGATCTCCGTGCATCCGCCCTCGATGCGGTAGCGGTCCCGCATCCGCACCACCGGGTAGTAGCTGCCCATGCACTTGAAGAGCTCCCCGCCGGAGGCGTCATGGATGAGGTCGCCCTCGCTGACCTTGAAGGACTGGCGGATGTTGTGGATGGGAATGGTGAAGATGGACCGGCCCACCGAGACCTCCATGCCGTCCATGATGGCCATGGTCAGGGGGATCTTCAGGGTGGTGGTCATGCCCTGGCCCGGCTCGCTGGAGATGGAGACGGTGCCGCCCACGTCCTCCACGTTGCGCTTGACCACGTCCATGCCCACCCCCCGGCCGGAGAACTCCGTGACCTGGGTGTTGGTGGAGAAGCCGGGGGCCATGAGGAAGTTGAGGATGTCCTTATGGGAATACTCCACATCGGGGGAGGCGATGCCGTTGCGGATGGCCTTGTTCAAAACGCCCTCGTAGCTGACTCCCTGGCCGTCGTCCTTGACCTCGATGATGACCTCGCTGCCGGTGTGCCGGGCGGAGAGGATGATCTCCCCCACCGGGTCCTTGCCGGCGTTGATGCGGTCCTGGACGTTCTCCTCGATGCCGTGGTCCATGGAGTTGCGGACGATGTGCATGATGGGGTCGCCAATGCTGTCCACGATGGTCTTGTCCACCTCGGTGTCCTCGCCGATGAGGGTGAGCCGTGCCTGCTTGCCCAGCTTCTTGCACATGTCCCGGACGATGCGGTTCATCTTCTGGAAGGTGCTGGACACCGGCACCATCCGCAGGGACATGGACACGTCCTGTAGCTCGTCGGTGAGCTTGCGCAGCTGCCGGGCCGACTTGGTGAAGGCGTCCAGCTTCAGGCCCTTCAGGTCGGGGGAGGCGGTGACCATGGACTCGGTGATGACGATCTCCCCCACCACGGCCATCAGCTCGTCAAGCTTGCTGAGGTTGACGCTGATGAGGCTCTCCTTGTGGTGGTGGGTGGCCCCGCCGGCGGCGGGGGCGGGGGCCTTGGCAGGGGCGGCGGGAGCCTTGGCCGCCGCTGCCGGCGCGGGGGCGGGGGCCTTGGCAGGGGCGGCGGGGGCCTTGGCCGGCGCCGCCGGCGCGGGGGCCTCGGCCTCCGCGTGGTCGATGGACTGGTAGGTCCGCACCGAGCCCGCGCCGGTTACCGCGTGGATGGCGTTGTCCCGGTCGCCCTGGTTCTTGAAGTAGAGCATAAAGCCCGACTCCACAATGGCGGCGGCGGTGGAGGGGTCGCTCTCCACGTTGGCCGGCTCGTACCGGAAATCGCTGTCGGCGCACAGCTCCCGGACGGAGTTGACCAGCATCAGGGCCCGGAGGTTTTCCATGCCGCAGCCCTCGTCAAAGAAGACCTGGAGGGCGAAGGGGAAGCCGGCGTGGGGACTGGCGGCGGGGGCGGCCGTCTGGGCGGCGGCGGGGGCCTCCGGAGCGCCGCCGCTTTGAATTTGGTGAATAAAGCTATTAACTTTTTCAAGCAAGCTGTCGATATTCTCAGTAAGCGGCTCTTCGTTTTCGATGTGCTCAATCTCCTGGCGGAAGAAGTCGATGGTCTGGAACAGAAGATCAAAGAGCTCGGGGCGCTTGGCCTCCGGAACCACGTTGATGGACTGCTCCCGGATGATGGAGAAGAGGTCCTCCGCCCGGTGGGCGATGGTCATGATGGAGTTAAACTCCATCATGGCCGAGGAACCCTTGATAGTGTGCATGATCCGAAAGATGGTGTTGATGTCATCCTCTGAGAAGCTGTCCTTCTGTTCTGCGGAGAGCACAATGCTGTCCAGCTGCTCCAGAAGGGTATTGGTCTCGTAGAGGTAAGCGTCTAAAATGCTGTCGTTGCCACTCATAGCCTTTACCTTCTTTCATCATAATGGCTTTCACTATTCTTTATCGGCTGAAATAAGGAAAAAATAAGCGCTGGTTACAGAAATCCGGCAGATTGAGCGGCCGGATTCCTCCGGCCGGGGATTCGGCCCCGCCGGAGGGGCCCGGCCGCCCCCCGGACCGGGCCAGACTTCCGCAGACAAAGGGTGATTATCACTATGCCAGACCTGTTGGGGGCGACCAATCCAGTCCCAAATTATGATAGCGCGGCACACAACCGCCCGCTGCCCGCCGGGCCGCAGGCGCCGGACCCCCGTGTCCAGAATGTGGCGGACCCCACCCGGGTCAGCCGGGCGGACGGCAAGACGGAGCGCCAGGGGGCGGACAACAACCTGGGGCCCAACGGCCTGCGCTACGACTCCAACCTACAGACCTTCCTCCAGCAGCTCCGGGACGCCCCGGACCTGGCGGCGGTGCTCACCAAAACCCTGGTCTGGATGCGGGGCATGGCCTCCACCCCGGGGCTGTCGGCGGGGATTGCCCAGGAGATTTCCAACCTGCTCCAGATGCTCCAGATGGACGCGCCGGCCTTCGAGCAGTTCTTCCTCCAGCAGGTGCAGGCGGGCAACCGCTTCTCCGGCCCCATCTTCTCCCTGCTGCGGCAGGTCTACCGCAGCTCGCCGGACCCCCAGCTCCACGAGGCCATTTTGAGCTTTGTGAAACGGTACAGCGACTTCTCCTCCACCGGGCACATCGGCAGGACCATGACCGCCCTGCTGCGGCAGATGCCGGACTACATGCCCCGGAGCTGGCGGGGGCGGCTGGAGGAGCTGACGGCCCAGCTGGAGCGGGGCCTCCAGGCGGGGGACCGGGGGGGGAACCTCCAGCTCCTCCAGGGAGAGATCCTGCCCTACCTGGGCTCCTATGTGGAGCGCAGCCACGACCTGGGGACCATTCGGACCTTTATCAGCCTGCTGATGCTGAACATGGCCCGCTATGAAAACGGGGACGAGGCTGGGCTGCTGGCCGCCTTCCGGCAGCTGAGCGGCTACGGGGATACCCTGGCCGGGCTCAACCAGCTGGACGACGCCTCCATTCTCCGGCTGCTGCAGGAGAACGACTTCGGCAAGGCGGCCCAGTCGGACCAGTTCGCCCAGAAGCTCACCGACACCGCCTCCCAGGCCCTCCAGGGCAAGTTCGGCGCCGAGGCCCGGGAGGGCTTTGAGGAGATTGTCCGGTCCATGCTCCTCAACGAGAGTGTCTTCATGCCCCTCAACCACATGATCCTCCCACTGGAGTGGAACGGGAAGATGATGTACTCCGAGGTGTGGGTGGACCCGGACGCCGAGGATCAGGAGCAAAGCGGTAAAAAGCAGCAGGGGGGCGGCAAGGTCCAGTTCCTCTTCAAGCTGGACGTCCAGTCCCTGGGCTTTCTGGAGATGACCCTGGCGTCCCGGGAGGACCAGGTGGAGCTGGACGTCTACGGCCCCGAGGCCGTGGAGCGCAGCGGAAGCATCATCGCCCAGGACCTGCGGGACATTCTGGCCGGCCACGGCCTGACGGGGAAGAAGGTCACGGTCTCCCGCCGGGAGCGGCCCCTGACACTCACGGAGGTCTTCCCGGACCTCTTTGAAGGGAAGCGAAGCGTCAATGTCAAAGTCTGAGCAAAGGGCCCCCCAGGGGAACGCCGGGCGGGCGGTGGCCCTCCAGTACGGCCCCGGCGCGGGGGCGCCGGTGATTGTGGCCTCGGGGATGGGCCATCTGGCGGAGAAAATTGTGGAGGTGGCCGTGGAAAACGGCGTCCCGGTCTACGAGGACAACTCCCTGGCCACCATGCTCTCCCAGATGGAGCTGGGCCGGGAGGTCCCGGAGGAGCTCTACAAGGCCATTGTGGAGATTTACGTCTACTTTTTAAATTTTGATCCCAGCGACCCGGAGAAGTACCGCCGGGAGCGCCAGCGCCAGCGCCTGGCGGAACAGGAAGAGGAGGGTGCGCCATGAGATATCAATATCTGCTCATCGACAGCCGGGGGGAGCCGGTGGCCCGGGTCAGCTCCGACGACGGGCCGGAGAAGCATGTCTGGAGGGTCCAGGTGGACGACGGGGACGTCAAGCGGGTCCTCTCCCACGAGTTTGTCAGCCTGGTGAGCGCCTCGGAGTCCTTTCCGGCTGCGGAGGGCCGGATCACCGCCCGGGACGGCAGCGTCATCACCATTGAGGCGGTGCGGGAACTGGGGGAGGAGGTCCGGCGAAACCTGCGGATGCCGGTGCGCTTCGAGAGCTTCCTCTACCCGGTGTCGGGGACCTGGAAGGGCCGGGCGCCCATTTTGAGCAACGACCTGAGCTGCGGCGGCCTGGCCTTCTTCTGCGCCCGGCCGCTGGAGGTGGGGGAGATCGTCCAGGTGGTGATCCCCGTCACCTCCCAGCCCTTGCTGCTGAGCCTGCGGGTGCTGCGGCAGCGCCCCTCCGCCGAGCCGGTGCCGCTCTACGCGGGGACATTCAACGACCTCATCCACGACGAAGAAAAAATGGTGCGGGAAGCGGTTTTCAGCATCCAGCTCCGCCGGTCGGCCGCCTCCTGAGCGGTCCGCGAGAAAGGGGAACCATAGCAACATGAAGCGATCTGCGGTTTGGAAAACGATCTCACGCCGGGGGAAGGTCCTGGCCTGCGCCCTGTGCGCCCTGGCCCTGGTGCTTCTGCCGGCGGGACAGGGGGCCCGGCAGGCCCAGGCGGCCTACATGGACCCCTATATTGAGCAGGCCGTCCAGCTGGGCCTCATGCGGGGGGATATTGAGGGCAACCTGATGCCCGAAAACGACATCTCCCGGGCGGAGTTTGTCACTATCATCAACCGGGCCTTCGGCTACGACGCCATGGGGGGCATTCCCTTTGAGGACGTGCCGGCGGACGCCTGGTACGCCGAGGATGTGGACATCGCCTATACCGCCGGGTACATCACCGGCACCTCGGAGAGCACCTTCTCCCCCCTGGCCTCCCTGACCCGGGAGGAGGCGGTGGTGATCCTGGCCCGGAACCTGATGATGCAGCCCAGCGTGGGCGAAAACATCAGCTTCAGCGACAGCCGGGACCTGAGCGCCTGGAGCCGGGGGCTGGTGGCCACGGCGGCCGGATACGGCATCATCGAGGGCTACCCCGACGGCAGCTTCCACCCCCAGGAGGCCATCACCCGGGGGGATGTGGCCGTCATGCTCCTCAAAGCCGTGGGGACCCCCATCCAGGAGCCCGGGGAGGAGAGCCTGGGGGAGGTGTGGGGCAACGTCACCATCACCACCTCCGGCGTCACCCTGCGGGACACCGTGGTGGGCGGCAACCTCTACATCACCGCCGGCGTGGGCCTGGGCGGCGTGATTTTGGAAAACGTCACCGTCCTGGGCGAGATCGTGGTCAGCGGCGGCGGCGTCAGCGAACGGGGCGACGACAGTGTGGTCCTGCGGAACGTGGACGCCCCCAGCCTCATTGTGGATAACCTCAAAAACCAGCTGGTCTCTCTCCGGGTGGAGGGGAACAGCGTCCTCGACGACGCCAGCGTCCGCACCGACACCTACCTGGTGGACAACACCCCCTCCGGCGCGGGGGTCCTCCAGACGGAGCTCAACGGCGAGGAGGGCCTGAGCCTGACCCTGAGCGGCAACATCGAGGAGGTGGTCAACCGCACGCCTGGCTCCACCCTCATGCTCAGCAGCGGGCAGGCCTCCGTCATCACCGTGGACGAGGCCGCCACCGAGAGCCTGCTGGAGATCGTCTCCGGGGCCAAGGCGGACACCGTGAACCTGGACACCGCCACGGAGCTCACCGGCGACGGCGACATCGGGCATCTGGTGGTGAACGCCCCCGGCTCCACCGTGGCCATGCTGCCCGACCAGATCACCATCCGGCCCGGCATCACCGCCACCATCGACGGGGAGGTCATGGACAGCGAGGCGGCGGCGGAGGCCTCCGCCGATCCCCGGCTGCTGGCGGGCTACCCCCAGGTCACCGACCTGGCCCCCACCACTGCCTCCGTCCAGTTCAGCGGCAACAAGCGGGGCACCGTCTACTGGGCCGTCACCTCGGTGACCGACGGCTCCGTGGAGACCGGCGACCTGCTCTCCCCCCCGTCCTACACCACCACCATTGTGGCCAACGGCGCCGTGGAGCTCACCGGGGCCAACCAGCCCGCCACAGTGCAGATTACCCGCCTCACCTCGGACGGGTCCTACTACCTGTCCGCCGTCATGCAGGACGTCCGGGGGGACCAGAGCCCCCTGAAGGTCATCTCCTTCACCACTCCGGATGACTCGGTGCCCGGCTTCGCCGACGGCTACCCCTATCTCTCCCGGATCACCAACGTCTCGGCCCAGGCCACGGTGATGACCACCAAGACCTGCCGCCTCTACTGGGCGGTGCTGCCCGCCGGGGCCGCCGCCCCCACGGCCCAGGACTTCCGGGCCAACGCCGTCACCGGCAACCTGGGCTTCGGCACCCTGGACGTCACCAAGAACACCCCCTACTCCTTCGACGTGAACAACGTGGCCCTGGAGGAGCTGGAGGACTACACCCTCTACCTGTGGCTCACCGACATCGGCGGGGGACAGAGCTCCCGGGTGGAGAGCCTGGACTTCACCACCGTGGACCGCACGCCCCCCATCTTCAACACCAACGCCACCGTCAACCGGGTGGAGCGGACCTCTGTGGGCCTGTACGCCAACCTCAACGAGGACGGCATCCTCTACTGGGTGGTGGTGCCCCAGGGCGAGGAGTACCCCAAGCCCCTGGCGGGCCAGACCGGCGCCGTGGACCTGGCCAGCGACACCGCCAAGCTCCAGGTCTCCTCCGGCATGAACGCGCTGGACAGCGGCAGCGTTCGGATGCGGGCGGGGGAGGATATCGACTTTACCGTCAGCGGCCTGGAGCCAGAGACCGCCTATGACCTCTACTATGTGGCCCAGGACGAGGCGGGGAACTACTCGGCCCGGGTGCAGATGATTACCATCCACACCCTGGACTCCAACGCCCCCACCGTCACCCAGGAGTTTACCGAGTATAACGGCACGGAGGTAGACCGGCCTCTGCCCAGCACCGATATCCGGCTGGTGTTCAGCGAGACGGTGCAGAGCGTCAGCGAGAACCGGGCCCTGACGGACTACTATCAGGCGGTGGTCTCGGCCGCCACCGACGAGGAGCGGGCCAGCGCCCGGGAGACCATGGCTAATTTCCTGCGCAGCAGCATCCAGCTCTATGTGAACACCGGAAACGGACGGCCGGACCTGGTTCCGGAGGCCACCGGAACCATGGACAAGACCACTGAGGACTGGGTCATTGACTACCGCTATGCCGAAATCACCATGGAGGACGGCAAGACGGTGGTCACCTTCCCCACCTCCACCGTTACCAGAGAGAGCGCCCTGAACCTGGCCAGCGGCGGCACCTATTACTTCCAGATTGTGGCCAACACTATCTGCGACACCTCCGACGCCCGGAACAACATGGGCACCACCACCCTGGACGAGTTCACCACCGTCTTTGCCATCGTCAACCTGAGCAATCCCAACATCACCAGCCTGGAGCTCTATACACTGACACCCGGAGACCCGGCCTTGGACGATGAGGCTGAGGTAAACGAGCGGAACCGTGTAGACGTGAGCTGGACCCTGGACCCCATGAGCACTGAGAGCACCTCGCCCAACATCGACTGGGACATGATCATCTGGTCGGACACCAGCGTGGTGTTTGAACTGTATGCCCGGAATACGGAGGGCGGAACCCAGAGCGCGTGGGAGTACCTGGGAACGCAGACCATCACCGTCCCGGATGGGACCGAGCGCATCGGCGTCAGCCTGACCCGGCACTTCCTGGACCCCAGCAACGCCCCCAACTTCCATCCGCTCAATACCCTGCGGGAGGCGGCTAATTACGAGTACGCCATCCACTTCACCCAGATCGGCAGCCTGGTGGACCCGGACACCTGGAGCCAGCGGGTCAACATCACCATCAACATCCTGGCCGGAACGACGAACGACCTCCAGACCCTGGCCAACAACCTGACAGTGGAGCACTACGCGGAGATGGTGCCCGCCAGCATCACCGACATCGGCCTTCCGGAGGACTTCAACCTGACCAAGCAGTTCAGCGACCAGCAGGCCCCCCAGTTCTCCAGCAACCACCCCACCTTTGCCACAGGCTCCTCCGCAGTCAACATGTACCTGATGCTGGACCGGCCCGGCACAATCTACTATGTGGTGGCCCCCAAGGGGACCATCCCCACCCGGGGAACGGATGCAAACGGGGAAATCAGAAATTTCTCCAGCACGGCTCAGGACAACGATGATTACCTCTATCTGGATGAGGCGGGGTACTATGAAGGGAACGGAACTGTATTCGTATACCGCCAGTCCATTTCCACCCCCGCGCGCCTGGATATTGTCAACGCCAGCAACAGCTATGGGGCTAACAACCGCATCAAATACGGCGCCACCTCCGCAGGCCCCTCTGAAATCGAGGTTCTGGTGGAGGGCCTGGAGCCAGAGCAGGACTATATTGCGTACTTCGTGATTCAGGGCACCTCCAACCAGGCATATTCGGCGGTGTACGCCTACCGCTTCACCACGAGAGAAGTAGATATTCCGTATATTACCATGGAAGCCGTCAACCCGGAGGTCTCCTTCACCACCACGGAGGACGCCGACCTGGATTACGCCCTATTCGCCTATAACCAGCTCCCGCAGGCGTTCCTGTGGGAGATGAGCGGATCAAATGTGGTGGAGGGAGCTGACCAAAATCCGGTGGGCAGCGTGACTGACCCGGGAGAAATCATGACCGTGCTGGAGGCCATGCTGCAGACCAAAGACCGGTCCACGGGAGAATCCTACTTTGACCGCTACGCCAGCCAGACCCTGAAGGACACCGTGCAGGAGATTATCCAGCGCCGGCAGACCGGCGGAGGAGGCTCCCCGGTGACCACAGGCAGCCTGGAGACCGAGATGGCTCAGATTGAGTTTGTGGACTTCACAAACGCCATGCAGAGCGGGGAGGCCGCCAACGCCACCTACTTCTACTGCCTGGCCACCGCTCAGAACGCCCTGGGCAGCGGCTACTCCTTCAAGGCCGTGGAGAACGTCCACATCCCGGATACGGAGCCGCCCTATCTCATTACAGTGGGCGGGTCGGCAACAGAAATGGCGAGTCAGCCGGGCTATTATCAGGGGACGCTGACGCTGATCTTCAACGAGCCCATTTATTACATGGACCGGAGAGGCAACAGCAGCGCGGGCGACCCTGCGACCCTGCGGCCCATTGTGTCGGTGCCCAGCGGACAGGCAGGAAGCGATAACGACTACATTTCTATTTTGGACGCAGCGCTTACGTCGGATGGAAATTTCTCCGTCAATCGGACGTCCACATCGGCAACCACCACATTCAATATCTCCTATGCCTATGTGCCGCTGGACGCGACCTTCAACCTCTCCGGTTACGGCGTTGTCAGCGATGCGTCGGAAAACAGTACGCTGTCCCCCTTCACACTGACCTTGCAGCAGACCACATCGGGCGTCAATGATATGCTGACAGTTGTGAGATGGACTGTGACTGCCGGCGACTACCGCCCGCCGAATGGGCAGGGCTGACCAACAGCAGCGACCCAATCAAAGGTTTGGGGCGGGCAGACCCTGCCCGCCCCTCTGATTTTCAACTCCAAAAGGAGGGCAATCCATGAAAAAGAAGCTGTGGAACCGGGGACTCTCTCTCCTGCTGGTTCTGGCGATGCTGGTCTCCCTGGCCCCGGCCGCCTTCGCGTCCGAGGCGGCCCCCGGAGGAACAGAAACGGTCACGGAAGAGACCGAGACCCCCGGCACGGGGACTGAGACCCCCGGCACGGGGACTGAGACCCCCGGCACGGGGACCGAGACCCCCGGCACGGGGACCGAGACCCCCGGCACGGGGACCGAGACCCCCGGCAC
>NZ_CALXGA010000032.1 GCF_944387725.1 uncultured Intestinimonas sp. | reverse complement strand
CTGCTGTACCTCTGTCATGCCGGTATCCTCCAAAGCTCTTTTTTACAGGATACCACAACCCGGCGGATATTTCCATAGGAAGCGGGGCAGGATGACAAAAAAGGACGCCCGCGGGCGTCCTTTTTGCATCCAATAAACGGGCTCACATGAGCTTCACAGTGTAGTACACGGCCATCACAAAGAGCCAGCCCACCAGGGCAATCATGAGGTAGTAGGCCGCGCTGGCGCCCAGCGCCAGCCCGGCGGCCACCGCCACAGCCACCACGGCGCAGGTCAGGTACACCATGCCATAGGTGGCTCCCCGGTTGAAGACGGACAGCTTCTTCCCCCCCAGGGTCAGGAAACCATCGCTCTTCTGCATCACCCGGCAGGCCAGAGCCGCCGCGATGAGGACCACCGCAGTCACGGCCATATAGGCGTAGACCACCACCTGGTGATTTCCGGCGGCCCGGCGGATCAGCCACAGGCCCACAATGCCCATGGCGGAGAGGACGGTGATGACGAAAAACTCCCGCTGGTAGAGGTAATAGACCAGGGCCATCACTGCGGCGGCGGGAACCAGTCCGCACAGAAATTGGACCCCCGTGCCGCTGAAAATATAAGTCACAGCGGAGATCACCAGCAGGGCCGCAAAAATCCAGGCCAGCACACCGGGCAGCAGGCAGCGCTTCCCCTTCTGTGCGCACATGACCGCCCAGACCACACAGACCACAGCGGCCACAGCGGTGACGCCGATGATAATGGGGAAAGCGTGGAGAAGGGCTGCGGCAAACTCAATCTCTCCGGGGCGGGTGGTGTAGTTGATATAATAGCGGTTGATCAGAAGCAGGAGAAGCTCGGCGACCACGGCGGCGCCAAACCACACCAGCACCCGGTTGAGGACCACATCCTCCTTGTGGCTCCGCGCCGCGCGCTTCTCCGCCGCGCGTTTCTCTTTGTTCATGGATCCATCTCCTTGTATGATGCTCTTTGATGGCCGGCTCCGGTCTGCGGCCAGTCTAACAGATGGTATTCTACCAGAAACCGCGCCAATTTGCAACAAGAAAAAACAACAAACTGGGAATACTTTCTTCTCTGTCCCCCGGCGAAACGGGGTCTGCGGAGGGTCCGCCCTTCCCCGGCGGCTGGGTTTTGACGGTTCCTCCTTAGGTTGCCAGAAAGGGGACGATATGATACAATCAATTCATCTTTTTATGGAACGTGAGGAAAGCTATGAAACGTCTTCTCCCTCTTCTCCTGGCCTGGGCCCTCCTGTGCGGCTGCGGGGCGGACCAGCCCGCCTCCTCCCAGGGTCCGGCTGCCGGCGACACCCAGTATTTTTTCGCCATGGACACCCTCATGTCCATCACGGCCTACGACGGCGACACCGCCGCCGCCCTGGTAGCCGCTCAGCAGGAGATCAACCGCCTGGAGGCCCTCTGGTCCCGCACCCGGCCCGAGAGCGACGTCAGCCGCCTCAACGCCCACGCCGGGGACGGCACGGCAGTCCCCATCCAGCCGGAGACCGCCGGGCTGCTGGAGACCGCCGCCGCCGCCGCCCGGGAGAGCGGCCTGGCCTTTGACCCTGTCCTGGCCCCGGTGATGGACGCCTGGGGCTTCGGCCTCACCGAGAGCGAGGCCACTGCTGTCCACCGGGTCCCCGGCCAGGAGGAGCTCTCCGCCCTCCTCCCCCTCACCCGGGACCTCCCCCAGGCCGCCGCCCTGGAGGACGGCTCCTATGCCGCCGCCCTGCCCCTGGCGGGCCAGGCGGTGGACCTGGGGGGCATCGCCAAGGGGGCCTCTGCCGCCTATGTGGTCCAGGCCCTGACCGCCCACGGGGTGGAGAACGCCATCCTCTCCCTGGGGGGCAACATCACCGCCCTGGGGAGCCGTCCCGACGGCCAGCCCTTCCGGGTGCTGGTCACCGACCCCCTGGACTCCGAGGAGAGCTACCTGTGCACCATCGCCCTGGGCGGCGGCCTCACCTGCTCCACCTCCGGCGGGTATGAGCGGTATTTCACATCCGGCGGCGCCGCCTACCACCACATCATCGACCCCGCCACCGGCTATCCCGCCCAGTCCGGCCTGCTGTCGGTGACCACCGTGGCCGCCGGCCCCGCCCTGGCCGACGCCTGGTCCACCGCCCTCTTCGTCCTGGGCCTGGACCGGGCCCTGGAGCTCTGGCGCGCCGGGGAGGGAACAGTGGCCGGGATGGAGCTCATCCTGGTCACAGAGGACCAGAGGATCTACGTCACCCAGGGCCTGGAGGAGGGCCTCCAGCTCCACGGAGAGGAGGCGGGCTATACCTATGAGATTGTCCGCCGCTGAGCGCCTGCGCCCCACCCCTGGGGACGCCCTGGTGGTTCTGGCCGTTCTGGCCGCCGCCGGCCTGGTTTTTTTCCTGCTGCTGCCCAAGGGGGGCAACTTTTTGACTGCCCAAATCGTCCTAGATCAGGAAGTGGTCACCGAGCTCCCCCTGAGCGCCCTCACCGGGGCGGTCTCTTTCGACGTGCCCGGAGCGGCCTACCCCATCACCGTGGAGGCCCAGCCGGGGCGCATCCGGGTCGCCCACAGCGACTGCCCCAGCCAGGACTGCGTCCACACCGGATGGGTCTCCCGGGCCGGGGGGCAGATCGTCTGCCTGCCCAACCGCCTCATCATCACCGTCACCGGCAGCGACGCCCCTCAGGCGGACGCTGTCACCGGCTGAGGGGGGTGGACCATGAGGATCAACGTCCGCCGCCTCACCCGCTGCGCGGTGCTCGCCGCCCTGGCTTTGGCCATCTCTGTGTGCGAGGGCCTGGTCCCCCTCGCCGTGCTTGTCCCCCTGCCCGGCCTGCGGCTGGGGCTGGCCAACCTGGTCACCGTCTTCGCCCTGTGCCGCCTCTCCCCGGGGGAGTCCTTCGCCATTCTCCTGGCCCGGTGCCTGCTGGGGGCCCTGGTGGGGGGGAACCTCTCCGCCCTGGCCTACTCCCTCACCGGGGGCGTCCTGGCCTTCCTGGCCATGTGGCTGCTGCTCCGCCTGCCGGGGCTCTCCCTCTTCGGGGTGTGCATCGCCGGGGCCGCCGCCCACAACACCGGGCAGATACTCGCCGCCATGGCCGTGCTGGGTTCTCCGGCCCCGGTGGTCTACCTGCCCCCCCTGCTGCTGGCCGGCGTGGTCACCGGCGCTGTCACCGGCGGCGCCTCTATCCTGCTGGTCCAAAGGGTCCCCTGGGGTGGAGAAAACTGACTCCGTTTCGTAACCCATTTGTAGTGCTTTTCCTCGTATCTCGTCGTATGATAGACAGACAGACCCAATACACAGGAGGAATCATCCATGATCCGTCATACACGCCTGGGAGCCCTGCTGCTGGCCCTCGCCCTCTTTCTGACCGCCTGCGGAGCGCCGGGCGGAGAGTCCGTCCCCACCCCCGGACCGGGGGAAACGCTCCCCACGCCCGGGCCGGAGGAGACAGCCCCTGCCCCCACGCCGGAGCCCACCCCAGAGTCCGACCCCTATGACGCAGTGCGGAGCTACTGGACGGAGGCCCAGCTCACCCAAGCCTGGGGCCCCAATCAGACGGTGGAGCACCTCTTCTTCCACCCCGTCATCGCCTATCCCCAGTGGGCCTTCCACGACTGCCCCTCCCCCCAGTCCCAAAAGGAGGGCCTGGACGACTGGATGCTGACGGTGGAGGAGTACAAAAAGATTTTGAACAGCCTCTATGAGAAGGGCTATATTCTGGTCGCCATAGAAGACGTCTGGAGCGAGGTCACCGACGAGACCGGCGCCCACATGGTCCGTAACACCCTCATGCTCCCGGAGGGGAAAAAGCCCCTGGTGCTCTCCTTCGACGATGTGAACTACTATGACTACATGCTGGAGGAGGGCTTCACCTCCAGGCTGGTGGTGGGAGCGGACGGCCAAATCTGGGCTCAGTGCACCGACCCCTACACCCAGGAGACCTTCCTGACCCAGGACCTGGACGCCACCACCCTCCTGGACCAGTTTGTGCTGGAGCACCCGGACTTCTCCCTCAACGGGGCCAAGGCCATCTTCTCTCTCACCGGCTACCAGGGCATCCTGGGCTACCGGACCCAGAACGACCGCGACCTCCCAGCCGGCGACCCCAACCGCCCGGCCTTCGATGCCTTCCGGCAGAGTGAAATCGAGGCGGTGCGGCCGGTGATCCAGCGGCTCCGGGAGACGGGATGGACCTTCGGCTCCCACACCTGGGGCCACATCAACCTGGGCAGCGCCACCCGGACCCTGGCGTCGGTCCAGACCGACACAGAGCGCTGGCTGGAGGAGGTTGGCAGCCTGGTGGGACCCACCCAGATTCTCTTCTACCCCCACGGCTCCCGGCCCGACGGGGATGACGTGGCCCAGTCCGGCCCCATGCTCCAGTATCTCCACAGCATGGGCTTCCGCGTCTTCGCCTCTGTGGGCGTCGAGTCCTACTCCAAGATCAAAAGCGACCTCTCCGCCGTCATCTGCGACCGCCTCCACCCAGACGGCACCACCCTGCGCTGGCAGCGGGACCGCTACCTCCGGTTCTATGACGCCGCCGACATCCTCGACCTGGCCGTCCGCCCCGACCTGGGCAAAAGCTGGTAGCCCGCTTACCGCTCCAGGGCGGAGAGCTTGTCGTTGAGCTTGCGGTAGATGCGCGCCTGGAACCAGGGCTCCGAGGAGGCCGCCACCGCCTCCTCCCGGCCAAACCAGGCCACCGCCCGGTTCTCGTCTGGCTTGACCCGGAGAGGCTGGCGGTCATCGGCCTCCAGCAGATAGGTCACATTCAGGTGCAGGTGCGAGGGCACATAGCGCCCCCCCTTCTCGTGGCCCTCCACCGTCAGAATCTCCAGGGAAAAGAGGTCCCTTCGGACTGGCTGCACCGCCGCCAGGCCGCTCTCCTCCCGGACCTCCCGCAGGGCCGCGGAGAGCAGGTCCCGCTCCCCGTCGGCGTGGCCCCCCAGCCAGGACCAGGAGCCGTAGAGGTTGTGGTAGGCCATCAAAACCCGGCTCCAGCCGGAGTTCACCACCCAGGCCGAGGCCGTCAGATGGGCGGTAGGGTCCTGCCGGGTCCACAGGTCCCGCCCGGTGCGCAGTAAATCCAGCAGCACCGCCCGGTCCCGCGCCTCCTGCTCATTCCAGGGCCGGTAGGCCTCCAGCGCTTTCATCAGTGTCATACATACCCCTCTTTCTCTCCTCCGCCCGGCAGGGCGGAATATTCCGGTCCCCTGGGGGGAAAGCTGACAGCGGCGCCCCGCAAAAAAGGAAGGTGATGGTATGGACGCCCTGAATCCACTGGCCGGCCTGCCCCTGGGCTTCGGCATGGCCCTCTCCCAAAACCTGTCCGCCATGGAGCGCTTCGCCAGCCTCTCCCCGGATCAGCAGCGGGACCTCATCGAACAGACCCGCCGGATCACCTCCCGGGCGGAAATGCGGACCTTTGTCCACCGCCTGGGCGGGGAGGCCGTCCCCCAGGATCTGGCCCCCTGACCCCGCCGGAGCCGGGACTGGCTCTGCTCCATCTTACCACACCCCGGCCCGTCCGTCCACATAGACTGGAGGGAAAGGGGGGCGGCAGGATGGAGGGAGGAACGGCGGGCCCCGGCGGCGAGGCCGTGACGGTCCTGGGGGCGGCGGCCATCTGGCTGGCCCAGGACAGGAGCCCAGAGAGCCTGGAGCTCCTGTCCGCTTTTTTTGAGGCCCTGGGCAGCAATCTGGCCCTGATTGCCGCCCAGCGGGCGGTCCAGGAGGCCCAACGGAGCCTCTGCCGGGGGCCGGATGTAAAATCTCTGTCAAATACGTTGCGTCCGGGGCCGGGACCGGATACAATATAGTATATATACATTCGAAAGAAAGCGGGGATGATCTCCATGCTCTGCGGCATCGTGGACCTGGGCTCCAACACCATCCGCCTGTCCATCTACCAATGGGAGGAGGGACAGTTCCGCCTCCTCCTCAACAAGAAGACCATGGCCGGTCTGGCCGGCTATGTACACCACGGCGTCCTCTCCGACAGCGGCATCCTGGTGGCCTGCCGCACCCTGGCGGGCTACCGGGCCCTGCTGGACAACTTCAACGTCCGGGACATGCGGGTCTTCGCCACTGCCTCCCTGCGGAACATCGTCAATACCGCCGAGGCCGTCCAGACCATCCGGGACGTCACCGGCGTTGGGGTGGAGGTCCTCTCCGGAGAGGAGGAGGCCGCACTCTCCTTTAAGGGGGCCGTCCTGCCCGGCGGGGTGCCCACCGGGGTCCTGGCCGACATCGGCGGCGGCTCCTTCGAGCTGGTGGCCTATGAGGACATGGCCATCACCACGGCCTGCTCCCTGCCGGTGGGCTCCCTGTCCCTCTACACCCACTACGCCGAGGACCTCTTCCCCACCAAGGCCGAGCGCAGGGCCATGCGCGCCCACGTCCGGGAGCTGCTGGACCGGGCCGGGGCGGCAAACATCCGCAGCCAATACCTCTGCGGCGTGGGCGGTACCATCCGGGCCCTGGTGAAGCTGTGCAACGACGTCTGCCGCCGGGACCCGGAGCTGCGGACCCTGTCCGCCGGAGAGCTTCGGGACCTCTACCGGTTTTTAAAGGCCGGGGGAAAGGACGTCCTGCGGCAGCTCCTGCGCTCGGCCCCCGACCGGGTCCACACCCTCTTCCCCGGCCTTATCATTCTCAACGCCATTGTCAAGACCTGCGGGGTGGAGACGGTGTCCGCCTCCTCCGCCGGCGTCCGGGAGGGTTACCTCATGGACCGGGTCCTGAAGACGGGAGCGTGACAGGCATGTCGGACCACCACACGCGGGATTACAGCTACACCCAGGAGCGAGAACTCTCCTGGCTGCGCTTCAACGAGCGGGTCATGGAGGAGGCCCGGGACGAGTCGGTCCCTCTCTTCGAGCGGCTCAAGTTCGCCGCCATCTTCACCAGCAACTTGGACGAGTTCTTTATGATCCGGGTGGGCTCCCTATGCGACATGAATCTGGTCAAGCACAACCACATCGACTCCAAGAGCGGCCTCACCCCCGCCCAGCAGCTCGCCGCCGTCTTCCACGCCGCGGGCCCCCTCTACAAGCAGCGGGACAAGCTCCTCCACCAGCTGGAGACCCGGCTGCGCGCCTGCAACATCTGCTCCCTGACCCTGCCGGAGCTGGATGTGAAGGAGCGCAAGCAGTGCGAGCGGTACTTTCGGGACTATGTGCGCCCCATCCTCTCCCCCCAGGTGGTGGACCCCCTCCACCCCTTCCCCCACCTGCCCAGCAAGGCCCTGAACGTGGCGGTGGAGCTCAAGCGGAACGGGCAGAACTGCTTCGGCCTGGTCCCCATCCCCAAGAGCCTGCCCCCCTATCTGCGCCTGAGCGAGCGGGGGCTGCGGTATGTGCTCACCGAGCATGTGGTCCTGTCCTTTGTGGCGGAGCTCTTCGACCAGTACCAGGTGGTGAGCCGGGCGGTGATCTCCGTCACCCGCAACGCCGATCTCTCCCCGGCGGACGAGGACTTTGACGTCAACGACGACTACCGCCAGCACATGCGCAAGGTGCTCAAAAAGCGCTCCCGGCTGGCCCCGGTGCGCCTGGAGATCCAGGGGGAGGCCAGCGAGGCCATGACCGCCGCCCTGTGCCGGAGGCTGGAGCTGTCCAAGGATCAGGTCTTCCGCTCCAAGTCCCCCCTGGCCCTGGACTATGTCTATGCCCTGGAGGGCCAGCTCCCGGAAGAGAGCCGGGCCGCCCTGTGCTATCCCCCCTTCCAGCCCCGCTTTCCCGCCGGGCTCAACCGGGGGGAGAGCATCCTGTCCCAGGTCCTGCGCCGGGACGTGCTCCTCTTCTACCCCTACCACTCCATGGACCCCTTCCTGAAGCTGGTGAAGGAGGCCGCCAACGACCCCGCCGTCCTCTCCATCAAGATCACCATCTACCGCCTGGCCGCCCAGACCAAGCTCATCGAGTACCTGGCCGACGCCGCCGAGAACGGCAAGGACGTCACCGTGCTCATGGAGCTGCGGGCCCGGTTCGACGAGCAGAACAACATCCAGTGGGCCGAGCGGCTGGAGGAGGCCGGCTGCACCCTCCTCTACGGCTTCGAGGGCGTCAAGGTCCACTCCAAAATCTGCCTCATCACCCGGAAGGAGCGCGGCCACATCCAGCACATCACCCAGGTGGGCACCGGCAACTACAACGAAAAGACGGCCAAGCTCTACACCGACCTCTCCCTGATGACGGCCAACCCCGCCATCGGGGCCGACGCCGCCGCCTTCTTCCAGAACCTGTCCACCGCCAACCTGGACGGGGAATACCGCCACCTGCTGGCGGCCCCCCACAGCCTCAAGCCCCGGCTCCTCTCCCTCATCGACGGGGAGATCGCCAAGGCCCGGGCGGGACAGCCGGCCTACATCTTCCTCAAGTGCAACTCGGTCACCGACCGGGACCTCATCGACAAGCTCTCCGAGGCCAGCCGGGCCGGGGTGGAGATTGTGATGAACGTCCGGGGCATCTGCTGCCTCCGGCCGGGGGTGCCGGACCGGACCGACCGCATCCAGGTCTTCTCCATCGTGGGCCGCTTTCTGGAGCACCCCCGTATCTTCCTCTTCGGCGCGGGTCCCGACGCCAGAATCTACATCGGCTCCGCCGACCTCATGACCCGAAACACACAGCGGCGGGTGGAGATTGCCTGCCCCATTCTGGACGAGGAAGTCCGGCGGCAGATTCTGCACGATGTCGAGGTCCTGCTGGCCGACAACGTCAAGGCCCGGCGCCTGACCCCTGACGGCCGCTATGTCCCCGTCCCCGACGCCGGCGGCCCGCCGGTGGACGCCCAGGCCGTCTTCCTGGAGGAGGCACGGCAGCAGGAGCCCCCCGACGACGCCGCCCCGCCCCCCGCCCCCCGACGGAGCCGTCTGGGAGAGCTGGCCCAGCGGCTGCTGCACCGGGGACTCTGACCCCGCCAAAAAACATCCCGCCGCCCCGGACCCTTAGGACCGAAGCGGCGGGATGTCCTTTTTACTGCCCCCAAAAGGCCCGGACCTCCTCCGCCCGGGCCCGGCCCTGGTCGTAGCCGTCCTGCCAGAGGGCCTTAATCTTGTCCACGTCCCGCTCGGTGCGGGAAAAGCCCTGGGTGCTCTTGGGGGCGAAGAGGAGAAGCTTCCCCTCCTTTTCCAGCCGGAAGAGCTCCGCCCGGCAGGCGTTGTACCGCTCTGCCCGGCTGCGCATGGCGGCGCAGAAGCTGGGGTAGCGCCGGTAGCGCAGGTCCACCAGGGCCTGGCCCCGCTCCGGCGCCCGGCGGTAGCTCCGCTCCCGGGTCAGGACCACCACCACCCGGCCGCAGCCCTTGCGGACCGCCCGGCCATAGGGAATGCTGTCGGCGGTGCCCCCGTCCAGGCAGAGGATTCCGCCCAAATGGTAGATGGGAAAGAGCAGGGGCATGGCACAAGTGGCCTGGAGGACCTGGAACTGGGCATCCCGCCGGGGCACCGGGAGGTACTCCGCCTCTCCGGTCTCCAGATTGGTCACCACCGCCTCCACCTCCCCAGGGAAGGCGGCGAAGGTGTCATAGTCGAAGGGCACCAGCCGGTTGGGGATGTCCTCATAGGCGAATTTTAGGCCGAAATAACAGCGGTTGGAGGGCTTGAAGAGGTTCCGCTTGCCCATGTACCGCTTGTCGTTGGCGTACCGGGTCAAAATCTCCAGGTTCCGGCGTGGCTGCCGGGAGACATAGCTCACCCCGTAGGCGATGCCCGCCGAGACCCCCACCACATAGTCGGGCAGCAGTCCCGCCTCCACCAGGGCATCGCAGACGCCGCTGGAAAAAATGGTCCGAAGGGCTCCGCCCTCCAGGACAATGCCGGTTTTCAAGGGTATCCTTCCTCCCATGCCGGAACTCAGGGCTCCGGAAAATACACACGGGCCCTCAGCCGATCTCAATCTCCCGGTTGGCGTAGGCGTTTAAGTCCATGCCCGCCGTGCGCCCCGCCTGGAACTCGTAGTAGGCCTGACAGCCGATCATGGCCCCGTTGTCCCCGCACAGGGACAGGGGCGGCAGATAGAGCCGGTCCCCGGACTGGGCGCAGGCCCGTTCCAGGTCCCTCCGGATGCGGGAGTTGGCCGCCACACCGCCGGCCACCGCGATTTTTCCGCAGCCCCGGCGCCGGGCCGCCTCCATAACCCGAGGCACCAGCATCTCACTGACCGCCGCCGCGAAGGAGGCCGCCAGAGATGGCAGGTCCAGCGCCTCCCCCTTCTGCCCGGCGTTGTGGATGAGGTTGACCGCCGCCGTCTTGAGTCCGGAAAAGGAGAGGTCCAGGGGGGCGTCGTGGACATGGACCTGGGGGAAGGCGTAGCGCTTGTCATCCCCCCCCCGGGCCAGGCGGTCCAGAGGGGCCCCGCCGGGGTATCCCAGGCCCAGCACCCGGGCCACCTTGTCGAAGCATTCCCCCGCCGCGTCGTCCCGGGTGGCCCCCAGGACCTCCATCTCGGTGTAGTCCCGGACATCCACAATGAGTGTGGCGCCGCCGGAGACGCACAGGCAGACAAAGGGGGGCTCCAGGTCCGGGTGGGCGATATAGTTGGCCGAGATGTGCCCCCGGATGTGGTGGACGGGGATCAGGGGCACCCCCAGGCCGTAGGCCGCCGCCTTGGCGAAGTTCACCCCCACCAGCAGGGCCCCGATGAGGCCGGGGCCGTAGGTGACGGCCACAGCGTCCACCTGGGACTTCTCCAGTCCCGCCCCCTCCAGGGCGGCGTCCGCCAGGCCTGCGATGGCCTCGATGTGCTTCCGGGAGGCAATCTCCGGCACCACGCCGCCATAGACGGCGTGCATATCCGCCTGGGAGGCGATGACGTCCGAGAGGACCGTGCGGCCGTCCCGGACCACGGCGGCGGCCGTCTCGTCGCAGGAGGACTCAAAGGCCAGGATGTTCATGGAAAGATCTCCTCCTCGTCCTCCTCCATCCAGCGGGGGGCCGGGTGGATTTCCTCCCCCGGAGCCAGGGGGAGCTGAATATACCGCGCCATGTGGGCGGGAGAGAAATAGCCGGCGTAGACCCCCCGGTGGAGGGCCTCCACCTTGTGGTCATCGGTCTCGGGGCCCCGGTAGAGGCACTGGAAGTGGACGCCGAACATGGCGCACTGGTAGTCCAGCGCCCGGAAGCCGTTGCGCAGGTAGAAGCCGATGCGCCGCCGGCGCAGCTCATCCTCCGCCGGGTCTCCGGAGGTGGGTGCCTCGGCCTCCCCAAAGAGCTGGGAATATTGCTCCCCCAGGGCGGCCAGGATACGGGCCCCGGCGCCGCCGTTGCGCTTCCCCCGGAGGACTCCCAGGTATTCCAGAAGGGCCCCCTCCCGGCTCTCCGGCAGCCAGAGCAGGGCGTAGCCCATAGGCGATCCGTCCTCCACCGCCAGCAGGGGGTCGTAGCACCCCCTGTCCATCAGCCGGAGCATGGCCCGCAGGGGCTTGCGCTCGTCCGGTGGGAAATCATATACCATCTCTTGTTCATACAGGGCGGTCAGCTCGTCCCGGTCCATTCGTCTGAGTTCCATCGTTCAAACCTCTCTTTCTGCTTCCGATTTTCCTGGGGCTCCGTACCGCTTGGGGTCGTCGGAGCGGCCCACCAGGTAGTCCAGGGAGACGTCGTAAAAGTCCGCCAGGAGAATCCAGCCCGCCAAATTGGGTTCCTGCTCCCCGTGCTCATATCGAAAATATTGCCGCGGCACGACCCCCATCTGCTCGGCCAGGTCGCTCTGTTTCAGTCCGCGGCTCTCCCGCAATTCCTTCAGGCGCGTCCGCCTTTTTTTCGCCATATTCTCCCCTCCCCTCTTGACATGACCATTATAGTCAATTATAATTGAAACTGTAAATTGACTATTTTAGTCATTCTTCAAGGGGCGCCTGTCTCCCCTTCCTGACACAGGCCAGACACTCCAAACGCTCCGTACCGCTTGGGGTCGTCGGAGCGGCCCACCAGGTAGTCCAGGGAGACATTGTAAAAGTCCGCCAGGAGAATCCAGCCCTCCATGCTCAAAGGCTGCTCGTTGCGCTCATAGCGCTGATACTGCCGGAGCTTCACCCCCAGCAGCGCCCCCGCCTCCGTCTGGTTCAGTTTTCTTTTCTT
The DNA here is from genome assembly GCF_944387725.1 of uncultured Intestinimonas sp. Classification (GTDB taxonomy): domain Bacteria; phylum Bacillota; class Clostridia; order Oscillospirales; family Oscillospiraceae; genus Intestinimonas. The sequence goes on along the minus strand of NZ_CALXGA010000032.1, from coordinate 10,545 downwards.
CCGCAGCTCCCGCAGGCGGTGATGCAGCATACCCATCATTCCCTCTTGACAAGTCAAAGTAAGACGTATATTATATGTCCTATAAAGTCTCAATTTGGAGGTGTCCCCAATGAATGATATCCTTCTGACCTTATATGATACCTATATGGAAAGGGTCCGAACGGACGGCCACGCCTATCAAAGGGCCCTCTCCTGGTGGAACGCCGTCAAGCCCTCCGGGGCGCTGGAGCTGGAGGACGCAGTGGAGGCCCGGGTCTACGAGTGGGGGCTTCTGGCCTTCGCCGCCGGGGTCCGGCTGGGCCTGGGGCTGGGCACGGGCCTGGAGGGGCTGGAGACAGAGGACCTGTCCTAGGGCTTGTTTGAAAAATGTCAACATGCCCAACCGGCGGGGCTTTTGCCCCCTGGACAGCGCAATTTTTCCTTGAAATCCGCCAGGATTCCTGCGAAAAAATCGCTTGCCAGCGGCCCAAAATCCCTCGCTGCTGGACACATCGCCAATTTTCAAACAAGCCCTAATCCACCCCGATGCGGGGGAACTGCGCCGTCATCAGCAGGGCGTCCTCGTGCTCCTGGGGGTAGTAGTTCTTCCGCCGGCCCGCCTGCCGGAAGCCCAGCTTCTCATAGAGGCCGATGGCGGCGGCGTTGCCGGCCCGGACCTCCAGGGTGAGAAAGGCCAGATGGGCCCGCCCGAAGCGCAGAAAGACCTTCAGCAGCTCCTCCCCCACCCCCTGGCGGCGGCAGGCCGGGTCCACGGCGATCTTGTCCAGGCTCCCCTCGTCCAGGACCACCGACAAGGCCGCATACCCCAGGACTCGCCCGTCCCCGGCCTGGGCCGCAATGAGGGAGACGGCGTCGTTGCAGAGGGCATCCACAAAGACCTGCTCCGACCAGGGGGGGTGGAAGCAGGTCCTTTCGATGGCCAGCACTCCCTCCAGGTGAGAGCGGTCCATGGGGACCAGATCATATCGCAGGGGCATAAAAAGCCCTCCTTTGCACCGTGACAGATTTGCGGTGGACGCGGCAGACACGATTATTACCATTATAGCCGTTTTCCGGCGGTTCTTCAATCCTGTTTTTCTATCCCCGGTACATCCGGCGAAAAGACGGCCCCGGCATCTCCCCAGGGGGATGCCGGGGCCGTCCGTGCTGTGGACAGGCGCGAAGCCTCCATCGAACGCTTGAGAGAAGAAGGAGAGGGAAAGATATGGAAAAACGCCCCGCCTGCCGGCGGAGCGCTTTCCTGTGTTGAGAAAGAGAGGAGGTTGGAGATGATGAAGAATGCTTTCGTTATCCTGTCCACGCTCATAGGATACCATACGGCGGCGGAAAATGATTGTATAAACTTTGAAGGATGCGTGAACAATTTGTGAATCCTGCGGAGGGGTTGCGGCAGGATGCGGCAGGGGTTATACTGAGAGAAACCGGGCGGATTTCAGACAGATTTCAGCTTGCGCTGATAGAATCGGCGCCGACAGGAGGGATCTGACATGCGAGTTTTAATTGTGGAGGATGAGGCGCGCCTGGCCGAGGCCCTGGGACAGATTATGGAGGAGCAGCGGTATCTGGCCGACCTCACCTACAACGGCCCCGACGGCCTGGCGTACGCCCTCACCGGGCAGTACGACGTCATTGTGCTCGACGGGATGCTCCCGGGCCTGGACGGCCTGGAGGTGGCCCGGCAGCTGCGGGAGGCCCACATCTCCACCCCCATCCTCATGCTTACCGCCCGGGACGAGGTCTCCGACAAGGTGGCGGGACTGGACCGCGGGGCGGACGACTATATGACCAAGCCCTTCGCCTCGGAGGAGCTGCTGGCCCGCATCCGGGCTCTGGCCCGGCGGCAGGGGGAGGTCCAGACCGAGGTTCTCTCCTACGCCGGCCTGATCCTGAACCTCTCCACCCGCTGCCTCCAGCGGGGCGAGCGGGAGGTGCGCCTGGGCTTCAAGGAGTTCGAGGTGCTGCGGATTTTGATCGCCTATCCCAAAATGGTGGTGCCCAAGGAGGAGATCATCCTGAAGGTCTGGGGGGCGGAGAGCTTTGCCGAAGACAACAACGTGGAGGTCTACGTCTCCTTTCTGCGGAAAAAGCTCCAGTTTCTGGATTCTCAGGTCACCATCCGCACGGTGCGGAAGGTGGGGTACTACCTGGAGGTGGAGGGCGCGTGATCCGAAAGCTGCGGCGGAAGTTCGTCCTCACCAACATGCTGCTGGTGGCCCTGGTGCTCCTGATGGTCTTCGCGGCCCTGGTGGCCTCCAACTACCAGCGGCTGGCCAATCAGAGCCGGACCGCCCTGCGGGCGGCCCTCCTCTGGAGCGACGAGGGCCCGGACCGCTTCGAGTTCGCCGCCGGCCCCCCGGAGGAGGCCTCCCGGGTCTTCATGGTGCCGGTCTTCACCGTGACGCTGGATGAAAACGGGGAGGCGGCGGAGGTCATGGGGGGCGGCAACGTCTCGGTCTCCAGCGAGACGGTGGAGCTGGCGGTGGCCCTGGCCCAGGGGGAGGAGGGGGTCATCCCGGAGCTGGACCTGCGCTACCTCCGGGAGACCGGCCCCGACGGGGAGACCCGCATCGCCTTCGCCGACCGGGGCTGGGAGCGGTCCACCCTCTGGTCCATGGTGGGGTCCTTCCTGCTGGTGGGGGCCCTGGCCCTGGGGGCCTTCTTCCTCATCTCCCTGCTCCTCTCCGGCCTGGCCCTCCAGCCGGCGGAGCGGGCCTGGGAACAGCAGCGGCGCTTCGTGGCCGACGCCTCCCATGAGCTCAAAACCCCTCTCACCGTCATCCTCACCAACACGGGCATCCTCCTCCGGCACCCGGAGCAGACGGTGGCCCAGCAGCGCAAGTGGGTGGAGTACATCCGGGAGGAGGCCCAGCGAATGCGGGAGCTGGTGGAGGACCTGCTCTTCCTGGCCCGGCACGACGCCGGCCGGGACCAGGCCCCCGCCCAGACCGTGGACCTCGCGGAGCTGCTGTGGAGCGCCCTGCTGCCCTTCGAGCCTGTGGCCTTTGAACAGGGGGTCACCCTGGAGAGCGGCATCCAGAGCGGCGTCACCGTCCGGGGCCGGAGCGAGGAGCTCCGGCGGCTGGCGGCCATTCTCCTGGACAACGCCGTGAAGTACGCCGGGCCCCAGGGACAGGTCCGGGTGGCCCTGGCCCGGGGGGAGAAGGGGGGCGCCTGCCTGACGGTGCGGAACACCGGCCCGGCCATCCCGCCGGAGCACCTGGAGCACCTCTTCGAGCGGTTTTACCGGGCCGACAACTCCCGGGCCAGGAGCTCCGGGGGCTACGGCCTGGGTCTGGCCATTGCCAAGAGCATTGTGGACAGCCACCGGGGGACCATCACCGTCCAGAGCCGTGAGGAGGAGGGGACCTGCTTTACCGTCCGCCTGCCGGGATAGGGCAGAAGAACGCCCCGGTCCAAAAAGGGCCGGGGCGGTGCTTTTTCAGACGGTAAGGACCTCTACGCCGGATCGCTCCATCAGGTCCCGGCCCTCCTGGCTCAGGTCGCTGTCGGTGATGAAGGTGTGGACGGCGGTAAGGGGGAAGCTGGAGGCCACAGCGTTGGCCCCCACCTTGTCGGAGGTGGCCAGGACGATCATCTTCCGGGCCGATTTCACCATAGCCCGGGCCACCTCGGCCCGGAAGAGGTTGATGGTGGAGACCCCCTTCTCGGCGCTGATGGCGTCGGCGCCGATGAAGCACTTGTCCACGGAAAACTGGGCCAGCCCCAGCTTGGTGAGGGGGCCCACATTGGCCTCGGCGTCGTGCTGGAAGGAGCCGCCCAGCAGCACCACGTCCAGGGAGGGGCACCGGCGGACGAAGTTGCACAAAAACACGGAGTTGGTGATGACGGTGACCCTCCGCTTGGTGGCCAGCTCTCGGGCCAGAAGGGAGCAGGTGGAGCCGGTTTCCACAATGACGGTCTCTCCGTCGGAGACCATTTCAGCCGCCCGCTGGGCGATGCGGAGCTTCTGCTCGTAGTTGTTCCACATGCGGGTGGAGGTGTCGTAGCCGTTGTCCACGGGGATGGCCCCGCCGTGGGTGCGTTTGAGCACCCCCTGGTCCTCCAGCTTCTTTAAGTCCTGCCGCACAGTCACCAGGGAGACCCCGAAGCGCTGGGTCAGCTCGCTGACGCTGACCCGGTCCTCTGTCTGCAACAGGTCAATAATCTCTAACTGCCTCTGATTGAACAATGCGAAAGCCTCCTGAGCGCCGTACGCAATGCCGGCGGGTTTTCTATATAAAGTATATCATAGCGCATTTTGGAACAAAACGCAAGCAAAAGAAATTTTCCATGGAAAGGAACGCCCCGATCCGGCGGCCGGGACGGCGAATGGCTCTTGCGTCCGGCCCCCGGTTGGGGTATACTGACCAACAGAGAACCACGTTAGGACATAAGAAGGAGGATGACCCCATGGAGGGAAAGAAAGCCAGAAACACCGCCGGAACCGTCCGCGCCGCTCTGGCGCGGACGCTGTGAAGGTGGTCTGCCTGGGGGACAGCCTGACCTACGGCTACGGCGTCCCCCGGAAGGATTGCTGGGTGAGCCTGGCGGCGGAGCGCTCCGGCCACACCCTGGTGAACCGGGGGGTGAACGGGGACACCACCGGGGGTATGCTCGCCCGTTTTGGCCGGGACGTACTGGACCAGGGCCCCCACCGGGTCCTGCTGATGGGGGGTGCCAACGACATCATCTACGGCGGCAGCGACGCCCCCGCCCGGCTGAACCTGATGGCTATGGTCCGGCAGGCGGAGGCCGCCGGCATCCGCCCCATGGTGGGTCTGCTCCCCCCCATCCACGCCGAGGGCATCCCGGAGCCCTGGCTGTCGATGACTGACTACCAGGCCCTCGCCACGGTCTTTGCCGCCTACCGGACCTGGCTGGAGGACTTCTGCAAAGCCTCCGGCGTGAAGACGGTGAACTTCTCCCTCCCCGGCCTCCTGGCCCCGGAGGGACCCCGCCGCTACCTGGACGGCCTCCACCCCAACCGGGAGGGCCACCGCCTGATGGCAGAGGCCGTCTGCGCCGCCCTGCCCCCGCTGCGGGCGTGAGCCCGCCCGCCGGCCTCGCGGACTTTCCTGCTTCCGAAAAGGGGAATCCTGTGGTACAATATCCGGGCACCCATTTCGGACAGAGAGGAATCGACGCCATGCTGAACCGCATTCTGAGCCATACCCGCCGCTGCATAGAGGACTACGACATGATCCAGGCCGGGGACCGCATCGCCGTGGGGGTCTCCGGGGGAAAGGACTCCCTGACCCTGCTGGCCGCCCTGGCCAAGCTCTCCGCCTTCTACCCCAAGCCCTTCACGGTGGAGGCATTCACCCTGGACATGGGGGCCGTGGACGGCGGCCCCCGGATGGACTTTACCCCCGTGGCCGGGCTGTGCCAGGAGCTGGGGGTCCCCTACACCATCCTGCCCTCCGAAATCCAGCACATCATCTTTGACCTGCGCAAGGAGAAGAATCCCTGCTCCATGTGCGCCAAAATGCGCCGGGGGGCCCTCCACAACGCCATCCTGGAGCGGGGCATCACCAAGATCGCCCTGGGCCACCACTTCGACGACGCGGTGGAGACCTTCTTCCTCTCCCTCTTCTACGAGGGCCGCCTCTCCTGCTTCCAGCCGGTGACCTACCTGGACCGGACGGGGGTGACGCAAATCCGCCCCCTCCTCTACTGCCCGGAGTGGATGCTCCGCAAGGCCGCCGCCACCATCCCCCTGCCGGTGGTCTTCAACCCCTGCCCCGCCGACGGGGCCACCAAGCGCCAGGAGATCAAGGAGCTCCTCCGCAGCCTCTCCCAGCAGTACCCCGACCTGCGGGAGCGGGTCTTCTCCGCCATGCAGCGCCTCCCCCTCCCCGCCTGGGGCCCCGTGGAGCACCGCCGCCGTCCCCTGACCGGGGAATAAAAAACGCGCCCCCTTCCCTGCGTCGGGAACGGGGGCGCGTTTGCTTATGTTGGGTCTCAGACCCTGCACTTGGCCAGCTTGCGGATCACATACGGGGACTCGGTGACCACATAAACCGGCTTGGAGAAGTCCAGCGTAAAGAGCCCGATGAAGGATTTCACATCCACCATGATGGAGTCGTCCTCCGCATGAAGGAAGACGTCCTCATCCACCTGACAGGCCAGACGCTGAAGGGCTTGAAGCTCCTCAAAGGATTCAATCTGCATGGGTATGACCATTGTCATGGCCTCCTTTCTGATCGCTGCGGGCCAGGGGCCCGGCGGGCTTGCCGGCGGGGGCTCGGGGCCGCTCCCCTTCCGACAGGCAAAGTATACCACGGGGAGATTTTCCAATGCAATAGGCAGGTTTACTAAAATTAGAAGTATTTTTATCTTTCGTTTGAAGCTATTTTCGATTGCGTTCGCCAGTATGCACAGAAAAGTATTGGTGCTACCAATATTTTTTGAACAAATAAAACACACCCGGCGGGAGGGCGTCCTCCCGCCGGGTGCGGCTTCTTTTGGGGGTTACTTCATCAGGGAGCACACCAGCTGGGTGTACCCGGCCGGGTCCTCCAGGGGCAGCCCGGCAATGAGCAGAGCCTGCTGATAGAGGAGCTCGGCGTAGGTCCTGGCCTTCTCCTTGTCCTCGTCCAGGGCGGAGCGGAGGGCGGCGAAGGCGCCGGATTCGGGGTTGAGCTCCAGCACCCGGGCGGCCTTCATCTCCCGGGCGGCGTTGGGGTCCATCCGCTGGAAATACTTCTCCATCTCCAGGGAGACGGGGCCGTCGGCGGTCATATACACCGGGGCGGATTTGAGGATGCGGGAGATGCGGACGTCCTTCACCCGATCCCCCAGGGTCTCCTTGACAAAGTCCAGTACATCCTTGTTCTCCTCAGCCTTCTTCTCAGTCTGGGCCTTCTCCTCCTCGCTCTCGGGGAGGGCGTCGTCGTCGTTGACGTTCTTGAGGGCCTTGCCGTCCACCTCGCCCAGGGTGTTCATGACAAACTCGTCCACCTCCTCGGTGAGGTAGAGAATTTCATAGCCCTGATCCAGGATGCGCTCGGCCTGGGGGAGTCTGGCGGCCTGTTCCACGCTCTCGGACTGGAGGTGGTAAATATACGGCTGGTCCTCGGCCATGCGGTCCTTGTAGGCGGCCAGGGTGGTGTGCTTCCCCTCCTTGGAGGACCAGAAGAGCAGCAGGTCCCGGAGCAAATCCTTGTGAGCGCCGTAGTCGGACACCACGCCGTACTTGAGCTGGCGGCCGAAGGCGGTCCAAAACTTCTCGTACTTCTCCTGATCCTCCTTCTGGAGCTTCAGGAGCTCGGCCTTCACCTTCTTCTCCAGGTTGTTGGAGATGACCTGGAGGACCCGGGTGTGCTGGAGCATTTCCCGGGAAATGTTCAGGGACAGGTCGGGGGAGTCCACCACCCCCCGGACAAAGGAGAAGTGATCGGGCACCAGGCCGGCGCATTTGTCCATGATGAGGACCCCGGAGGAGTAGAGCTGGAGGCCCTTCTCATAGTCCCGGCTGTAGTAGTTGAAGGGGGCGTGGGCGGGGATGAAGAGGAGGGCGGTGTACTCCACGGCCCCCTCGGCCTTCACATGGATGACGGCGAGAGGGTCCTCCCAGTCCCCGAACTTCTCTTTATAGAAGTTGTTGTACTCCTCGGCCTTGACCTCGCTCCTGGGCCGCTGCCAGATGGGCACCATGGAGTTGAGGGTCTCCCACTCCCTGTGGGTCTCATACTCGGGCTTGTAGTCCTCCCCGGCATCCTCGGGCTTGGGTTTCCTATGCGTGTGCTCCATCTCCATGACAATGGGACAGCGGATATAGTCGGAGTACTTCTTCACCAGCTCGTCCAGACGGTAGGGCTGGAGGTACTGGTCATAGTCGTCGTCCTCGGTGTTGGCCTTGAGGTGGAGGATGACGTCGGTGCCCACCGCCTCCTTCTCGCAGGGAGTCATGGTGTAGCCGTCGGCCCCGGAGGACTCCCACTTCCAGGCCTCCTCACTGCCGTAGACCCGGGAGATCACCGTGACCTGGTCGGCCACCATAAAGGCCGAGTAGAAGCCAACGCCGAACTGGCCGATGATGTCGGCCGCGCTCTGGGCCTCCCCCGCCCTGGCGGCCACCTCCTGCTTGAACTGGAGGGAGCCGCTGCGGGCGATGGTGCCCAGGTTGGATTCCATCTCCTCCTTGGTCATGCCGATGCCGTTGTCGCTCACCGTCAGGGTCCTGGCCTCCTTGTCCGGCACCAGGGTAATCTTGAAGTCGGAGCGGTCCAGCCCCACCTTGTCGTCGGTGAGGGCCCGATAGGCCAGCTTGTCCACCGCGTCGCTGGCGTTGGAGATCAGCTCCCGGAGGAAAATTTCCTTGTGGGTGTAGATGGAGTTGATCATCAGGTCCAGCAGCCGTTTGGATTCGGCCTTGAATTGTTTTTTTGCCATGGTTGGCGCCTCCTATATCTAAACATTTGTAAAAAACATAGTGTTAGCACTCAACTATCCTGAGTGCTAACACTATGATAATCCTTCCCCCTAAAAATTGCAAGGGGGGTTCATAGAAAATTTACAAATTGCCGTGCCAAAGGCCCGCCAAATGGCGGATCGTATCGCAGGGCGGCCGTCTTTCAGGCGTTTGGTTTGCTCTTAGGGCTTGTTTGAAACATGTCAACATGCCCAACCGGCGGGGCTTTTGCCCCCTGGACGGCGCAATTTTTCCTTGAAATCCGCCAGGATTCCTGCGAAAAAATTGCTTGCCAGAGGCCCAAAATCCCTCGCTGCCGGACACAGCGCCAATTTTCAAACAAGCCCTAGCGGAACAAAGCTACAGCCACATTACCGTGCAGGAAATTATAGACCGGGCCAATGTGGGCCGCACCACATTTTACGCTCATTTTGAGACAAAGGATGAGCTATTATTAAAAGCGCTATGCGAAAACCTGTTCGGCCATATCCAGCGCAAAGGACTGTACCCACACCCACGGACGATACTCCGATGGCCGTGCGCCGGAATCTATTTTCTTCCATCTGCTTCAACACTTGCAGGAAAATGACAATAATAATCTTGAATTACTTTCCTGTGAGAGCAGCGAGATTTTTCTTCGCTATTTTAAGGATAGCCTGAGTGGGCTGATCCAATCTCAGTTTGTCGTGCAAAACCGTCATGCCAACGAAAATTTGCCGGACGACTTTTTGGTAAACCACATATCAGGCAGTTTCGTGGAGATGGTACTCTGGTGGATCAAGGGAAGGATGAAGCAGACACCAGAGAAATTAGACCAACATTTTCGGGCTGTGATTGAACCGATTCTGGCGTGTTTTCATAAAAGTTGAGTCCCGAAGTGCAAGGAAAGATGGTAAAATAAGACTCAAAGTCCTATGGTATGAAGTCAAGACGGTGATGCAAGAAAATTTTGAGCGAAACTGAGTAAAAAGGGCGGTGTAGGCAGCAAAAAGACAATACAAACCAAAGCCCTGCCCCTGCAATTTTTGAAACAGGGCTCGGGTGTCAGAGTGGCGAGTGGTGTATTCAGCCCTCCGGCGGAATATACGGTTGTCCTTCAGCAGCCGGATGACCAACCGAACCAGTTTTCTGGCAGTGAGAGTGCGTACGCGTTTGTGCTGGTATTTGTTGACCTCATGGTATTTGAGGTCATAATAATCACCATGCCGACCGTAACATGGTCTGCACAAATAGGGATGAAAGCGTACAGACAAACGGCCGTCTTTCTTATAACATATAGAGATGAGGGGGAAGCACACTATCAGTTCCATTCCTCCTGCAGCAGAAAGTCCCGGATATTGCGGTGTTTGATCCCGTTGCGGCTCATATCAAACTCATCCAGGGTGACGACGTACTTGGGAAAATTGTCACGGACACGGTCATAGACGCCAAACTCCCGCTGGATGGTATCTTCCGAGGCCAGCAGGTAAGCCACCTGAATATACAGCTTGTTCCCCTGGTCCTCACATACGAAGTCGATCTCCTTGTCGCCCACCTTGCCGACAGTAACGGCGTAACCCCGGCGCAGGAGCTCCATGTAGACGATGTTTTCCAGGAACAGGTTGATATCCTTCCTATTGCCTCCGAACACGGCTTCACGGATACCGTGATCGGCCACATAGTATTTTTCGTTGACGGTGAGTATCTTCTTGCCCTGTAAGTCCTGCCGCTTCACCTGGTAGAACAGAAAGGCGTCGGTGCAGGCCTTGATGTAACCCAGCACTGTCTCCGGCGATACGGACCGGCCTTCGCTTTTCAGATACTTGGAAATGGCGGTGGAGGAGAAGGTGGTGCCGATATTGGAGGTCACATAGGCAATGATCCGTTCCAACATGTCCACATCCCGGATGTTGTTTCGCTTGACGATATCTTTGAACTCCACGGAGTTAAACAGGTCCCGCAAATACTGGCGGCTGGCTGTTTCGTCATAGCGGAGGTTCGACAAGTAGGGCATACCGCCTGCGGTCAGATACTTGCTGAAGCACTGGCGGGTATCGGTATCCGGGTAGACGGTGCGGTACAGCTCGATAAATTCCGCAAAGGAGAAAGGATAGACCACAAACTCCACATACCGGCCGGCCAGATAGGTCGCC
>NZ_CALXGA010000031.1 GCF_944387725.1 uncultured Intestinimonas sp. | reverse complement strand
CAAGGAAAAATTGCGCCGTCCAGGGGGCAAAAGACCCGCCGGTTGGGCATGTTGACATGTTTCAAACAAGCCCTAGTGTAGCACAATTCTTTTTCACTGTAAAGTGTCGGTTCAGAGAAATGGAGCATCCCATGGGAAAATTTTTGACTCGCTTGACCCCGATCCTCCTGGCCGCAGCCATCGGCCTGCCCGGCGCCGCGTCGGCCGTGGGCGCCTCGCCGGACGCCATGATTCAGGTGGCGCTCTATTACGACGGCAATTCCCTGCCGGGGGCCAATCTGGAAAACAGCGTGGGCAGCGGCTACCGCTTCGGCTGGTATGACGGGGACCTGTCCTTCCACCCGCTGGGGTACACCAGCGAGACGCAGATCTCCATGGTCAAGACCCAGAATGTGACCCTCTCCAACGGAAACTATGTAGACGGCACCGGCGCGGTAACGGTGGGCTGCTACCACCTCCAGCTTCCGGGTACATACGCCTCCTTTGAGGGGGCTTTGGCCGCGGCGGACAGAGTGCCGGACGGCTTTCCCGCCTGGATCGACGGGGCCTATACTGCCCGTGTGGGGGCCTACGCCACCCAGGGGGAGGCCGAGGCCGCCCGGAACGCCCTGGGCCTCAGCGGCGCGGAAATCGTGGGGACCAGCGGCTACGCCGTCTCTGTGGTGGTCACCAAGACAGGGCAGGTCCTCTTCCAGTTTGACGGCGGAAGCGCTTACTCTCTGGGCGTTCAGCCCGGGCTGGACGGCGGCGAAAAGACAGTAACCTGGTGCAGGGGCTACCGCTATTACGGCGGATTCCAGTACGTCCGGGACGAGGGCGGGAACATGGAGGTCCTCAACATAGTCCCCCTGGACGACTACGTCCGGGGCGTGCTGCCCTACGAGATGAGCAACGACTGGCCCCTGGAGGCCCTGAAGGCCCAGGCAGTGTGTGCCCGGACCTACGCCGTTACCAACACCAGCGGCCACCGGGATTTTGATGTATGCGCCACCACCCACTGCCAGATGTACCAGGGGCTCAACCTGGCCAACGAGCGCACCGACCAGGCGGTGGACGAGACGGCGGGGGAGTTTGTCCGCTATCAGGGATCGCCGGCCATCACCTATTACTCCGCCAGCGACGGCGGCGCCACCGAGGCCGCCCATAACATCTGGGATGCCAACGCCGACCTGCCCCACCTGCTGGGGGTGATCGACCCCTATGAGGCCGATGTGGCCGACGGCATTTCCCGGTACAACTGGTCCTTCACCTTTACCGCCAGCGAGCTCACCGCCGAGATGAATGACGCCCTGAGCGGAAGGGGATACTCCTTTACAGGAATTACCGACGTCTATGTCTCCGAGTACAGCGCGACCGGAAACCCCCTCTCTGTCACCTTTGTGGACCGCAGCGGCAGGACCTGGTCCTTCGGGCCGGAGACCATCCGCCTCGCTCTGGGGTTGCGCTCCAACCGCTTCGACGTGACGGGAGGAAGCGGTGGAGGCGGCGCGGACTACGCCGTCAACGACGGCTCTGAAACCCTCTCCTCTGTCAGCGGAGCCTATGCTGTGCAGGGGGACGGCGCCGTCACGGCCATCACCGGAACCCCCTATGTCATCACCGCCTCCGGCACACAGGCGCTTTCGGCCCCCGCCGCCTCCCCCTCCTCGGGGAGCGGCAACGGCTTTACCTTCGCCGGCTCCGGGTACGGCCATAACGTGGGCATGAGCCAGCAGGGGGCCCGGGCCATGGCCCTGCGGGGCATGGACTATATGGACATTCTCACCTTCTACTTCACCGGCGTGGAGATCTGGTGAGCACTTAAACAAGGAAAGCGGGAAACACTCTTTGAAAACATCGGATTTTTACTATGACCTCCCCCAGGAGCTCATCGCCCAGACCCCTCTGGACCGGCGGGACGGGTCCCGGCTCATGGTGTTGGACAAGACCACCGGGGCCACCCGGCATCTGCACTTTTACGATCTGCCCTCTCTGCTGCGGCCTGGGGACTGCCTGGTGCTCAACGACTCCCGGGTGCTGCCTGCCCGGCTCCTGGGCCGCCGGGAGCCCACCGGCGGGGCGGCGGAGGTCCTTCTGCTGGCAGACCGGGGGGACAAGGTGTGGGAGTGCCTGGTCCGTCCGGGGAAAAAGCTCCGGGAGGGGGCCCGGATCTCCTTTGGAGACGGCCTTCTTACCGCTGAAGTGGCGAAGGTCTGCGAAGGGGGCAACCGCCTGATCCGCTTCCAGTATGACGGCATTTTCCTGGAGCTCCTGGAGCGGCTGGGCCGGATGCCCCTGCCCCCCTATATCAAGGCGGAGCTCCAGGACCCGGAGCGGTATCAGACGGTCTACTCCCGGGAGGTGGGCTCCGCCGCCGCCCCCACCGCCGGGCTCCACTTCACCCAGGAGCTCCTCCGGCAGGTCCGGGATATGGGGGTGGAGCTGGCCTATGTGACCCTCCATGTGGGCCTTGGCACCTTCCGCCCGGTGCAGGAGGCGGAGATCACCGACCACGAGATGCACGCCGAGTTCTGCACCATCTCCCAGACGACGGCGGACGCCATCAACCGGACTAAGACCCGGGGCGGCCGGGTCATCTGCGTGGGGACCACCTCCTGCCGGACCATCGAGTCCTGGGCGGCGGAGGACGGTACCCTCCGGGCCTCCTCCGGCTGGACCAGCATCTATATCTACCCCGGCTACCGTTTCAAGGTCCTGGACGGCCTCATCACCAACTTCCACTTGCCGGAGTCCACCCTCATCATGCTGGTCTCCGCCCTGGCGGGCCGGGAACACGTTCTGGCGGCCTATCAAGAGGCCGTCCGGGAGGGGTACCGATTTTTCTCCTTCGGGGATGCCATGTTCATTGGAGACACGATGTAGTCATATCAACAGAACATGGAAAAGTCCGGGATCCAAGGAGTTCCCGGACTTTTATGTCTCTTCGGTTGAAAGAAAATACTAGGGCTTGTTTGAAAAATAGCAATGTGTCCAGCAGCGAGGGATTTTGGCCGCTGGCAAGCAATTTTTTCACAGGAATCCTGGCGGATTTCAAGGAAAACTTGCGCCGCCCAGGGGGCAAAAGACCCGCCGGTTGGGCATGTTGACATGTTTCAAACAAGCCCTAGCGCATGATGCCGTTTTGTGGACAGCCGGCATGTGACGCCGTCCCCTACCCCTTTGGCCGGGGCTTGAAGATCAGGGCCACCAGATAGCCGAAGAAGATGGCGGCGGCGATGCCGCCCGCCGCAGCGGTGATGCCGCCGGTAAAGGCCCCCAGAAGGCCATCCTCACTGACGGCCTTGGCCGCGCCCTTGGCCAGCAGATAGCCGAAGCCGGTGAGGGGGACGGTGGCTCCGGCCCCGCCGAAGGCCACCACATGCTTGTAGAGCCCCAGGCCCCCCAGGACCACGCCCGACACCACATAGAGGACCAGAATCCTGGCCGGGGTCAGCTTGGTCTTGTCAATGAGCACCTGGCCGATGAGGCACAGGATCCCGCCGCAGAGAAAGGCCCGGAGATATTCGCCCAGCGCTTCCATGCTCAGTCTCCTCTCTGTGTGCTGATGGCAACGGCGTGGCAGATGCCGGGGATGCTCTCCCCCTGCATGGTGGAGGTGGGCGAGAGCAGGGCCCCGGTGCCGCAGAAGAGGATGCGCCTCCACCGTCCTTCCTTCATACCGTCCAGGAGCTGCCCAGTGAGCACGACGGCTGAGCAGCCGCAGCCCGAGCCGCCGCAGTGGACATCCTGGCCCTGGAGGTCGTAGATGCGCACGCCGCAGTCGTCGTAGTTCTGGAGCTCCACCCCGTCCTTGTGGAAGAAGTCCAGCACGATCTCCTTCCCCAGAGAACCCAAATCCCCGGTGACGATGAGGTCGTAGTAGGACGGCTTCCGCCTGGTGTCCGAGAGGTGGGTGGAGATGGTGTCATAGGCCGCCGGGGCCATGGCGGCCCCCATATTGTTGGCATCCTTGATCCCCTTGTCCACGATCTTTCCGATGGTGGCGTGGGTGACATAGGGGCCCTCCCCCTCCCGGGAGAGGATCACCGCCCCGGATCCGGTCACCGTCCACTGGGCGGTGGGTGGGCGCTGTCCGCCATACTCCAAGGGGGTGCGGTACTGCCGCTCGGCGGAACAGAAGTGAGAGGAGGCCACCGCCCCGGCCAGATTGCCGAAGCCGCCGTCCAGCACCATAGCCGCCAGGGCCAGCCCCTCGGCCATGGTGGAGCAGGCCCCATACAGTCCGAAGAAGGAGGTATCCTGACCCCGCACCGCGAAGGAGGAGGCGATACACTGGTTCAGCAGGTCTCCGGCAAAGACGTAGTCCAGGGCGGAGGCGGCCTGTCCGGTCTTGTCCAGGGCGCTCTGGAGGGCCATGCGCTGCATGGTGCTCTCGGCCTTTTCCCAGCTCGCCTCCCCGAAGGTATCGTCCTCTTGAATCAGGTCAAAGGAGGCCGCCAGAGGGCCCTCCCCCTCCTTCTTTCCCACCACGTTGGCGCAGCCGGCGATGGTGGGGGGAGAGGCGAAGGCGACGGTCTGTTTGCCCAGCTTTTTGCTTGTCATATTGGTTCGCTCCCATCTCACGGAAAGATTGCTGTGTGCTTGGATTAGTTTGAACAGTTTTCCGCAAAATATCAGGGCGTATTTTGGAGTGGGACATGCTGGTCAAATCGAATCAGTTGCGGTATAATATCCCTATCTGCCAAGGAAAGGATGGACCAGAGCAGCATGGTTGAAGAGCCCAAGCGTACCATCGCCTATTTCTGCCCACAGTGCCGGCAGGCCGTGGTGGCGGAAAAGACCGTCTTCTCCCTGGCCGCCGGGCCGGGACAGATCCCCTGCCCCTGCGGCAGATCGGCCCTGCGGACGGAGCTGCTGGGGGACCGGGTGCGTCTGACGGTCCCCTGCCTCTTTTGCGGGCGGGAGCACACTGTCACCTGCTCCACCCGCGCCTTCCTTCACGAGCCCGCCCTGGCCTTCTCCTGCGCGGCCTCCGGGCTGGACTGCTGCTATGCGGGGGAAGAGGGCCCCGTCTTCGCCGCCGTCCGGCGGCTGGAGGAGGCCGTGGACAAGCTGGAGGCCGCCGCCGGCGCGGAGGGGACCTTTCTGGACGACATCATCATGCACGAGGTCCTCTCGGAGCTCAAGGACATCGCCCAGCGGGGCGGCATCTCCTGCGCCTGCGGCTCCAAGGAGTGGCGGCTCCAGGTAAACTTCAGCTCGGTGGATTTGATCTGCGCCCAGTGCGGCGGCGCCTTGCGGATTCCCGCCGCCACAGCGGACGACCTGGAGGACCTGTGTTGTAAGTCCTCCCTGCTCATCAAGGGAAGGAGGGACTGAGGATGTACCACGAAAGGCAGGTTCAGGTGGAGGCCCGGGACACCGACCTCTTCGGCCTGTGCCGCCCCTCCTCCCTGCTGGACTTTTTTCAGGAGGCCGCCACCCAGGCCGCCGACGCCCTCCATGTGGGCCGGGAGGAGATGATCGCCAACCACCACATGTTCTGGATGCTGGCCCGGCTGTGGTACCGGCTGGACCATCCGGTCCTCTGGAAGGATGTGCTGACCGTCCGCACCTGGCACCGGGGCAGCAAGGGGGTCTCCATGTACCGGGACTTCGACCTCTTTCGCAATGGGGAGCGGGTGGGCGAGGCGGTGAGCGTCTGGATTCTGGCGGATTTCACCACCCACAAGCTCTGCCGCCTGGAGGTCCTCCAGGAGCTGGAGGGCACCTCTGGCGGGGCGCTCTGCAAGCATAAGCTCCTTCCCAAGCTCCGGCTGCCCGGCAGTCTGGCCCCGGCGGGGGAGCGGCCCCTCCACTACAGCGACTGTGACATCAACGGCCATGTGAACAATGTCCGCTATGCCGACTTCGCCTGCGACGCCCTGCCAATGGAGCGGCTGGGCGGCAGCTTCGTCTCCTCCGCGCAGCTCGGCTACCTGAAGGAGTGCCGGGCGGGGGAACGCCTCCGCCTCTCCGCCGGAACCGACAACGGGACTTGGTACGTCCAGGGGGACGGCCCGGAGGGCCGGCCCAGATTTGATGCGGCCCTGACCCTTTCCCCCCTTGACAATCCCTGAAATGGGGCATAAAATAGCGCAAACATCCCCCCTTTCCAGCCCAAGCGATGACATGCTACCGATAGAACAGATAAGGAGTGGAGTCCATGATCAACAATGACGCCGCCAGCAAGTTCGCCCGGCAGGGCCTCACCTTTGACGATGTGCTGCTCATTCCCGCCGAGAGCAGCGTCCTGCCCGCCGAAATCGACCTGCACACCCAGCTCACCAAGAAGATCCGTCTGAACATTCCGGTGATGAGCGCCGCCATGGACACCGTCACCGAGTGCCGCATGGCCATTGCCATCGCCCGGGAGGGCGGCATCGGCATCATCCATAAGAACATGACCATCGGCCAGCAGGCCGAACAGGTGGACATGGTGAAGCGCAGTGAGAACGGCGTCATCACCAATCCCTTCTGGCTGGCCCCCGGCCACACCCTGGCCGAGGCCGACGAGCTCATGGCCAAGTACCGCATCTCCGGCGTGCCCATCTGCAAGGACGGAAAGCTCATCGGCATCATCACCAACCGGGACATGAAGTTCGAGACCGACATGTCCCAGCTGGTGGACAACGTGATGACCAAGGAAAATCTGGTCACCGCCCAGGAGGGCGTCACCCTGGAGGAGGCCAAGGAGATTCTCCGCCGCCACAAGATCGAGAAGCTGCCCATTGTGGACAGCGAGTACCACCTGAAGGGCCTCATCACCATCAAGGACATCGAGAAGGCCACGGTGTACCCCAACTCCGCCCGGGACGAGAAGGGCCGTCTGCTGGTGGGCGCCGCCATCGGCGTCACCGAGGATGTGCTGGACCGGGTGCGGGCCCTGGTGGAGGTGGGCGTGGATGTGCTCTGCCTGGACTCCGCCCATGGCCACTCCCACAACATTCTGGACTGCGTCCGCCGGGTAAAGGCCCTCTACCCCGACGTACAGCTCATTGCCGGCAATGTGGCCACCGCAGAGGGCACCCGGGCCCTCATCGAGGCGGGGGCGGACTGTGTGAAAATCGGCATCGGCCCCGGCTCCATCTGCACCACCCGGGTGGTGGCCGGCATCGGCGTGCCCCAGATCACCGCCGTCTATGACGCCGCCTGCGTAGCCCAGGAGTACGGCATTCCCATCATCGCCGACGGCGGCATCAAGTATTCCGGCGACATTGTCAAGGCCATTGCCGCCGGCGGCAATGTGGTGATGCTGGGCTCCCTGCTTGCCGGCTGTGAGGAGTCCCCCGGGGACACCGAGGTCTACCAGGGCCGCCAGTTCAAGGTCTACCGGGGCATGGGCTCCCTGGGGGCCATGGCCAAGGGCTCCAAGGACCGCTACTTCCAGTCCCACAACAAGAAGCTGGTCCCCGAGGGCGTGGAGGGCCGCGTCCCCTACAAGGGGGCGGTGGGCGAGACCGTCTACCAGATGATGGGCGGCCTGCGGGCCGGTATGGGCTACTGCGGCTGCGCCGATATCGAGGAGCTGCGGACCAAGAGCCGCTTCATGCAGATCACCAGCGCCGGCCTCAAGGAGAGCCACCCCCACGATATCTATATCACGAAGGAGGCCCCCAACTACACCCTCAATCCCCAATAATCAAAATGAACCGCGTGAAGCGCACAGTCCCCCCACAACTGACAAATCAGAAAGCGTCCGAGGGAATTGACATCTCCTCGGACGCTTTTTTATTTCGGTTGATTGTAAAATCAAGTTGAACACCGAAAAGAAACGTCCGCAGTGACCTTCCTCCCCTGGTATTCGCCTCTGGGGACACAAACAAAAGCGGCAAAAAAACCGCGAAGCACCGCACAAACACCGGCGCTTCGCAGTTTTCGAATTTGATATCCG
Source organism: uncultured Intestinimonas sp. (assembly GCF_944387725.1). Classification (GTDB taxonomy): domain Bacteria; phylum Bacillota; class Clostridia; order Oscillospirales; family Oscillospiraceae; genus Intestinimonas. Next base: position 14,973 of record NZ_CALXGA010000031.1, on the reverse strand, counting down.
TGAAAAACCTCTGGCCGCAGGACGTGCGCCAGGGTTCCGGCTTCCGGCCGGGCGCTTAGACCGTTTGGCCCAGGCCCATGGGGGCGTCCACAAAGATGCGGGGGTCCATCAGGGGAACCTGTCCGTCCACCATGTCAATCACCGGGGTGAACTCCATCTGGTCCAGGATGTCCCGCTGGAGGTCAATGCCGGGGGCGATCTCCGTCAGGTGGAGGCCGTCGGGCCGAAGGACAAAGACGCACCGTTCGGTGAGGTAGGACACCTCCTGGCCGTTTTGAATGGCCATATCTCCGCTGAAGGTGACCTGCTCCACCTGCCGTAGGAACTTCTTCTCCCGTCCCTCCTGGTCGATGTGGACGCGGCCGTCCTCCACCCGGACCTTCAGGCCGCCGGCAGTAAAGGTGCCGCAGAAGTAGACCTTGTGGGTGTTCTGGGAGATATTGATAAAGCCGCCGCAGCCGGCAATCTTGGGTCCGAAGCGGCTGACATTGATATTGCCCTTGGCGTCGCACTCGGCCAGGCCCAGGAAGGTCTGATCCAGACCGCCGCCGTCATAGAAGTCGAACTGGTACCCCTGGTCCAGAATGGCCTCAGGGTTGAGGGAGGCGCCAAACCGGGGACCGCCCTGTGGAATGCCGCCCACCGGGCCGCTCTCCACCGTCAGGGTCATCTGATTGCCGATGCCCTCTTCCGAGGCCACGGCGGCCACATACTCAGGCGCACCCACGCCCAGGTTTACCACCACATTGGGCTCCAGCGCCATAGCGCCCCGGCGGCCGATGATCTTCTTGGCGGAGAGGGGCAGGGGCGCGGCCACGGCATCCGGGGCACGGCGCTCCCCGCACAGGGCCGGGTTGTAGCCGCAGCCCAGGGACTGCTGGTGATCCTCGGGCTCAGCCACCACCACATAGTCCACATTGATGCCGGGAATCTTCACCAGCCGGGGGTCCAGGCTGCCGGTCTTGACCACGCCCTCCACCTGGACCACCACGATGCCGCCGCTGTTCTTGACGGCCTGAGCCACGGAGGTGGCCTCCAGGCTGGCCACTTCCTTTTCCAGCGTGACGTTGCCCCGCTCGTCGGCGAAGCTGCCCCGCAGGAAGGCCACCTGGATGGGGAAGGCGGGATAAAAGAGGTACTCCTGCCCGTGAATGGTCAGCAGCTCCACCATGTCCTCAGTGGTGATGTCATTGACCTTGCCGCCGCCATTCCGGGGGTCGATGAAGGTACCCAGACCCACCTTGGTGATGGTGCCCGGCTTGTGGGCGGCAATGTCCCGAAACAGGTGGCACAGCGCCCCCTGGGAGAGGTTATAGGCCTCCATCTCGTTCCGCAGGGCCATCGCCCCCAGGGCGGGGACGGTGGCATAGTGGGCCGCGACAAACCGCTTGAGGAGGCCCTTGTGGGCGTAGCGCTCCGCGCCGCGGCCGTCCCGGTTGCCCTGGGAGGAGGCATAGATGTAAGTGAGGTTGCAGGGGTGGCCGGTCTCCAGGAAGCGCTGCTCCACCGCCTTGTTCAGGGCCTCGGGAATGCTGCTTGCCACGAAGCCGCTGGTGGTAAATGTGTCCCCGTCCTTCAGGAGGGCAGCAGCCTCCTGGGCGGTGATAATCTTGACCTGACCCATCGTTACAGCGTCTCTACCAGGCTCTGGAGGCGGGTGCGGGCCTGCTCGAAGGAGACGGCCTCCTGGTCCACCTCGATCATCAGGTCGCGGATGCCCCACTCGCCGAACTGACGGTGGTAGATGGGGTAATCCCACTCCTCCGGGTCGCAGAACTTCATCATAGCCACCACCACGGCGTCGGCGCCGGTCTTGCGGACCATATCCTGGAGCATGGGGCCGCGGGCCTTCTTGGTATCGGTGGCCAGGGGGCAGCCGTACATGTTCTGCCACACCCGGGCCAGACGGTAGAGGGGCGCCTCGTCCCCCTCGGGGACGTCCACCCGGACCTGACGGGACTCCTGGGCCAGGTCGTCGGCCACGATGGCCAGACCCAGCTCGTCAAAGAGGGACAGCAGTCCGTCGGGCTCCACCAGGATGCCGGTGACCACCACCTTCTTGCCCATCCAGGGCTGGGGATCGCTGGCTCGGACTGCCTCCATCAGCTCCCGCACCAGGGCGGTGTGGCGGGACTTCTCCATGAACATCCGGGCCTTGAAGACGGCGTGACGGTCCACGGCAGAGATGACCTGGGGATACTCGGCCGCCAGCTTGGCAAACTCGCGCATCACAGCCCGGTTCTCATTGTAGACCTGGATGGACTGCTCCAGGGCGACGTTGGTAACCTTGACGCCGGTGACCTCCTCCAGCTTCTCCTGGAGAACGGCATACTCGTGCTCCAGGAAGCGGTTGGCCGCCTCCAGGCCGCGGTTCTGGGGATGGGTGAACACCAGAGCCGGGGCGGATCCCTTCCACTTCTGGCTCATGCACTTGAGGGTGTCGCAGGGGACGGAGAAGACCACTGCGTCCAGAATATCATAAGCGCCGTCGCACTCCAGCTCCATAACCTGCTGCATGATGGAGCAGGCAAAGGGAGGCAGATAGGTCCGGGCCTTGCTCACCGGACGGTTGCCGCCCCACAGGCCCACGGGGAGAAAGCCGGTGGCGTGGACCATCTCTTCGGGGGCGTAAACCGGCATCATGCCGATGGCGCCCTTGCCGGTCTCGGCCTTGTGGTCCTCTACCGCCTTTTTGGGGTTGGCGGCGATGGTACGGAACTGCTCCAGCAGTGTTTTCACGTTCTGTTCCATGCTTTACACTCCTTCCTTATTCCCCGGCGGTCTGGGCGGCCTGATCCATCATCTCGCCCAGGGCCTCCACCCGGGTGTCGTACTGGGCGGGGGCGAAGTTTCTGGGATCGGTCTGGTCCCCGTCGAAGCTCACATAGGGCAGGCCGTTGGCCTGCTGAATCAGCTCGGCGGTCTCCACGTTCAGGAAGCTCATGAGCTTGCAGCTGCGGTTGAGGTGATAGACCACGCCGTCACACTTGCCCCGGTCCATGATACCCCGGAGGACCTTCACCTTGTTGTCCAGGCAGGTGTTGATGTAGGTGCGGGTGTAGGCCTCGGCCATGGAGTGGAGGGTCTCGTCCTCGGCGTCATAGGTCAGATCCCAGATATTGGGGTAGGCGGAGCCGGTCATGATGGAGCCCTGGTTCTTGAGGGTCTTGAAGGTGTGCCCCAGGTAGGGCCACACGGCGATGCCCTCCCAGGCAACCCGGTTCTTCTCCGCGCCCTTGAAGGCGGACTCACCCTTCTTGTACTTCTCCTCCAGCTCGTCGGCGAACTTGCGGAAGGTGATCTCAGCGTAGTCCCGGCTCCGGGCGCAGACCACCAGGGCCATGTAGTTGAAGAGGTCGAAGCCGTTGAGGGGGGAGGGTTTGTACTGGCTCATGGTGGCGATGCGGTTCCACTGGGCGATGGAGCGCTGGGTCTGCTGCCGGACGGCGTGGAACTTCTCGTAGTCGAAGGGCCGGCCGCAGATGACCTCCAGCTGGGAGATGGCGTTGCGGAACTGATCGGCGATGTAGGCCTTGGACTCCTCGGAGACAGGCATGGTGTGGTTGAAGGGCACATCAATGATGATGCAGGGGATATCCAGCTCGGCGGCCAGATTCTCATACCACTTGAGGAGGGTGTTGCAGATGTTGTTGCAGGTGATCACCAGGTCGGGCAGGGGCACCCGGGCGGCGGGAGAGTTGGCCAGGACCTCCGGGGTCTTCCCGGTCATGGCCTCCTCCTTGAGCAGCTCCATGTAGCCGATGTTCACACGGCCGTAGGAGCAGCAATCCACGTTGTAGCCCAGACGGTCCGCCACCTCCAGCATATCCAGGGCGCCCTTCCGGGCGCCGATGCCGGCGGCGTGGGTCTCCGGGTAGACCATGGCGATGTCCATGGCCACACACAGCTCGGGGGGCGCCACGGAGGCGGACCAGCACACCAGCTTGCCGTTTGCCTTGGCCTGGCGGGCCTCCTCGTCCAGCTTGGCCTGGTAGTAGGCCAGCAGCTCCTTGGCGGACATCTGACTGAGCTGTTTCACACTCATGCTGATTTCTCCTTTCTGATCTGTTCCTCATAAGCCAGCAGGGCAGCGCCCAGAGCGCCGGTGAGCTGGGGGTCCCGGGCGACCAGGATCTGCTGCCCCAATTCCTTCTGAATGGCGTCGGCCACGCCGCTGTTTTGCCCTACGCCGCCGGTCAGAACCACGGACTCCCGGACGCCAACCCGCTGGGCCAGGGCGCAGGCCTTGGCCGCCACACTGAAGTGGACGCCGGCGATGATATCCTCCTTGGCCATGCCCTGTGAGAGCAGGGAGATGACCTCTGACTCGGCAAAGACGGTGCAGGTGCTGCTCACCGAGGCGGGATGCTGAGAGCGGAAGTGATAGCCGGCCATCTCGTCCAGCCCCACCTCCAGCACTCGGGACATGACTTCCAGGAAGCGGCCCGTACCGGCGGCGCACTTGTCGTTCATGTAGAACTGCCGGATGGTCCCCTGGTCGGTGAGGGCAATGGCCTTCACATCCTGGCCGCCGATGTCAATGATGGTCCGGGCGGTGGGCTCCTCGAAGAAGACCCCCTTGGCGTGGCAGGTGATCTCGCTCATCTGCTTATCCGCCATGGGCAGGTTGGAGCGGCCATAACCTGTGGCCAGGATGAAGGCCATGTCCTGGACCTTTAAGCCGCTGCGGGCGGCAATCTCCTCCAGCACCCGGCCCGGTCCGCTGCTGCCGGTACCGGCCTGGACCACCGCCTCGGCCACCACCTCGCTGCCATCCCGGAGGATGACCGCCTTGGAGGAGGATGAGCCAACGTCGATTCCCATGGTATACATGTTTCGACCTCCTTCTGAAATGGTTAAATAGTTCTTATTCAGAATTATTCTGAAGCAGAATTATAGTGCAGAGAGCGGCGACTGTCAAGCAGATTGATGAGGTGCGGCGAAAGATTGGAGGTTTGCCTGATTTCTTACCGACCGTTTTGTGGAAAAAGCCTGACTCCCTCCTGCTCAGCCCTCAGGCTGATCGCCGCCGCTGCGGTCGATGGGGCCCACAGTCTGGACCAGCTCGAAGAGAATGCCCTCGGAGTAGCGGGGCCGCAGGAAGTTGACGATAATGTCGGAGGTGCCCTCCACCGGAGCCGGCTCCAGCATCTCCAGGCCCTGCTCCTCCAGCTCCCGGCTGGCTGCCACCACGTCCTCCACCTCGAAGGCGATGTGAGCGATGCCGCCCTTGCCGTTGTTGAATTTCGTGAGGACGCCCTCGTGGGGAATGATGAACTCGATGGGGCTCTCGTTAGGACCATACTGGGTGAAGATCAGGTCGGCATGGTAGCTCTTGACGTAGCCGCGGTAGTCCACCTTCAGGCCAAAGAGTTTGATCAGGCGCTCCGCCTGTTCGATGGCGGGGAGAACCACACCGACATGGTGCATCCGCAGGGGTTTCATAACGCGATCATCCTTTCCTCTTGAATTGAGATTAGTATAACAAATCCTCCGGCTTTCCGCCATGAAATGCAATGGCGTCTTCTGGCAAGCTGTTGCATGAAATTGAAAAACCAAGCGCAAAATTTGTCAATTTTTTCACATGGATTTGAAATACCCGCAGGCCTGTGTTATACTGATGAAGAAGACAGTTTACAGGGAGGGATGGCCTATGACGGCCTACGGGAGTCTGCTCCGGCGGCTGCTGGAATTCACCGGGACCAAGCTCTATGCCGCAGCGGAGGAGGTGGGGTACGACGTCTCGTATGTCAGCAAGTGGTGCAACAAGGACCTGCTGCCCGCCCCCAAGACGGCCCACAGCGTGGACGCCGCCCTGGGACGGTATTTTGCCGCAATCATAGAGAGGGACAGTCAAGAGGCCGACTTCACCGCCGCCTTTCCCCAGGCCAGAGGGGATCTGTCCCTGGAGCGCCGGATCACCGCCCTGCTCAACAGTGCCTATGAGGCCTCCTCCCATCACCGGGAGGCCCCATGTCCCGCCGGGGGGCTGGATCTGCTGACCCAGCGCCACGAGATGCTGGGGAAGCTCCGGGACCTGACGCCCCCAAAAAGCGGGCCGGAGGGGGCGGTGGTCTGCACCATTGATCTGCTGACCCTGTTGGAGAGCCGGGACCTCGCCGTCCTGGACCACCTATTTCGGGCGGGAGAGGTTCATCTCCACGCCGCCCTGGACCTGGAGCGGTTCCAGCGGAACCCGGACCGGAGCCTGCGGCTCCTCTACCGCTTTTTCAGCCGGCACCGGGATACCTTTGTCACCCTCTATGACGGGGCGGGTCTGGAGCGGGAGGGCCTCCTGGCCATTCGGGACGGCACTGCCATGCTGGCCGGCCTGGACCGCTGGGGGGAGCTGGACACCCTTCTGGCTGCGGAGGGGCCGTCCGGGGCCCGGCTGTGGGCGATTGCCTGGGCCCGGCTGCGGGAGCAGCCCATCCTCCTGAGCCCGGCCCGGTCGGAGGACATGAACCGCAACGGCTACCGCACCGACTTCTACAGCCGGGACCAGTTTCAGTTCTTCTCCTGCTTCGGCTTTGAGTTTCTGCTGCCGGAGGCGGCCTGCGGCTGGCTGGTTCAGGCTGGAGCCGCCAGCGGGCTGGATTCAGACCGCACCCAGGATATTCGGCGGCTCTTCATCACCTGGGAGGAGGTCTTCCAGAAGCGCAACATCGACTTTTATCTTCTCAAGTCCTCCCTCCTGCGCTACCTGGAGTCCGGTGAGCTCATCTTTGCGGATATTTTTTACCAGATGACCCCCGCCCAGCGGCTGGAGCACCTGGAGGCCGTCAAGGAGCGGCTGCTGGGCAATCCCCACATCCGCTTTATTCTGCTGGACGACGATGCCCTGCCGGCGGCGGATCAGCCGTTCCTGTCCGCCTATCTCAATCACAAGAAGCTCTTTTTGAAAAACCCCTCGGCCTACCTCACCGGGAAGGGCCCCATGTTCTACACGGTCCAGAGTGAGGTCCTGATTCAGGCCGCCCGGAGCTTTCTGGACTCCCTGCAGCGGCTGCCGGGCAGCGGCGTCTACAGTCAGGAGGATGTCGCCGATCTGGAGGGGCGCTATGGAGGGATGCTCTACCGGATGCTCACCCTCCAGGAGGAGCTGTGACCAGATGCAGTACATCAAAAAACCGCGGCGGAGCCTGGGGCTCCGCCGCGGTTTTTTGTAGGATCGCCGGAGAGAAAGCAGGATACGCACTCACCGGCCGAAATAGGTCTGGATTTCCTTCATGCGTCCGGTCTGCTCCACATGGAAGGGGCAGCGGCGGTCGCAGTGTCCGCACTGGACGCAGTCTCCGGCGTGTTTGTCCAGGTGTTCGTAGTGGGCACGGGCCAGGGCGTCCCCCGCCCGGGCCAGATCGTAGTACTTGTTGATGAGCCCCACGTCCAGGGCCGCCGGACAGGGCTGGCAGTGGTTGCAGTAGACGCACAGGCCGGAGGCGTCCGTGGGGGTAAAGGTGCCCAGCACCGAGTAGTCCCGGGCCTCCGGGGGGGCGTCCAGAAAGCCCAGCAGCCGCTCCAGATCCGCCCGGTTCCGAACGCCGGGCAGGACAGCCAGGACCCCCGGCTTATCCAGGGCATACTGGATGCACTGGTATTCGGTGAGGGCCTGGCCGAAAGGAGAGGTCCGGGCGTCCAGGAGCTGGCCGCCGCTAAAGGCCTTCATCACCGAAATGCCCACCCCCTCTGCCTGGCACCGGCGGTAGAGGGCCATGCGCTCGGCCGCGCCGCCGATGGCATAGTCCCCGTGGTGGTAGTCGTAGCCGGGGTTGATGCTGAACATGAGCAGGTCCAGGATGCCCAGGTCCAGCACCCGGTTCACCACCTCCGGGGTATGGGAGCTCAGGCCGATGTGCCGCACCGTCCCCTCCCGCTGGAGCTGCTGGATATACGCCAGCACGCCGCCGTCCATCACCTTCTGGAGGTCGGAAACCTCGTCCAGGCAGTGGAGAAAGCCAAAGTCGATGTAGTCGGTCCTCAGGGCCTTGAGCTGCCAGTCTATGGAGCGCCGGATGGTGTCCAGGTCGGTGGTCCAGCCGTAGCTGCCGCTCTGGTAGTTGGCGCCGAAGTGGATCTGGAAATGAACCTGGGTCCGAACCCCGGCCATGGCCGCCCCATAAACCGGGAAGGGGGCGTCGTCCGCCGAGGCCAGGTCAAAGAAGTTGACGCCCCGCTCCAGGGCCAGATCCACAGTGGCCCGGATCTCCTTCTCCCCGGCCATGCCGATGGAACTGGTGCCCAGGCCCAAAATGCTGATGCGCTCCTCCCCATGGGGGAGCTTTCGGTATTCCATAGAAATTGTCTCCCAAACCAATCTGCCGCTCTGTATGCTGCGGTCTCAATGGACAATATTGTAACCGATCCAGGGCCAAATGTAAAATGCCTGTGTTGGATGATATTCAATACCTTTCCTGAATCCAAAGCCGAACGAGGCTTCCAACAGCGGCAGGGCCGCAAGTTCCAGGCCAAGGCCGGCGGACCTCTGCCGGGCTGCCGGTCAAAAGGCATGTGGGAAATACTGCTGTCCCAGAGGGCCGGCAAAAAATACGGGGGCCGGCAAAATCCGGCCCCCGCTGGACGGTATGCGGTTACTCAGCCTCCTGCATGGCCTTAGCCGCCTCGATGGCCTTCTCCTGGGCTGCGGGAGGGGCTTCCTCGTAGCGGACGAAGTGATAGGTGAAGCTGCCCCGGGACTGGGTGATGGAGCGCAGGTCAATGGCGTAGGAGCTCATCTCCCCCATGGGGACCTCCGCCTCCACAATCTGATTGCCCTCGCCGTCTGGGTTCATGCCCACGATACGGCCCCGGCGCTTGTTCAAGTCGCCGATGACGTCGCCCATGTAGCTGTCGGGGATAGTGACCTTCAGCTCGCCGATGGGCTCCAACAGCACAGGGTTGGCCTGGGCCAAAGCGGCCTTGTAGGCAAGCTGGGCGGCGGTCTTAAAGGCCATTTCCGAGGAGTCCACCGGATGGTAGGAGCCGTCGTACAGGGTGGCCTTCAGGTACACCACGGGATAGCCCGCCAGCACGCCGTGCTGGACGGCTTCCCGGAGACCCTTCTCCACGGCCGGGAAGTAGTTCTTGGGCACGGCGCCGCCCACCACCTCTTCGCAGAACTCCATCTCCTCCTGCTCTCCGGGCTCGAAGCGAATCCACACGTCGCCGAACTGGCCGTGGCCGCCGGTCTGCTTCTTGTGGCGGCCCTGGACCTCCACCTTCTTCCGAATCTTCTCCCGGTAGGGAACCCGGGGCGTGGAGAGCTCAGCCTCCACCCCGAAGCGGGACTTGAGCCGGGACACCAGCACATCCAGCTGGATGTCGCCGGTGCCGGAGACCACCACCTGCCGGGTCTCGGCGTTGTTGACCACCGTGAAGGTCTGGTCCTCCTCGTTGAGCCGGGCCAGGCCGGCGGCGATCTTGTCGTCCTGCCCCTTGACCTTGGGGGAGATGGCCATGGAGTAAACCGGCTCGGGAAAGGCCAGGGGAACGAGCTTCACCACGTTCCGGGCGTCGCAGAGAGTGTCGCCGGTCTTGAGCTTATCCATCTTGCCCACGGCGCCGATGTCGCCGCAGGAGAGCTTCTTGACCTCCTCGGTCTTCTTGCCCCGGATGGTGTAGAGCCGGCCCAGCTTTTCGGTGGAGCCGGTGCGGGCGTTCACCACGGACATGTCGGACTCCAGGGTGCCGGAGAGCACCTTCACATAGGAGTACTTGCCATACTGGTCGGAGACGGTCTTCCACACGAAGGCGGCGGGCACCGCGCCTGGGGAGACGGCGAACTCCACCATGTCGCCGTGGTCGTCCTCGCCGATCTCAGGCTTGCCCTCCAGGGGGGAGGGCAGGAGGTTGACGATGTTGTCCAAAAGCATCTGGGTGCCCAGGCCGCTGAGGGCGGAGCCGCAGACCACCGGGAAGAGGGAGAGGTCCTTGACGCCGGCGTGGAGGCCCTGGATCATCTCGGCATAGGTGAACTCCTCGCCGTTGAAGTAGCGGTCCATAAACTCCTCGCTGGTCTCGGCCACCGACTCCACCAGGGCGTTGTAGAGCTCGTCCAGCACGTCCTTCTTGTTGTCAGGTACGGGGATCTCATGGCGCTTGCCGTTTTCGATGTCATAGGCCCGCTTGTTGAGCACGTCGATGATGCCGATGACCTTCTTGTCCTCATCCCAGATGGGGGCCACCACCGGGGCCACGTTTTTGCCGAAGCGCTCCCGGAGGGTGTTAAAGGCGGCGTTGTAGTCGGCGTTGTCCTCGTCGGTCTTAGAAATGTAGAGGATACGGGGCATCTTCCGCTCCTCGCAGTACTTCCATGCCTTCTCCGCGCCCACGCTCATGCCGCTCTTGGCCGAGCAGACGATGACGGCGGCGTCGGCCACCCGCAGGGCCTCGATGACCTCCCCAGCGAAGTCAAAGTAGCCGGGGGTGTCCAGCACATTGATCTTACAGCCCTTATACTCCACAGGCACCACGGCGGTGGAGATGGAAAACTGGCGGCGGACCTCCTCGGGATCGAAGTCGCTGACGGTGTTCCCGTCGGTGACCTTACCCAGCCGGTCGATGGCGCCGGTCTGATACAGCATACTCTCTGCCAGGGACGTCTTTCCGTTTCCACCGTGGCCCAGCAGGCAGACATTGCGGATATTTTGCACGGAATAGCTCATAGTCGTTTCCTCTCCTTACATTTGCTAATCGAAAGCGCCGCCGTTTTCTTGCGTCACTGTCTTAGTCATTATATCTCAACTATCGTGGATTGACAACTGATTTTTTATAAAAAACGCAAGTTTTCCGCCGCCGCCCCAGTTTGGGGCCCGGCAGGGCGGGAGAGGCCCGCGCTGAAAGGGGGCGCGCCGCCGCTTCCGCCCGCCGGCCGGGAGCAGGCCCCGACCCGACAGCGGGGCGGGTCAGCGGTTGCTGGCGCCGGTCTGGGGCTCTCCATGGAAAATAAGGTCATCCACATCCCCCTGGCCCTGCCGCCGCTCCTCGTCGTGCTGTTTTTCCGGCATTCTCCGCCCCCCCTTTCGCAATCCGGCATTCCACACCAGTGTATGCACCGGCCACTGGACCTGTGCATGGCCGCCCGAAAGGAAAAGGGCCACGGCACGCCGGCGGTCCCAGCCCCCATGACCCTCATGGGAAACAAGTTTTGGGTAATATCCAAGCCGGATGGCCCTTATATGGGCACATCGCACCCATTCCACCGCAGCCGCGCCGCCGCCCGGCCCTCCTCCGCCCAGGACGTCAGCCTGGAGTCAAGCCCGGCTTCAACAGCCCGTCAGGCGGGCGATCTCCTCCATGGCCAGCTCCGCAGCGTGGTTGAGATAGTCCTCCAGGCGGCGCTCCTCCACCCCTGCCACCAGGACGCCGCAGGTGGAAGAGGGGATCAATATCTTCCCGCACTCGGCCCCGGAGACGGCGGCGGCCATGGCCGGGGAGACCTCCCCCAGAATGCCGTTGGCCAGAAGAATGCCCATGGGCCCCAGGATCAGATCGGCCCGCTGGGCGTTATAGATGACGGCGTGTTCCCCGGTGGCCCCCCGGGCGGCCCCCGCCTTGAGCATGGCGCTGGTGGCCAGGGCGTTGGTGCCGGCGCAGAGGAGCTCACAGCCCTCCGGAAGCCGGGGCCGCAGCAGGGCCGCCAGGCGGCTGCCGATGCCGCCCCCCTGGCCGTCCAGAATCAAAATCCGCATGGCTATCCATCCTCTCTTGTATGGTCCGCCGCCGGGAAGCGGCCTGCAAACCGCTCAGTCGGCCCCGGACACCAGGGCCTCCCCCACGGTGTAGATGTCCCCGGCCCCTACGGTGAGGATCAGGTCCCCGGGCCGGGCCAGGTCCCGAAGGTCCTGGGTGACCTCCGGCAGCGTGGCAAAGTACCGGGCCCCGGGGATATGCTCCGCTAGGTCCCGGGAGGAGATACCGCTCTCATTGGTCTCCCGGGCGGCGAAAATCTCAGCCAGCAGGGTGACATCCGGCTTCTTCAGCACCTCCACAAAGTCGTCGAAGAGGGCGGCGGTCCGGGTGTAGGTATGGGGCTGAAAGGCGCAGATGATCCGCTCATACCCCAGACTCCGGGCGGTATCCAGCAGGGCCTCCAGCTCGCCTGGGTGGTGGGCGTAGTCATCGTAGACCTCCGCCTCGTGGAAGCTCCCCTTGTGCTCAAACCGGCGGCCCGCCCCCCGGAACTGCTCCAGGCCCCGCGCCGCCGCCTCCCCAGTGACCCCAAGGGCCAGGGCAGAGGCCGCCGCCGCCAGGGCGTTTCTCACATTGTGGAGCCCGGGCACCTTCAGGGACACATGGGCGTAGACCTCCCCCCGGCAGACAATATCGAAGGTGGGCAGGCCCTTCTCCCAGGTGAGGTTGGCGGCGTGGACATCCCCCTCCTCCAAGCCGAAGGTGGTGACGGGCCGGGTCTCCCCGGCCAGGGCAGCCATGGTGTTGGCGTCATCCCGGTTGGCGATGATGCGCCCCCCCTGGGGCACCAGGTCGGCAAAGCGCCGGAAGGAGCGCTCCACATCCTCCAGGTCCCGGAAGAAGTCCAGGTGGTCGGCCTCAATGTTCAAAATGACGGCCACGGTGGGAAAGAAGGCGAGGAAGGAGTTGCAGTACTCACAGGACTCCAGGATGATGGTGTCCCCCCGGCCCACCCGGTGCCCCGCCCCCAGCAGGGGGAGGGTGCCGCCGATCATCACCGTGGGGTCCAGGCCGGCGGCCATGGCGATGTGGGTGCACATGGAGGTGGTGGTGGTCTTTCCGTGGGTGCCGGAGATGCACAGGGCGTGGCGGTAGCCCCGCATAATGGCTCCCCAGGCCTGGGCCCGCTCGAAGACGGGGATTCCCCTGGCGTGGGCGGCGGCGATCTCCGGGTTGCCGTCGTGTACGGCGGCGGTGCGGATGACCAGCTCGGCCTCCCCCAGGTTCCCGGCCCGGTGGCCGATGGCCACCGGGATGCCCAGACTCCGCAGGTGCTCCACGGCGGGGCTCTCCCGCATGTCGGAGCCGGTAATGACCATGCCCGCTCCGTGGAGGACCTCCGCCAGGGGGGACATGGACACCCCGCCGATGCCCACCAGATGGGCCCGGCGGCCAGGGGCGAGATAGGGCTGGAGCTCATTGACTGTCATGGGTTTACACGCCCTTTTTGGAAGATTATAATGATAGGGACGGCCCGGGAGGGATTCTTGTCCGGGCCACCCCAGAGGGAACTCTGGGAACGATGTCCGCATCCTCGCAGTAACGGCCATTTTCGCCGGTTTTTGCGCACACTGCGCGGCCTGCCGCACGAATCAATAATGCAGCGGACATTATTATACAGCCATTATAGACCTGAGGCAAGGAAAAGATACCGAAGGAGGAAGGAAAATGAACTGGAATCAGGTGCCGGAGCCGGTGTGCGCCTGCTGCGGGGTCCTGTGGGACGCCGGCGCGGAGGCCCTCCCGGTGGGGGGGTGTGTCCGGGACAGCCTGCTGGGCCGGACGCCCGGGGACTGGGACATCGCCACCTCGGCCCGGCCGGAGGCCGTCCTGGCCCTCTTTCCCCATGCCGTTCCCACCGGGCTCAAGCACGGCACCGTCACCGTCCTCCTGGACGGCATGGCCCTGGAGGTTACCACCTTCCGCCGGGAGGGGGGCTACTCCGACGGCCGGCGGCCCGACGCCGTGGACTTTGGGGTGGGGCTCCGGGAGGACCTGGCCCGGCGGGACTTCACCATCAACGCCATGGCCTTGGGCCGGGACGGGGTGGTGGCGGACCCCTTCAGAGGCCAGGCCGACCTGGCGGCGGGGCTTGTCCGCTGTGTGGGGGACCCGGACCGCCGCTTCCAGGAGGACGGCCTGCGGCTGCTGCGGGCTGTCCGCTTCGCGGCCCAGCTGGACTTCACCCTGGAGCCGGGGACCGCCGCCGCCCTGGCCCGGAACGCCGGGAGGCTGGACAAGGTCTCCGGGGAGCGGGTAAAGGCTGAGCTGGAAAAAATCCTCCTCTCCCCCCGGCCGGAGCGCTCCTCCCTGCCGGTGGCGCTGGGGATGCTCACCCGGTTCGGAGCCCCCGCCCGGCGGGTGGACCTCACCGGTCTGGCCGCCCTGCCCCCCACGCCGGAGGCGCGCTGGCGGGGCTTCTGCCAGACCGCTGGAGTGGACATCACCTCCCTGCCAGTGGAGCGGCGGCTCCGCCGGGCGGTCCTCCGGCCCGAGAGGCCGGAGAGCGCCCTCACCGGCCGGGACCTCTACGATCTGGGGCTCCGGGGCGGGGACATCGGCGCCGCCCGCCAGGCCCTGGAGCGGCACATTCTCCAATATCCAGAGGAGAATCAAAGGAAAATTCTACAAAATAAAATCAAAGTATGGGGCTTTCTGCCCCCGGACCCGTAAAACAGCGGCCCTCCGCCCGGGCGGAAGGCCGCTGTCTGTCCCTTACAGGGTGAGTGCCTTTTCCTTGAGAAAGGACCGGAGCCAGTCCCCGGTCTCGGGGTGGGCCAGAGAGAAGTCAATGGTGGCCTCCAGGAAGCCCTTGAGGTTGCCGGTGTCGTACCGCTTCCCCTGGAAGTCCACCGCCGTCATGGTGTCCCCCCTGCACAGCTCCCGGAGCCCGTCGGTGAGCTGAATCTCTCCGCCGTAGCCGGGCTTCAGGTTCTCCAGGATGCTGAAGATACCGGGCCGGAGCACATAGCGGCCCAGGATGGCATAGTGGGAGAAAATTTCCTCGGGCCGGGGCTTCTCAATCATATCCGTGACCCGGTAGGTCCGGGGGCCCAGTGGCTCCACCTTCACAGAGGAGTACTTGACGATGGCCTCGGTGCTCACCTCCTGAACCCCCACGCAGGAGGCGGCGTACTTCTCCGCCGCGTCGATGAGCTGGCCGATGACCGGCTTTTCCGAGCGCATGATGTCGTCGCCCAGCAGGACGGCGAAGGGCTCGTCCCCCACGAAGCGCTTGGCCCGCCAGATGGCGTGGCCCAGGCCCTTGGTCTCCTTCTGCCGGAC